>JBEGTL010000743.1:0-3721 GCA_041179425.1 Pseudomonadota bacterium | reverse complement strand
ACCAGCTTCGCGCCCTGGTCGAACACCCTGCCTGCGCCGATGGCGTTGTGGCCCACCTCGCTGTTGCCCATGTCGTCGTCGCTGGGCATGCCCACGGCCACGCCGTGCGCGCGCAGCCGCGTGTGCGGGGAGCTCTGGTGCAGGAGGTCGAGATGCGGCTTACGCGCGAGCCACACCGCGTCGGACTCGTTGTTGTGGCCATAACCAACCCCGTCCATCACCACGACGAGGACAGGGCCCGAAACCCCGGCAAAGGTTGGGTGCTTAGCGAGCTGCCAGGCTGTCATCCACGTGGTCTAGCACGCGGGGTTGGGACTCTCTTTCGTCACAATCGACAAACTCACAGCTCGGCTCTACAGTCCGCGAATGAGCACCATTTCTGCGGGCAAACACGTCGTGCTGGACTACGTGCTGTGTGACGAGGAAGGCGACGTCATCCAGCGCTCCATCGAGCCGAGCGTGGGTCCGCTCCGCTACGTGCACGGCTACTCCCCGATCTTGCCCGGCCTGCACAGCGGGCTCGAGGGACTATCCCTGGGCGGCAAACGGCAGATCCGAGTGCCCCCAGAAGAGGCCTACGGCCTGGCCGACGACGACGCCGTCTTCGAGGTCGAGCGCTCCGAGCTGCCCGACCCAGAAAACGTCAAGTTCGGCGACGAGATCCTCGGCGAAGACGAAGATGGAAACGAGTTCGCCATGCACGTCATCGAGGTCCACGAAGAACACGTGGTCGTCGACACCAACCACCCCCTGGCGGGCTTTACCTTGGTCTGGGATGTCACGGTCACCGATATCCGCGACGCCACCCAGCAGGAGATCGACTCCGCGCGGGCCGATGCCGCGGAGCTGGAGATCGACGCAGCGGCTGCTGGGAGCGACCAGGCTCACTGAACGGTCAGGATCGCCCTTCGGTGCATCGAGACTAGGACGTCGACGTCGACGTCGACGTCGACGAGGACGAGGACGTAGGACGTCGACGTAGGACGAGGACGACTACATGCACGAGGAGGAGGACGCGCACGCGCAGGAGGACGAGGCGACCTTGCGCCTCCGTCGCCAGGGTCTTCTAGGTCTCTTCGGTATGCCCGGCGGACCTGCACCAGCGGACCCGCCTAGGATCCGGCCCTCGTCGACCTGCGCGTGCGCGTGCGCGTCCTCCTCCTCGTCGATGTAGCCGTCGACGTAGACGTCGACGTTCGTGCTCGTGCTCGTCAGGACTGCGCCGCAGCAGGCTCGACCAGCCCCGCCCGACGAAGCAAGGCAGCGGGCGAGGGCTCGCGGCCCATGAAGTTTTTGTACAACTCCATCGGGTCTTCTTCATTTCCGCGCGACAGCACCGAAGCCTGAAACGCAGCCCCCACCTCGCGACTGAGCACCCCGGCATCGACGAAGCGCGAGAAGGCGTCGGCCTCGAGGACCTCGGCCCACTTGTAGCTGTAGTAGCCGGCCGCGTAGCCGACGGGCGACGAGAACAAGTGGCCAAAGCCCGCGATCATCGCGAAGTCTGCGGGCAGGCCGGCCGGCGTGTGCTGCTGCGCGATGGCGCGCGCGTAGGCGATGACGTCGCCATCGCGCTGCGGGTCGTAGTCGATGTGCAGAGAGAGGTCGACGCTGGCCAGACCGAGCTGGCGCATCTGCATGTTGGCGGCGCGGAAGGTGCGCGTGCGCTGGAGCTTCTCGAGCAACGCGTCTGGGATGGGCAGGTGGGTCTCGTAGTGGCGCGCAAAGAAGTCGAGCACGCTGCGTTCCCAGCAGAAGTTCTCCATGATCATCGAGGGCAGCTCGACGAAGTCCCACGCGACGCGGGTGCCAGCGAGGCTGCGCACCTGCGCACGACCGAGCAGGTGGTGCAGGAGGTGCCCAAACTCGTGGAACAGCGTCTCGACGTCTTGATGGGTGAGCAACGCAGGCTTGCCGCCGATGGGCGGGCTGGCGTTGGCGCACATGACGCCGAGGTGTTTGTGGTGGTGGCCGCCGGGTAAGCCGGTGATGAAGTCGCCCATCCAGGCGCCGCCGCGCTTGTCCTCACGCGGGTAGAGATCCGCGTAAAACGCGCCGATCTCCTGGCCACTCTCGTCGAGCACGGAGTAGTAGCGGACATCGGGATGGTAGGTGGGCACGTTGGTGCGGCGCTCGGTGCGCACGCCGTAGATGCGCGAGACGAGCGTGAACATGCCTTCGAGCACGCCGTCGACGGAGAAGTACGGGCGCAGCGCTTCTTCGTCGAAGTCGTAGCGCGCCTTGCGGAGCTTCTCGGCGTAGTAGGACACGTCCCAGGGCGACAGCGCCTGGTCGGTGGCGACCACGCGGCCCGGCTCGTTGCCCTCGAGCTCAGCTTTGAACTCGGTGAGCTGCGCGTTCTCTTGCTCGAAGAAGCTGCGCGTCGACTCGCGCAGCTGCGAGACGAACTGCTGTGCGCGCGCGCCCGTCTTGGCCATCCGATCTTCGAGGTTGAGATCGGCGAAGTTGGCGAAGCCGAGGATCTCGGACTTTTCGCGGCGCAGACGCAGGATGTCGGCGATCAGCGGGCGGTTGTCGTAGGGCGCCACCGTCGCTCGCGTGTTGAAGGCGCGGTACAGCTGCTCGCGCAGCGCGCTGTCGTCGGCGTAGGTGAGCACCGCGACGTAGCTCGGCTGCTGCAGGGTAAAACGAAAGCCCGTCACGCCGTGGGCCGCCGCGTTCTCGCGCGCGGACTCGATGGCGCTCGGCGGAAGGCCCGCCAAGCGAGACTCGTCGTCGATCACCACCTCGAAGGCGTTGGTCGCGTCGAGCAGGTTCTGCGAGTACTGCGTGGTGAGCCGGGACAGCTCGACGCTGATCTTCTCGACGCGCGCCTTCTGCTCGGCGTCGAGCTCGGCACCGTTGCGACGGAAGTCTTCGAGCGTTTGTTTGAGAAAACGGGCCCGTGCGGGGTCGAGGGCCTTGGCCTCGCCAGTCTGTGAGAACTCTTTCAGTGCGCGGTACAGCTCGCCGTCGAGAGAAATGCCGGCGTAGAACTCGCTGACCTTGGGCTGGACGGCGTTGTAGGCCTCGCGCAGGGCAGGTGTGGTGGACGCCGCCTCGAGGTGACCCACAACGGCCATGGCGTGCTCGAGCTCCTCGGTGGCGGCATCCAGAACCCCCAACGTATTGGCATACGTACGGGGGCCGGTGCTCTCGCGTAGCTCTCTGAGGCGTGCCCTGGCGCGCGCGAGCAGCGTGTCGACCGCCGGCTCGACGTGCTCGGCGCGGATCGCGTCGAAGGGCACTTCGAAGGTGTAGGAGAGCAGGGGATTTTCGGCGTACCTCATGGCTCCGAGTGTACCCGATCCCCAGGGCCCCGCCTTGCTCGTGCCAATGCCTTATGTCAGACCGCGCGACTTAATGACGACGCCCACACGCCAAGATCTGCGAAACATCGCGATCATCGCTCACGTCGACCACGGTAAGACGACGTTGGTCGACGCGATGCTCAAACAGACCGGCACTTTCCGCGACAACGAAGCTGTCGCCGATCGCGTCATGGATTCCAACGACCTCGAACGCGAGCGAGGGATCACCATCCTCGCGAAAAACGCCTCGATCACCTACAAAAACGTACGCATCAACATCATCGATACGCCTGGCCACACCGACTTCGGCGGCGAGGTCGAGCGCATCATCAGCATGGCCGACGGCGTGCTGCTGCTGGTCGATGCGGCCGAAGGACCCCTCCCCCAGACCCGCTTCGTGCTGGGCAAGG
>JBEGTL010000742.1:0-3727 GCA_041179425.1 Pseudomonadota bacterium | reverse complement strand
ACGCGACTCGCCTGCGCGCGCAACTTCGTGAACCTCGAGCTGCACGGCATCGACCTGTCCGACGCACAAGAAGACGGTCTGACTGCGCTCGTGCCCTACCAGCAAGACCTCCGGCGCACGGCCGCACAAAAGCGTGCCGCCTTGTCGGCCGCGTTTACGGAGCTCAAGCAGCAGGGGTATCGTTTCGTGACGCTGGCGCAGGCCGCCGCGCACTACGCCTGAGCGACCACTTCGTGCATTGCGCGCGTGACCATCGACAGCTCGTCGGGCGCGATCACGTACGGCGGCATGGTGTAGATCAGGCGTCCAAACGGGCGTAGCCACACACCGCGCTCGACGAGTGCGGGCTGTACGCGCTCCATGTCGACGGGCTGTTTCAGCTCGACCACGCCGATCGCGCCAAACACGCGCACGTCGGCGACTCGAGGCAAGGCGCGGCACGAGGCCAGCTCACGCGTGAGCTGCGCGCTGATGGCGCCGACGCGCGCGCGGTAGTCTCCGGCGAGCAGCAGCTCGATGTTTGCGAGCGCCACTGCACAGGCGAGCGCGTTGCCCATGTACGTGGGCCCGTGCATGAAGACGCCCGGCGAGCGTGCTCCGATGGCGTGCACGACGCGCTCGGTGGTGAGGGTCGCGGCCAGCGTCATCATGCCGCCCGTGAGTGCCTTGCCCACGCACACGATGTCGCCCACCACGTCGGCGTGCTCGGCGCCGAACAGCGTGCCGGTGCGACCGAAGCCGGTGGCGATCTCGTCGAGGATCAGCAGCACGTCGTGTTGGTCGCAGAGCGCGCGCACGCGGCGAAGGTAGGTCGGATGGTAGAAGCGCATGCCGCCCGCGTTCTGCACGACGGGCTCGAGGATGACGGCCGCCACCTCGTGCGCGTGCTGCGCCAGCAACGCCTCGAACGCCGCGATGGACGTCTCGTCCCACGCCTGGTCGATGCGCGGCCCCGGAATCGGCGCAAACAGCTGCTCGCTGAGCACACCGCGAAACAAGGAGTGCATGCCGTTGACCGGGTCGCACACCGACATCGCACCCAGCGTGTCGCCGTGGTAGCCGCCGAGGACCGTCAAAATGCGCCGTTTTTCAGGCTTATTTGTGGCCGCTTGGTACTGGATGGCAAGCTTGAGCGCGACCTCGACGGACACCGAGCCGGAGTCGCTCAAGAACACACGCGTCAGCGGCTCGGGCGTGATCTCGACGAGCTTCTCGCACAGCGCGATGGCGGCCGGATGCGTGAGACCTCCAAACATCACGTGCGCGAGCGAGTCGAGCTGACGGGTCAGCGCCGCCTTGAGCACCGGGTGATCGTAGCCGTGGATGGCGGCCCACCACGACGACATGCCGTCGATGAGCTCGCGACCGTCTGCGAGCTGGAGGCGCACACCGTGCGCGCGCTCGACCACGAACAGCGGCCCTGGCGTCCCGGGCGGCGCGTACGGGTGGAGCACGGCCTCGCGATCGCGCGCGAGGAGCGCCGCGGTGCTGGTGCTATCCGGAGGCACGGGAGCTCTTGATCTCCACCCAGCCCGAGGTGCCGCGTTGTGCGACGGCTTGGCGGGCGAGCTCGTCCGCGCGCTCGTTGAGCGGCACGCCCGCGTGGCCCTTCACGTACACCAGCGAGAGCCGCGGAAAGTTGCGGATGCGCTCTTTGATGTCGGCGATCAGCTGTTGGTTGGCCTTGGCCTTCCAGCCCTTGGTGAGCACGCCGATGGCGTACTGACTGTCGGTGTGCACGAGCATCACCTCGGCCGAGCGGCCCACGCCCTCGAGTGCGCGCAAGATGCCGGTCAGCTCGGCGACGTTGTTGGTGCCGATGCCCAGGTACTCGCTCAGCTCGCGCCGCACGCCGTTCTCGATCAGCACCACCCCGAGACCTGCGGGCCCGGGGTTACCGCTACAGGCACCGTCCGTGTAGGCGATCAGGTTGGCGTGGCTGGCCTGAGGAACCGTGCCCTCGTTGTTGCGCGGCTCGACCACGGGCGTGCCGTCGCTGCAGTGGTCGTCGGGGAGCACGTCTCCCGGCACCAGCTCGAGGTTGCGCGTCGCGGCGCGGTACGACTTGCCGTCGTTGGACCGATACCGAATTTCCACACGCCCGCCCTGATCGAGCAGCCGCCCGTCGGGGGCACAGCGTGCGAGTACCTGTGTTCCTCGGAGCACCACGTGTCGCCACGGCATATGGGCCCGCTCGTAGCCCAGATTGCCGAAACTCTCCAGTGCCAACGTCCCCGAGCTGTGGAGCCAGGGCACACCACCTGACCCGTGCGCTGAACCACGCAGGTTTTCGTGGTCGGGTCAAAGCGAGGGACACGTCGAGTTCATTACTCTGCCAGCCTCGGCTGCTAGGCTCGGCGTGTGAAGCGGTCATCGGTCGTCTTGATCTCGTTGGCAGTCGTCGTCGTCCTGGCGGGTGCTTGGTTTCTGTTTTGGCCGCGGGTCTCGCTGCCTCAAGATCCACTCGCCGTGGTCCCTGCCGACGCGTTCGGCGTCGTGCGCATCCGGGTCGACCGCGTGCTGGCGTCTGACGCTTACAAGAAGCTCATCGTCGATCGCGGCCAGGCAGCGGGCATCGAGCGCGTGCAGGTCACCTGTGGCTTCAACCCGCTCGAGCGGCTCAGCGAGCTCACCATCTTTGCGCGCCCGGCGCCCGGTGGGGGCGTGCCTCGTTTTGCCTTCGCTGCGCGCGGCGACCTGCGCCACGAAGAGCTGCTCGACTGCGTCAAGAAGTTCACCAAGGGTGATGCGTCGGCGCTCGTGCGTGAGGACATCGAGGGCATCCCCACGGTGCAGAGCAAGAAGGGCAGCTCGCGCGCGGCCTTCGTCGGTCGCGACGGCATCATCGGCGGCGACGCAGAGAGCGTGAGCGCGGCCATCCAGACCCTGCTGGGCAAGGCGCCGAGTGCAAACCAAGATCTGATGTTCAAGGCGCTGTACGCGGAGATTGAGCAGGGCGCAGACATCACGCTGGTGAGTCGGCTGCCCGACGAGGTGAAGCCGATGATCCGTCAGCTTGCCGAGGTCGTGGGCAAGGAGCTCGCGCAGCTGGAGGAGATCAAGCTGGTGGGCGTCAACCTCACGACGCGGCCCGACATGATCGCGGGGAGCGCATCGCTGGTGACGCGCAGTGCCGAGCAGGCAGCGTTGTTCGTGGAGCTGGCCAAGGTCGCCGTGAGCCGTGTGCTGGCCATCCCGTTCATCGGGATGACGCCTGCAGCGACCGTCTTGAAGAGCGTGCAGACAGAAGCACGCGGCGATCGTGCGACGTTTGCCGGGACGATCAAGGTCAGCGCCATCGAGACGATGCTGACTCTTCTGCCGGCTCTGGAGGGGCTTGCTGATCCTGGTGGTGCTGCCCCTGGCGCTGCTCCTGGGAATGCGGCGGCTGGCGGTGGTGCTTCTGCTCCGGCTCCTGTCGTTGAGCCTATCAAGCCTTCTGAGCCTGCTGAGGGCGAGCACAAGAGTCGGCGCAAGAAGGCTGCTGCTGCTCCTGCTCCTTCGGAGTGATCCCTCTCGCGCGTCGGTAGCGGTGGACATTGGGTGGACTGCTGCTGGTCTTGCTCGGTAGCGGTGGAGCACGGCGTGGGGGGGGGGGGGGGGGGGGCGCGGGGCGGTAGGTGACCTTGTCGAGGGAGAACTCGGTGCGCTTGGCAGTGGGGCTGGTGAAGGCGAGCCGGAAGCCTACGTCGGCATAGCCCAATTTCGCTTCGGCAAGGGGTACGGG
>JBEGTL010000741.1:0-3731 GCA_041179425.1 Pseudomonadota bacterium | reverse complement strand
CACCGCCTCCGCTGGCATGGTGGCGGCCGCCAGCCTTTGTTTTTTGAACGAGAAGTGCCGAAGGGTGTTGGGCGCGTAAAGAATCCTCAGACCATCGCATCCGCTCGGTCTGAGGATTCATTACGCACCCAACACGACAGATCGCCGGTGCTAGGACGCAGCAGATGGGTGGAGGCTGCAGGCCGGTTGTGGCCCCTACTTTCACGGATGGGTTGTCTCGGGCCCGAGAGCGTCGTGGTGCTTGGTGGCGCTGGCGTCGACTGGCGCTTGCTCGCGGCGCGTTCGCTCGCCCGCGCTTTTTTCAGGGTTGTGAGTTATGAGGCGGTGGCGTCGACTGGCGCTTGCTCGCTGCGCGTTCGCTCGCTCGCGTTTGTTACTCGCTCACGTTTGTTAGACGAGTCCTCCAGTCCGGTTGGCATCCCCTGGGAACGCTGTGCACAGCGGCACAGCGGCAGGAGGGTGTTGTCTCTCGCGAAAATCCACCGCCTGCACGCCGCCCTCTATCGTGAGTCCAGGGGCCGATTCTCTCGGATTCCGCCACAGTCTTCGCGCGGCTGAGCGGTGACGGAAAGCGAGAGGCCGGGTGTGTGCGCGTGAGCGCAGCCACCCGGCCTCTCTGATCGAAGAGGATGTCAGGCGAGTTCTTGCAGGGCGGCGGCGCCGTGCTCGGTGGTGACGGTCTTGGCCTTGGCGATGGCGGCAGCGAAGAGGGAGTGGTGCGCGAGGTTGTTGGCCTTGCGGGGCAGCCCGCTCGAGGCCTGGAAGATCGCTTCCACCGTGGGCGGCTCGAAGAGCGTCAGCTCGCAGCCCGCGAGGCGCAGGCGGTGAGCGAGGTACGCACCCATCTCGTCGCGCGCGATACCGCGTACGTTGGCGCGCACGACGATGCGCTGGGCGAGCGCGTCGAGGGCGGCCATGCCCATGCGCCGGCGCAGCTCGGGATGGCCGACGAGCACCACGGTCAGTCGGTTCTCGGAGTCCATCGCGTAGTTGGTGAGCAGCCGCAGGTCTTCGAGCAGCTCGGTCCGTAGGTGGTGTGCCTCGTCGACGATGAGCACTGGGCGCAGTCTGTTTTCGGCGCACAGGCGCGAGACCTCAGCGCGGATCTGCTTGAAGAGCGCGGCGCGGCTTCTCTCGGTGGGCAGCCCGAGCTCCCAGGCAATGGACTTGTACAGGTCCATGACGTTGCCAGTCGTCATCGAGACGTACACCACGCGGTACAGACCGCTGTGCAGCTCAGCGACCGCGCTCCTGCAGGTCGTAGTTTTTCCAGAGCCGCTGTCTCCGGTAACGAGGCCGATTCCGCGCATGTCGATGAGGTGCTTGAGACGCGCATTGAGCTCGAGCAGCGAGGCGGACGGGAAGAGGCCGCCCGCTGCGAGCTCTTTGTCGTAGGGATGTCGGGTGAGCGCGAAGTGCTTCCTGTACATCAGAACAGGCTTTCATCATCGACATCGTAGGACGGGTCGACGAGCTCCCGCATGGACAGGCCCTCGGGCACCTCGTAGTCCACAGCGGGCTTGGGAAACTGGATGGCACGCGTGTTGGCGTTGCGCTCGGCGAAGCAGTTTGCGAGCACGTCGACGCGGCGCGCGATCTCGACACGCCGGCCCTGATGCCAGACCTCGACCACCCACTTGTCGCGCGGTCTTCCGGCGTCGTAGCGCAGTATCACGCGCTCACCGACGAGGGCGGCATCGACCTCGAAGGCGACGCCCTCAAGCGTGATGGTGCGGTCCTTCTGCACGCGCCGCTTCTGCTCGGCGAGGAAGTGCTCACCCACGCCCGCATCGGGCATACGCACGCCATCGCTGGTGCGTGCCCACTTGTCTGCAGGTGATTCGTCGCTGAGGCCACGGTGCGGTGCGTGGTGGTACTCACCCTCGACCCACGCTGACAGTGCACGATTCATCGTCTCGAGCGACGTCTTGTTCTCGGGTGCGAGCGTAGCGAGGTACTGCATGCGCACCGTGCGAAACCAGCGCTCATCTTGCCCTTTCCCGGACCTTTCCAAGAGAGCTGCATCGTCGACACGAGCCCGCGCGTGTACCAGACGCGTGGGCTCAACCTTTCCGTCGACCCGATGCTGAACCGACGAGCCCTCTCGCGCTCGTCCACCACGTTCACGTCCCGATCTCGACCAACGTCTCAGCCGATCCAACGGGCGCGGAGCGCGAGCGGGTTGAGCCGGTGAATCACGACCTAACGCGAGGCTCTACAGAGGGGATCATCACCATGTCGGCAGGACGTTCGAGTATCGCCGGTTAACAAGCTCAAGTCGGTCGCGGATGGGCCGACAACCGGAGCATGGATATCTCTGGAATCGCGAGTCTCGCCACACAGATGTCGGAGCAGCGCACTGCGCAGACGGCCGCCATCTTGGTGCTGAAGAAGGCGATGGACGCACAGCAGTCGAGCGCGGTGACATTGGTCGCATCCCTGAAACCGGCGGCCAGCCTACCGCCACACCTCGGACAGAACGTCAACACCGTCGCCTGAGGCGCGCCTGGCTTCGCCGCTCGGTAGAAGTGACCCGCCGTCGCTGTCGAGAAGTGACCCACCTATCGTATCACCTCGGAGAACGACGTCTTACGGAGGTGATCGCGTTCGGGCACGCTCGTGCGCATGACGGTGACGGCAGAGAAGTTTTCGCGAGCAGGCGACTCAGCTACGCGGACAGGGTCGTCGCGGAGGCGTTCCTTACCCCGATGCGCTTCGGCGCTGGGCAGTCTCGTACGCGCGCAGCGCGAGCTTGACTTCGACTGGGGATTGCTCAGCGGTAGAATGTCGGCGCCCTCCTGGGTCATGGGGGCGAAGTGGGACGGTTCGCTCGACACGTAGGAGGCAGGCGTTTATTGAGCAGCAGGTCACCCGCCTGGGAGCCGGACTTGTGTCCGCGCAGACGGCGGCACTAGTGCCCGACGTCAACTGTCCCTCCCAATCGCATAGAAGGTCATTGAATATGTATTCGAGAGTTGCCATCAGCATGGCTTTGCTCTTCGCCTCGTCATGCGCGCCACAGCTCAGTCCTGCCGCGCAGACCATTCGCGTTGCCGACCAGCAGATGGTCAAAGACTGCACTCTTCTGAGCGACGTGCAGGGCACATCGAGCGGTGGCTTCCGCACTCCATCCGGCAAGATGGAATCGTCCAAGATCAAAGCTCTAAACAAAGCGGCGGAGCTTGGTGCCACACACGTCCTGTGGGACACAGTGGCTGGAGGCAACTACAGCGCCTCGGCACATGGGATGGCCTACGCCTGCCGTTGAAAAGCAGGCGCAGGGACCCGATGCGACCCCCACCGCGTTCCGAGCCGCGCGAGGCAGAACAATGGGGCTGGCGCGGCTCTTCTCACCTATCGATCGCGTTTCAGCGCCGGTCGTCGCCTGCGGGGGCTCACGAGCCGACGGAGCGTCGAGCGCGGTGCGGACCGGTTAGGGCCAGGCCGCGTTACGTGTCATCGAAGAGGCCTGCGCGTCGATGAAGAGACCGCGGTAGTTCCAAGGGAAAAGGACGCGAGCGAGCGAACGCGCAGCGAGCAAGCGCCAGTCGACGCCACCGCCTCCCAACTCACAACCCTAAATGACGCGAGCGAGCGAACGCGCAGCGAGCAAGCGCCAGTCGACGCCACCGCCACCAAGCACCACGACGCTCTCGGGCCCGAGACAGCCCATCAGTGAAGTAGGGGCCAAACCGCCCTGCAGCCTCCACCCATCTGCTGCGTCCTAGCAC
>JBEGTL010000740.1:0-3745 GCA_041179425.1 Pseudomonadota bacterium | reverse complement strand
GGACGAGCTTGCGACCGCCGAGGATGAGGAGGGATGGCGAGTAGCGTGCTGGTACTCGTACTCGAAGTAAGTAAGGTCTGCAGACCTTACGGTGCAGCCGCTGGTTCGGCAGGCGCAGGCACCGCTTCGGGCCTGGCCTCGGGTGCCGCCGTCGGGAGAGGCTCGGTCTTCGTCTCCGCCTGTGGCGCTGGCTCCGCAGGCTTGGTCTCGGCCGCAGGGGTCGGTGCTGCCTCCACTACCACCGGTGCGGCGGGGCTTCCCCCTGCAGGTTCGTACGGAGCCTCGGGGCCTTCTGCCTTTCGCTCGCGAGCCTTGGCTGCTCGTGCTTTGGCCTTGGCTGCCTTGCCCTTGATGGGCGCAGGCTCCGCAGGCTCGTTCGCGGGCTCTTGGGCCGCCGCCGGCGCCGCTGCCGCAGGTTCACTCGGCGCCGCAGGCTCGGGCGTTGCGGCAGGCTCGGGCTGCTCGACGGGTTCTTGTTCTGCAGTGCGCGCAGCAGGCTTGGGCGCTCTCTGTGGGGGCACACTGGGCGCGGGCAGGGGGGCCTCGACGGCGGGCGTCGGCTCGACCAGAGACTCGGTGGTGGCGGGCTCGCGCAGCGCCATCGCCAACGTGACACCGGCGAGGATGACCAGCAGCCCTCCCGCGACCACCCACAACATCAGCTTGGACGTGTTGGGCGGGCTGGGGGTGCGGCCCGCCAGGCTGTCGACCCCATCGAGCTTGAGGCGCGCGGAGCTCTCTCCCCCCGAGGCAGGGTTGAGGCTGGGCATCGCGGGTAAGGTCGCGTCGATGGCGCGCGAGCTGCGCAGCGCGCTGCCCAACGGAGTGCCCGGACCCTTGTTGGGAAACAAGCTCGCGCCGGTGGAAGCGTAAGGTTTGAGGGCTTCGATCAGACCCTGCATGGTGGGGAAGCGCTGATCGCGATCGCGTGCGACCGAGCGCATCACGACGCCGGCCAGGCCCTCGGGCAGCTCGGGCCGCAGCTGCGAGAGCGGCACGGGCGGTCCACTCATCATGCGGATGGCCAGCGCACCCACGCTCTCGGCCACGTACGGCAGCTGACCCGCCATCGCTTCGTACAAGATGACGCCCATCGCGTAGATGTCGACGCGCTGGTCGAGGTCGCGCTGGCTGTTGATCTGCTCGAACGCCATGTAGTACGGCGTGCCCAGCATGACGCCGCTCTTGGTCAGCGGCTTGCTGACGTCGTCTTCGAGCTTGGAGATGCCGAAGTCGAGGACGCGCGGGTCGTCGAGCCGACCTGACTGTCCAACGCAGACAAAGATGTTGTCGGGCTTGAGGTCGCGGTGGACGATGCCCACGGCGTGCGCCGCCGCCACCCCGTTCATGGCGCGGAGCAAGATCTGCAGGGTCTCCTCGAGCGTCAGCTGACCCGCGCGCAGCAGCTCGGACAGTGGCTTTCCGTCGAGCAGCTCCATCACGATGTAGATCAGCTGTCCGTCTTGCCCGACGTCGAACACGTCGACCACGTTGCGGTGCTCGATGCGCCCCGCCGCCTGCGCCTCGCGCAGGAACCGCTCGACGAACTCGGGATGCTCCACGTGCTCGGGCAACAGGCACTTGAGAGCCAGCTTTTTGCCCGTAATTCGATGCTCGACGATGTACACGGCACCCATCCCGCCGCGTCCGATTTGTCGAGCGATCACGTACTTCTCGGCGACGAGCGCGCCGGGCTGCGGCAGGCAGGACTGCATCCCGCCGAACTGTACCAGGAAGCGCACGTCGAGCGCCTCATCCAATGGTCGGGAAGTCTCCTTGCGGTCCCCGCCCTAGCCCTGCGACGCCTCGCCGCAGGCCGCAATTGATGGCATCGAGTAGGGGAATTCCCACCCCGTCTTGACGTACGCTACCCACGGGTCACCTACCGGCCTGGGCTGGGGTACATTCCAGCGGCTAGGCACCTTTCTCCATGCGGAACTCCTCTCCTGTCGTGCTTGGCGAGATCATCGCCGACAAATACCAAGTCGAGAGTGTCATCGGCGAAGGTGGCATGGGCTTGGTCGTGTCCGCGTGGCATCTCGGGCTTCGCCAGCGCGTGGCCATCAAGCTCCTGCTCGCAGGGGCGGGTCCCATCGAGGATTCCGCGCTGGAGCGTTTTCAGCGCGAGGCGCGGGCCGCCGCGCGCATTCGCAGCGAGCACGTCTGTCGGGTGCTCGACGTCGGCATGATGCCCGGCGGCATCCCGTACTTGGTGCTCGAGTACCTCGAGGGCTGCGACCTCGCCGACGAGCTGTCCCGGCGCAGTCGGCTGCCCGCCGCCGAGGCCATCGGGTACGTGCTCGAGGCGTGCGAGGCGTTGGCCGAGGCGCACGCGGCCGGCATCATCCATCGCGATCTCAAGCCCGCCAACCTGTTCTTGGCGCGTCGGCCCAACGGTTCGCGCTGTCTCAAGCTGCTCGACTTCGGCGTCTCCAAGTCGCTCTCCGAGAGCAGTGTCGAGAGCTTCTCGCTCACGAAGACGTCGTCCATCATCGGCTCGCCCATCTACATGTCTCCCGAGCAGCTCAACTCGGCGAAAGACGTCGACGTACGCACCGATATCTGGGCATTGGGCGCACTGACCTACGAGCTCATCGCCGGTCGTCCCCCGTTCTACGGGGAGACCATCCCGCAGCTCGTCAGTCAGGTCTTACACGCCGAGCCGACACCCCTCTCCGAGCTCGGCATCACGGTACCCGGCGGACTCGAGGCGGTGCTGCAGCGCGCGCTCAGCAAGCCCCGCGCGCTGCGCTACGGCTCCGTCGGCGAGTTCGCGCAAGCGATCGGACCTTACGCTCCGCCCGACTCCATCTCCGTGTCGCGCATCCTGCGCATTCGGCCCTCGAGCGCGGCGCGCGACCCGTTGCCCGAGACCATCTCCGATGGTGCGCCGCGAAAGACACCTCCCAGCGGTCGCCCCGTCGGGCCCGCGTCGCAACGCTTCACACCGACGTCCGTGCCACCGCCACACGCCAACAGCAACAACGCCTGGCGCTGGTTGGTCGCGGCGTTGGCACTGATCGCGTTCGCAGGTGTAGCCGCCCTGCTGTCTCGTCAGTTCGGCAGTCCGGTCGACGCGCGTCAGAGTGCACCAACAGACGGTTTTGTGGGCCGCGATGCGGCGGTCGCGGCCCATCCGCCGCCTCGTACGGCGCTGCCGCCGAGTCTGCCGGCGCTACCGACGCCGTCCCCCGCACGACTGGCGCCGCCTCAGGCCCGGCTCGCACCCGTTGTGCAGCCGGCAGTTGCGCCGGCGGCCGTAGAGCAACCAGCGCGGCGCGGTGTCACGCGCGCCAAGGTTCAAACGGGCACTCCACTGCGCGCGTCCCCGGCCGCGCCAGCAGAGCCTGATCCGCAGGGCGTCACGAATTTCGGTGGCCGCCGCTAGCGTCCCTCGATAAAGGGTGGAGCGCATGTACAAGGGACGCTTGATCTGGATGCTGCCTTTGTGGCTATTCGCCGCCGGCGCACACGCGCAGGTGTCGGCGAGTGACAAGGCCACGGCCGAAGCCCTGTTCGACCGCGGAATCGCGGTGATGCGCGAGGGCAAGCTCGAAGAAGCGTGCGCACGACTCGAGCAGAGCCAGGCCATCGAGCGGGGCATCGGCACCATGCTCTACCTGGCCGAGTGCTACGAAAAGAGCGGACGCACCGCGAGCGCGTGGGCCCTGTTCCGCGAGGCTGCGTCCGAGGCGCAGGCAGCGGGCCAAGTCGAGCGGGCGGTCGCGGGCCGGCAGCGCGCCGA
>JBEGTL010000739.1:0-3763 GCA_041179425.1 Pseudomonadota bacterium | reverse complement strand
GGATGTGCTCGATGGAGAGGCTCGAGACGTCGGCCAGCGTGCGCGCCGACGGGTACACCTCGAGCCGGATCGGCGCTGGCAGCTTGATGCCCAGCTGCGCCTCGATGGCGTGATCGGCGTCGCGCAGCGCGTCGAGAGCGTA
This sequence comes from Pseudomonadota bacterium, assembly GCA_041179425.1. Taxonomy (GTDB): domain Bacteria; phylum Myxococcota_A; class Polyangia; order Polyangiales; family DASUME01; genus DASUME01. The sequence continues at coordinate 3,621 of JBEGTL010000739.1, read as the reverse complement.
GGGCACCAGCACCGCGTCGGCGCCCTTTTGATAACGAATGACGTAGCGCCCGTCGCTGGAGTGCGCCTCGGCAAAGTCTCGCGTGATGTCTCGTGCCGCGGTCGCCCACTGCAGCAGCCGTCGCCACTCCCCCAGCTGCGGGGAGCGGGGGGCGTTGGCGATGGCGCGCTCCATGGCCGCCACCGCGCCGTCGTAGCGACCGGCGTAGAACTCGACCAGGCCGCGCTGGAAGGTGGCGTCTGGGCTCTTGGCGTCGCCCTCCGAGAGCTGCGCGAGGGCGAGCTCGGCGTCGGGTAGGTCGTTGGCCTCGAGCGCGTGCACGCTGCGCTCGAGCGGGTCGTCCTCGGCGTGGGTGGGCGTGACCCCCCCCAGCAGCAAACACGTGCACACCACGCCGTACAGCTCGACGAGCCCCCTGACCGCGCGACCCGATGAGCACTTCATCTCAGGATTTCCTGGTAGTAGCGCTCGACCGACCGCTCGAACGAGTCGGGGGTGGGCGCGCGCCGGGCATCGAGTACGCGTCGACGTAGCTCGCTCCGTCGACTGTCGCCTTCGCCGCCCGGAATCGCCACCTTCTCGCTGCGATCCCCGCTCGAATTGCCGTTTCCGTCGCTCCGGCCGCGCTCGCCCTGGCTCGCCTGGGCTTGCTGATCGAGCTGCTGCGACACGTCCCGCAAGCGGTCGAGCGCCTCGCGCTGCTCGGCGCGCGCCTTGCCCAGGTCGCCGCGCTCGAGCGCGCTCTCGGCGGAGCGCATCGACTGCGTGGCCCGCTCGAGCCCGCCCGGGACGCTGGCCGGCCCGTTGTCCCGCGCACTCTCGGCCAGCTTGCCGGCGCGCTCGCCGAGGGTGCGCTGGGAGGGCGCCTGTTTGCGCAGCGCCTCGCGCTCGTCGCCCGACAGCTGCTCGGACTCGCGCGGCGCGTTGCTCTGTACCTCTTCGGCGAAACGAGCCACGTCGCGCGCCAGCTCCTCGGCCTGGCGCGCCGCGGTGGTGCGCGCCCCGTCGCGGCCGGGGGCCAAACGTGCGTCGAGCCGCATCTCGGTGGCGAGCGCTTCGATCTCGGACGCAGCCCGGTCGGCCATGCTGCGCGCTTCGCCGGTCTCGCCCTGCTTGAGCGCGTCGCGCGCGTCGCGTAGGCGCTGCGCGGCGGTGCGTTGGGTCTCTCCCATGGCGGGCTGCATGCGCCCCGGCTCGAGCTCACGGGTGCGCTTCTCGAGCGCCTCGCTCTGCGCGGCCAGCTTGTTGTTGGCTGCCTCGAACGCGCGCTCTTCGCCGCCTCGACCGCGGGCTTTTTGTGCGACCCGGTCGCTCTCTTTGGCCAGCTGCTCCTGACTTCGCTGCAGCTCGCGCACTTCGCCTCGCGCCTTGTCGAGCTCCGCGTCGCGCGGGGAAAACCGCGCATTGCGAAAGGCCTCTTCGCCGCCCGACAGACCGTTCTCGAGGCTGGCCATCCGCTCGTCGAGCAGGCCGAGGGCGCGCTCGGCGGCCTCCATGTCACCCTTGGCCAGCGCCTGCTCGAGCTGCTCGAGCGGATCTTGCGCGGTCTCGCGCTTGAGCGCGTCGTAGTTGACGAAGTCGCCGGGCACGTCTGCTTCGGCCTCGGCGAGGCGCTCTGCAATCTCGCTCATCTCGGAGCGCGCCCGCGCGATCTCGGCGAGCAGCTCGGCGCGCTGCGCGGGGTCGTCACTTTCTTTGAGCTGCGCGAGCAGCTTGCGCATGCGCGCACGCGTGGCGGCCAGCCGAGACAGAGCGCCCTCGGCGGCTTCGAGCTTGGCGCGACCGATCAGGTCGGCCAGCCACAACACGTCTTCTTCGAGCTCGGCGACCGTGCTGCGATCGATGCGTGTGAGGGCGGCCGAGTCGCTGGCCGCGCTCTCGTCGCGCAAGAGCCGCGTCACGCGCCGACTCATGTCGCGCACCAGGTTTTCGTTGGCGTTGGGGGGCGTGTCGCCGTAGCCGTTGGCCAGCGCCGAGAGCGCCTGAATCAGCTCGCGTGTGCTCTTGGCCAGCTTGCGGGCGCGCGCGGCGTCGTCGCCTGCTCGGGGCGACTCGAGCCGCTCGGCGAGCGCGTCGAGTGCGCGGTCGCGGGCCGCGAGCAACAAGCCTACCTCGGGCCCTTTGCCGTCTTCGGACTCGCCCACCCGGATGGTGCGCACCGGCGAGCGACCCACGTTGGCGCCCCCAAAAGAGTCTCTGTCGCGGGCCTCGATCCACACTGCGATGGTCTGGCCCGGGCGCGCTCCAAACGCGGCGGGCACCACCTCGGTGCTGCCCTCGTTGCGCCGCGTGGTGCGCTCGGCCGCGAAGCTTGCGATGCGTAGGCGCCGTTCTCGGTTGGGGCCGAGTTGGACCACCAAGTCGATGCCGTCGAGGCCGTGATCGTCACGCGCGCGGAACACGAACGGCACGTGTTGATCGAGCTCGGCCTGCTGGTCAGACAGCGGCGTGACCAGCTCGACCACCGGCGCCGCGTCGTTCTCGACCGAGAGCTCACGCGGCTCGGCGTCGGTGACCCACGCCCCACCTACGCGCGCCTTGAGCTCCATGCGGGCGCTCTCTTCGGCCGTGAGGGTGAGCGAGAAGCTGCCATCGTCGCGCTTGGTCCAGGGCAGTGTGCGCTCGCCCAGCTTGAGCACCGCACGCTCGATGTTGAAGCGCGGGCGGAGGCTGAGCTCGAGCAGCGCGCCCTCGGGCACGGCCAGCGAGCGCAGCCGTGGGATGTCGTCTGCGTCGCGCGGGTACGACGCGGGGTAGGTCACGTGTGCGCGCAGGCTCGAGACCCACAGCCCCACCAGCGAGCCCTGCTCGTCGTGAGCGCCCGGGTGGAGCAGCGCGTACAGGCCTGCCGTGGCGTCGTCGCGGTGGGTCAGCAGCAGGCCGCTGGCGAGGGCGAGCAGGCTGGCCAGCGAGAACGCAGCGGCGAAGTGGCGAGGCGCAGGCACCACCCGCGACAGCGGCATACTCGAGAGCTCGTCGGTGACGCTGCGCGCCAGCGAGGCGATCAGCTCGGGGGAGCCGTTGGGGGTGCGCGAGAGCTCGGCGGCAGAGCGGGCACGCGAGGACAGCGAGGGATGGTAGGGGCGCAGGAGCTTGGCGCGCCGGGGGCCGGACAGATCGTCGAGGGAGCCCACACCGACTGCCGCGGCCAGCGCGGCACCCAGCAACACCGCGCCCCACACCAGCCCCGCACCGAACAAGGACAGGCTGGGCCCTGCAAACAAGGCCGAAAGCAGCAAGAGGCACAAACAGGTGCCGGTGGCGAAGGCCGCGCCCCGCAAGAGCTTGAACCACAGCACCCGGCGACCGACCTTGGTCAGGTACTGCGCCAGCGCGCGGCTTGCCGACGAGCCGGCGGGCGCTCTCGCCGAGACCATCGCTCGCTCGGAGTCGTGCACCCCCTCAATCTACACGAAGCGCACCGTGCTGGAGGCATGAGCGTGCGGTCAAACAGCGCCCGCTGGCGTTTGGCGCGGGACTGGGGCATGCAGGGGTCGGAAATCCCCGTCAGGCCTGATTGACCCTCCGGCTTCTCGGATGAAACTATGGCGCCGCGTTCGCGCCGCTTCCCGCGTGTCCTCATTTGTTCGCTCGCACGCCCGAGGGCGTGCTCCGACCAAG
>JBEGTL010000738.1:0-3807 GCA_041179425.1 Pseudomonadota bacterium | reverse complement strand
CGACCAGCGCCACGAGCCCCGCCACCGAAACGAACTGCACCGCCACAGAACGAACTGCACCGCCACAGGACGAGGGACCGAGACCAGCAAGAGATCTCAAAACTCCACCGCAACCCGAACGGTGACGGATGGCGGGCTAGGCGCGTTGCGAGGCGCCGCCGGTTCTGAGGAGCCCCCGGAGCGTACTTCCTGTACGTGAGGAGGCACCGGAGGAAGCGGTGGTGGATCGCAACGTGTCTAGCCCGTCAGGCGTCATCGTTCATTGCATGCAGCGGTTTGGGCCTTGTAACAAACCCCCGCCCGTCGCGAGTGCACCTGCGGGCCATGCGACGACGAAGTTGTAACACATCTCCTGCGACGTCTTGGAGCCGAAGGTGATGAGCTTTCCGGTGTCGTTGTTGAAGTCGCAGACCGTGGAGAGTGAGTCGCCGGGGCCGACAATCACTTCGCCGGCCGCGCCGCCCACGGGGTAGATCTGCTGGTCGTTGAAGTCGAACGGACGGTCCGTCAGGATCTCCTTGGCGCCGCCGGCGCGCGTGATCTCCGTCTTCATGTGCACGCCGGTACGGTGCATGTGCGGCGACACGCTGATGATGTGCGCGGTCTGTTGTGGGTAGCACTCACTCGACGCGCGGCCCGGGCCAGGCGCGTTGAAGATCAGCTCCGTGCCGAGCCAGTGCGCGACGGCCTCGTTCTTGCGCAGCTTGCTGGTGGCGCAGATACGCACGCCGCTGCGATCGCCCGGCTTGGCGACGCGCGCGGTGTTGTTGTAGTGGACCTCGAGGTTGAACTGCGCCTCGGGCCCCTGTGCAATCTGCAGACCCACGTCGGGCGGCATGGATGCGCCGGGACCACCCGGTGCCCAGCCCGTCAGCAGAGCCGCCGTGGGATGCGTGCCGCCGCAGTGCGCGTGCGAGCCGTCTTGCGCCACCTTGGTGGTCTCTTGATAGAGCAGGTAGTGGTGCAGCACCGAGGCGTTGTCGACGATGGGCTCGAGCTTGAGCACGTGCATCTTCGTCATGAACGGCACGGGAAAGTAGAAGCACTCGTAGAGGTCGTCTACGGGCGGCACTTCGAAAGGTGTGTCGTCGACCGTCTGCGCTCCGTGCGTGCGCAGCTCGACGATCATCTCGCACTCCGAGTCCGGAATGGTCGGCGGGAGCGCATCGGCCGGGACGACCGTGCCGGTGCACGCCTCGCTGCTGCGCCTCGCACCACCAAACAGCCAGTTCTCGAGCAAGGCACGCTCGCTCGTCGTGGGCTGCGGCCGAGCCGCGGGAGGCATCGGCAGTGCAGTGTCGTGCAGCCGGGCGAGAGCGCGCGCGCGGTACGGCTCGCCGTTCTTGGCCAGCGCCTGAAAGTCTTCGGAGGTGACCAGCGCCATGGGAGCCCCAGCGACGGGTACCTTGCCGTGACAGGTGGAGCAGTACTTCTCGACGATGGGCTGCACCGCGCAGGGCATGCCCGTGGCGAGCGCATCGGCGTTGTTTTGGGCGAGCCCTTGCGGGTCCTCGCCTTCGTCACCGCCGCAAGCAAAGAGGGCGCACGAGAGCGCCAAGAACATTAAGCTGAATCGCATCGGACCGACCTCACGGCCGGCAGCAGAACGTGCGCCGGCCTGCTTATGAATGGTCGGGTGCTGATGATCTCGTGTCCAATCTGGACGTTCAATCATGACCTTACTGGACCCATCTCTGACTCGCGCGACCTGGCTGGCTGGTCCGACCACCCGCACGCGAGAGGGAGCCGCTCAGGCCACCCTTCGAGATCGAGGATAGCGCCGAGATTTGGCGAGAATGCTCACCACACCGGCGCTCTCGAGCGGAAGCACTCGCGGAGTCACTTTTGAACGGTTGCCGGGTCCATCCAGAAGTGCTCCCAGATGTGCCCGTCGAGGTCTTCGAAGCCCCACTGGTACATGAAGCCGTGGTCCTTGGGCTCGGTGTAGCGTCGCGCGCCGGCCGCGAGCGCCGTCTCGACCAGCGTCTTGACGGCGTCCTTGGACTCGTGGGCAAGCGCGATCAGGGCCTCGGTGCCTTGTTTGGCGTCGATGATCGGCTTGTCGATGAACGTCTTGAAGAACCGCTCGACCAGCAGCATGGCGTAGATGTTTTCGCCGATGATCATGCAGGTGGCGTCGTCGCTAGTGAACTGCGCGTTGAACGTGTAACCGAGCTTGGTGAAGAACGCGACCGAGCGCGCGAGGTCTTTGACCGGGAGATTGACGAAGATCTGAGTCGACACGATGGGCTCCTGACGGGTTCTGGGTGTGGCAGCGACTCGCTCGCTCGCCGCACAGCGGGCTCTCGAGAGGTAGACCGCGCCGTGCCGCATGACTCATCGGTGGAGGCGCTTTTTTCTGCATACGCGGCAGCGCCGCTTTCAAAAAGACTGGCCGCGCTGCCCGGGGGCCGCGGCCGCGCTAGAACAGGGCCGTGCATCGCTGCTTGTCGTTGGGTGTCTTGCTGCTTCTCGGGGCCTGTCATACGCCGGTAGGGGCGTCGGGAGGGCCGCCCAAGCCGGGCCCGATTCCCTCCGTGGGCTGCGACGGCAAGGCGCCGCTCGACCCCGCCCTCAAGGGCATCGTGGGGCTGCGCGCCTCGTGGTTCAACGATCCGTCGGGCAACGAGCGCCTCTACGTGCTCGAGGCCGGTCCACCCGAAGCGCGCGGCAAGACTCCGCCGCTGGTGCTGATCCACGGCGTGGGCGCCATCGGCACCGCCGACTATTACCCGGTGCTGGGTCAGCTGAGCCTGACTCGCCACATCCTCGCCATCGACCTCCCGGGCTTTGGTCGCAGCAACCCCGAAGACAAAGACTTTGGTCCCGAGCGTCTGGCGCGGTCGGTCGACACCGTCGTGCGCGCGTGCGCCCCAGGCAACATCGACGTGCTCGGACACTCCAGCGGAGGCTCGCTCGCGGTGCTGTTCGCCGCCAAACGCAAAGACATAGTGCGACGCCTGGTGCTGGTCGACGTGGCCGGCATCTTGCGACCCGAGGTGCTGTTGCACGGACAGCTCCACCAGTCGCTCACACCCATGCGCGACAAGGTGCCGGTGATTAGTAAGGTCGTCGAGAAGACAGGGAGCGTCCTGATCGACGCCATTCAGGCGCTGGTCCCCAACGCCGAGAAGGTCGCCGACACGGGCTTGCTCGGGCAGAGCCCGGGCGTGCTTGCGGCCACGTCGTTGCTGGACTTCAACTTCGGTCGGGCCATCTCCGAGATCACGGCGCCCACCATGATCTTGTGGGGCCAAAAGGACTACGTGGTGCCTACACGCATCGCGCACCTGCTCGACGATCGCATCGCGCGCAGCGAGCTGGTCTTCATTCCCGACTCGGGCCACGTGCCGATGAAAGACCAGCCGGGCAGCATGAGTGTGTTGGTGACCAAGTACCTCGACGGGCCAGAGCCGCCCAAGAACGAGCCCGTCACCAAAGCCCCGCTGACCGCCACGCGCGACGGCCTGTGCAAAGACCAAGAAGACATCACGCTCAGCGGGGACTACAACGAGGTCCTGGTCACCGACTGCAAACGGTTTCGTCTGCACGACGTGCGCGCCAATCAGATCACCGTGCGCAAGAGTGAGGGGCGCATCGACGACAGCACCGTGAGCCGTGGTCTGTTCGTCTACGACTCCGACTTGTTCATCACGGGCGGCGAGCTCAGCGGTCCCGTCGCGCTCGAGACCAGCGACAGCAAGCTCGACATCGCCGGGGTGGAGATCAAAGGCTCGATGGCGGCCATTCGTGCGCGCAAAAAGAGCGAGCTCGTGCTCTCGGTGACACCCGTACACAGCCCCAAGA
>JBEGTL010000737.1:0-3817 GCA_041179425.1 Pseudomonadota bacterium | reverse complement strand
CCTTGAAGCTCATGGTCGAGAAGAGTGCCACGTCCGCTGCCGCCCGCTGCTCGCGTTGTGGAAGAGCTCCCCACTCCGCACATACCTGACAATCTCCTGTCAGCCAGGCAAGTACTCTCCCTTTCGGCCCGTCAGGGTCCAGGAGGATTTCGTGAAGCTCTACTACCACCCCATGTCTGGAAACTCGCGTCGCGTGCTGCTCGTAGCCACCCACCTGGAGGTGCCCCTCGAGCGCGTGGTGGTCGATTTGCCGAAGGGGGAGCAGCGTCAGGCACCCCACCTGAGCCTCAACCCCAACGGGCGTGTGCCGGTGCTCGACGACGACGGGTTCCTGCTCTGGGAGTCGCGCGCCATCATGCAGTACCTCGCGGAGAAGACGCCGGGCCAGACGCTGTTTCCGAGTGAGCCGCGCGCACGCGCCGACGTCAGCCGCTGGCTCTATTGGTGCGCGGCCCACATGGCACCCGCGAACACCGTCTTGGTGTTCGAGAACTTCGTGAAGTCGGTGACGGGTCGCGGCGGCCCCGACCCTGTCGAGGTGGCGCGCGGAGAGGCGTTGGTCGCGCAGTACGCGCCGGTGCTCGATGCTCACCTGGCAGACAAGTCCTGGGTCGCGCAGGGCCGCTTGACGCTTGCAGACTTTTCACTGGCCTCGTCGTTTGCGCTCGCTGTTCCGGCGCGGCTGCCCGTCGCTGCCTATCCCCATATCCAAGCCTGGCTCGCGCGTGTGCAAGAGCTCGACGCATGGAAGCGCACCGCGCCACCGATGCCGTGAGCGCGCTTGGAGTGAACGGAGCTTGACCCTGCCTGGGTGGTCCACTAGCCAAGGCTGCAGTCGTCAGGTCACGACGCAGGACGTTGTGGAGACCGAGTGAGTAAAGCTGATCGAATCGTGGGCGTGCTGCGCCGGTGGCGAATCCCGCTGGGTCTAGGCGCTGTGGCCTTGCTGTCCATGCCGTTGTGGCTGCCTCGCTGCGCGTCGTACGACTTGGGGTGTAGCGAGCAGCCGACGGCAAGGAGCCAAGAGATCTGCGAGGCGCTCGCTGAGCACACGGAGATCTCGTTGGCAGCCAAGTCCATCCCTCTCCCGGGCTGGCACACTGAGCTTTCTGCACTCAAGGCCATCTACTGCGATCTAGGTATCAATGCGAACGACGCACCGGAGCTCAAGCGGATGAGCCGACGAGGTCCACAGGCCCTTGCCTTCTTGGCGCTGGACCTGTGGGAGCTGGTGACGCCGTCGGCGCCGACGTTCATGTCTCAACGGACCAACCCCCAAGACCCAAACTACCTCTTGAAAGACGGTTGCCCCGGCAAGTCCGCTCGCTGAACGCGATCGCGCGACGCCCGCCGTCACACTGCCGAATGGGGTGAACGACCAGGCCGGCTCAGCCTCTGCTCGCTATGAGAGGGGGAATGATCTCGAAGAAGCTGAGCTTGCGATTCGTCGTGGCCGGGAGCGTCGCTACCTCCCTGCTCGCGGTGCCGGTGGGCGTTCTGGCATTTGCACCCGAGTCCTGGCACGAGCTGTACGGCGCGATCGGCAAGTCGCACGAGAGTCAGACCCTCGATGCACTGCGCCAGGTCATCGCGCAGGTGTACAAGACGTCGGCTCCGAGTCGCTCGAGCCTTCGCGCACGCGATGTGATCGCGGCCGCAGACGCCAAGATCGACACCGGTGAGACCAAGGACTTGGGCCGGTATCACTTCGACGGCGAGCGGTTCGTCGAGGCGCAGAAGGTGATCGCGGACAGCGTCAAAGACGTGGTCTGGGGCCTGAAAAACGACCGGCTCGAGGGTGCGCGCTTCAAGCTAGGCAGCTCCCTCCACACGCTGCAAGACTTCTACTCGCACTCCAACTGGATCGAGAAGATGAACACCATCCCGCACCCGGAGGCGGGACGCGACCTCACCATTCAGAACACTGCGCTGACGGCCGACAAGACCTGCGTCGAGTGCCTGATCATCAACGTCGGCTGCACGGACTGCAGCGCCAACCTCAACACCACCAAGTCGATCTGATAAGCGGACCGAAACAAGTCGCCGTACGGATTGGACCATGGCCAGTGCAAAGTGACGGTCTCTCCGACTTGCGCCGTGAGCTCTTCTATCTTGTACGCGGTGGAGGGAAGGCTCTTGCAATCTGCGGGCATGACATCGCTCCAGCACTGATAACAAGCCGGGTGCAGCGACGTGCCCGCGCAGTCCGGTACGGGAACGAGGTGGTCGAGCACCACGGCCTTGATGAGCGAAGGGCTCGCCGGCGTACCCACCAACTCGCGCCTGGTGGTGCGCGTGGTCGGACACGAAACGGGGTAGTTGCCTGGGATGTCGAACCCCGCGACGTCTCCCGATCGGACTGCGACGACGAAGATGGTTAGGTTTTGTGTCGAGCGCACGATGGTCGCGGCGTTGAGGTAGTCGCAGATTCCTATCGACTCTTTTTTCAGCGCGCCCACGCACGCCACCAGCTCGACCTCCGCCGCCGTGCGAGGTCGCCAGGCCGCGTGGGTGACGTTGTTCAAGGGGTGGGCCTTGCCGCTCTCAGTGAGGAACAAGAGCCGATGCGGGCCTGGCTTTTTCGGACGGACTACCAGCTCCTCGTGCGCGCAGTGCGCTAGATGATGCGCGCCCGTCGCGAGCCGCGTGCTAAAGCCCATTTGGCCCGCGTGAACACCACGTGGTGCGCTTGTCGAGGAGTAGCGCAATGGAGAGCGAGAGCCGTGAAGTCGTGCCAGAGCGCATCGAGCTTGCCGGACGCGGAGTCACCATCGTAGGCGACCGCTACGAGACTCGTGTGCCGCGCGGCATCGCGCTGCTGCTGCACGGTGGCGGACAGACACGTCACTCCTGGAGCGGCAGCGCACGGGTGCTCGCGCGCGCGGGCTGGACCACGCTCGCGCTCGACGCGCGCGGCCACGGGGACAGCAGCTGGGCCGACGACGGCGACTACACCGCGGGCGCACTCGTCGACGATCTCGAGCGTGTCGTGCGGACGCTGCCCGAGCCGCCGGTGCTGATTGGCGCTTCGATGGGCGGCCTCACCTCGCTGCTCGCCGAGGGGGAGCGCGCCCCACTCGCACGCTCGCTGGTGCTCGTCGACGTGGTCCCCCGCGTCGAACGAGCGGGGGTACAGCGCATCTTGCGGTTCATGACCGATCACCTCGACGGCTTTGCTTCGCTCACCGAGGTTGCCGACGCGGTGCAAGCGTACAATCCGCGACCGACCCGCTCAACCAACCTCGAGGGGCTGAAGAAGAACGTGCGACAGCGCGCCAACGGTCGCTGGTATTGGCACTGGGACCCAGCACTCGTCGAAAACCGCATGGATGAGACGACGCGCAAGGTCGCCACCGAGCGGCTGCTCTCCGCCGCGGCGCACGTGCGCGTACCGACGCTGGTCGTGCGTGGAAGCAAGTCCGACGTGGTGTCTGCAGCGGGTGTGCAAGAGCTGCTGGCGCTACTTCCCCACGGGCGCTACGTCGACGTCGCCGACGCGGGACACATGGTCGCTGGCGACGAGAACGACGCGTTCACCAGTGCCATCGTCGATCACCTGGCTTCGCTCGCGTAGCCCGGCGACGAGCTGCACAACCGAGGCGTGGAGCCCGGCCACGCAGCGCAGCGAACGGCGTCGGGCTGGTGGGTTGCGATTTTTGTGACCCGAATGCCCATCGCCGAGGCTCTACACGGCGTGCTGAATTCCCCCCTTCGGCGGTGCGTAAGTTCCGTCGTCATTGCGCTCACGGCCTGCTTTCTCGCTTCGACGGCGCGCGCCGACGTCAGTCTCGGCGCCCACCTGGGCGTCAACCTCGAC
>JBEGTL010000736.1:0-3844 GCA_041179425.1 Pseudomonadota bacterium | reverse complement strand
CTGTTCTTCGTGATCGAGATGATCAGCAACGCGGCGCGTCCGCTGTCCTTGTCCATCCGCTTGATGGCCAACATGTTTGCCGACCACCAGGTGCTCAGTCAGGTCGGCGGGCTGGTCAAGTGGATCGTGCCGGTGGCGCCGATGGTGCTCGGCTCGCTGGTGTGCGTGGTGCAGACGCTCGTGTTCTGCATCCTCTCCACCGTCTACATCTCGATGGCGGTTGCGCACCACGAACACGAACACGAAGAAGCGCACCACTAAGTCTTCGCGCAGCTGCGCAAGAAGCGAAGGGTCCGAGGGCACACGCCTTCGGTACTCCAGGAACGAATCAACCCGGATCGAACCCGGCCGGTAAAGAAAGTCCCAAGGAGGCTCTCAAAATGAAGAAGAAGATGCTCGGTTTGCTGTCCGCCGTCACCACCCTGCTCGTCGTTTCGAGCGCGTTCGCCCAGGATGCAGCGGGCGCCGAGGCCACGGGCTTCGAGGTCCAGAAGTGGGGCCTCGTCGCGGCCGGTCTCGGCATGGCGCTGGCGGCGTTTGGTGGTGCACTCGGTCAGGGCAGGGCTGCCGCAGCCGCGCTCGAAGGTATCGCGCGCAACCCCAGCGCGTCGGACAAGATCTTCACGCCGATGATTCTTGGTCTGGCTCTGATCGAGTCGCTGGTGATCTACTCGCTCGTCATCTCGTTCATGATCCTCGGCAAGGTCTGAGGCACGACTACTGGCCGCAGAGACCGCATTCTGCGGCGCTCGGGTTGATTCTGGGCTCTCCCGGTTTTCTGGGGGGGCCCTTTGCAATTCCGTCTACTTTGCTCCAGCCCGCACTTTTGTTTCAACCTGGGGTCTTGGTCGCACCTCTACCTTCTTGCATCGCAACGAGCTGTACGGCGCAACCGTCGTGTGGCGCTGGACTTACCGGGTGGAGATGACGATGAACAACAAGCTCTTGGGTTTCGTGTTTGGTGGCGTTCTTACGTTTGGCTGTGTGGCGGCTGGATGCTCGGACACCGACGACACGGCGAGCGCGACGGAGTCGGCTCTCAAAGGTGGCAAGAAGGGCGCGGGCGCGGCTGCCGTTGGTGCTGATGGAGGGCTCGCGCCCTGCAGCACCAAGGCGAAGAAGCCGAAGCACGACGCCGGCGCCAAGGTCGACGATGGCGACGACGAGAGTGATGAGGCCGACAGCGACGAGGAGTCCGACGAGGGCGCCGGCGACGGTGGGCTCGGCAAGGGCAATGGTAAAGGCAAGGACAAGGCCGACGGCGGCGGCAAGCCCGACGGTGTTGGCGGCGGCAAGCCCGACGACGTTGGTGGCGGCAAGGCCGACAAGGGCGACGCCGGGCACGGCAAGAGCGGAGACGCCAAGGTCAACAAGGACAAGGGCGGCAAGAAGTGCCTCGAGGACGACGGCACGGTCGCGGACGAAGACGAAGACGAGGATGAGTCAGACGCTTCGACGCACGGCAAGAGCGACGAAGCGCACGGCAAGGGCGACGACGCTCACGGCAAGAGCGACGAAGCGCACGGCAAGGGCAAGAACGCCGACGCCGGCGCCTGACTCGGGAGTCGGCGTGTCTCGCCCGCGTCCCTTGCCGTGTAGCGCGGTGGGAGACGTCATGGTGAGCACGCTCCGCATTGCTCGCGGCTGTTGACGCAATCAGAATTACATTCAACGTCGCCGTCGCCAGGGTGCACCGTACCCGCATGCGAAACGATGTTTTCTCGATGTGCGCGCTCGCGCTGACCATGTTCTCGCTCGGCTGCGGCGACGAGCCGAGCGGTGCGGGGCAGGTGCCGTGGTCTCCGCAGCGGACATCGCGCAGAACGAGAACAACTCGGTGCTGGTCCTCGACGACGCCGACGATGGAGTCGACATCGAAGGAGACGTCTCGGTCGACGCCAACAACGTCGTGATCTACGGCAGCTCGCCCAACACGAGTGTCATCTCCGCTTCGCTCACGCTCGACGGCAACAACGCTCTGGTGCGCGGCGTGCGCATCCAAGGCGATGTCAGGGTCGTCAAGAACGGCGCCGTGCTCGCCTTCTGCGCAATCGAGGGCAACTTGGTGCTCGAGGGCAACAACACACAGGTGTTGGCCTGCGACGTCCTCGGTTCGGTGACGGTGCGTGGCAACAACGTCAAGCTGTACGGAGACCGCATCGCCGGTCCGCTCAGCGCGGGCGCGAAGACGGAGTGCAAGGACAACGTCTCCTTCGTGGACTCCGACGGCGATCACATCGTCGACGCAACGGAGCTCGGCGCCGCGCTGACCTGCAGCTGACACACCGTAGCGGTTGGTCAGCTGTGTCATTGGGTGCGCCGCTCGGTCGCTGACCAGCGGTCGCCCAAAGCGTCCGATTAAACGCGAACACGGGGCCTCTTTCGAGACCCCGTGTGGATGGTGGACCTGACTGTCTGTAGACCCTCAGGTCAGTGCGTTACTGCTTGACCTTGCGGAACGTGGTGATGGGGTTGTTCCAGGTCTTGCCGCTGCTGAGCAGGCTCAACGTGCCGCCCGAGCTGTCCTTGCAAGACTTGGCGGTGTCGCTGAGGAGGTTGTAGCTGCACTTCTTGTCGCCCGTGAGGGTATTGTCAGAGAGGCTGAGCGAGATGGCGTTCTCACAGTAGCCGACGCGCGTGTAGGGGCACTTGCCGTTCTTCTCGTTGTAACCCGTGCACGAACGCTCCTCGAGCAGCGTGATGCTGATACCGTTCTCCGCGTAGTCCTTGCCGACGCAGTAGAAGGCCTGCGGGGGCTCGAGGAACAAGTTTCCGTAGAACGACGCCTCTTGGTACTTGTAGGTGTGGGCCTTGCCGAGCACGCCTTCGTTCGCAAGCTCGACGTCCACGTGCACGCCGTCACCGTTGGTGAAGGCCATCAAGCAGGCGCTGATCTTCTCCTGGCAGTTGGTGTCGCACTGGCCGTCTTTCCACTCCGGGGCCAGACCCAGCTCGCCGGTGAGCGTGATCAACCCACCCGTGTAGTCCTTGAGGCGCAGCGAGTCGGTCTTGCCGAGCGCGCAGCGAACCAAGTACTTGGCGGTCGCGACGCCGTCGTCGCTGGACAGCATGCCGGTGGAGTTGTCGAGCAGGCCATCGGCCTCACCCGTGCAGCTCACGCCCGCGGTCTTGCTCGTGCAGTCCACATCGAGGCCGTTGATGGTGCGCAGACCGTTGATGGTGCGCAGGCCGTTGATGGTGCGCAGGCCGTTGATGGTGCGCAGACCGTTGGTCGAGGTGAGGCCGTTGACGCTGAGCAGACCGTTGATGGTGCGCAGTCCGTTGATGGTGCGCAGTCCGTTGATGCTCGCGACTGCCGCCTGGCGACTCTGATTGAGCTCGAAGTCTTCTTCGCCGACGTCGCCAGCTGCACAACCGGAGAGAATGGACAGGCCAAGGCTGGCCACAATGGCTTGTACTTTGCTAAACATGACTAAAGCTCCTTCGGTGGCCCGGCCGACTGAAACAGTCCCGTTGGCTTTGCGTCACCCGGTCGCCCGGGCTTTGCCGTTTTCGGTTGAGTTGACGACCCTTAGTGCATGGAACGGGCCACCGTTCCGACCCCCAAAGGCAGCGCGGTCTTGCACACAACGAGGCGGCGTTTGGTGTGCCTGTGCACCGTCGAACCCGCTCTGAACGACGCGGGTCGCCAAGTGGTGTTGCGTCGGGGGCAACGTTGTATCTTCCGCCGCTACAGAGGGAGCTGCGGAGCGCGCTCAGCGCAGCTCGAGCGCGCTCAGCGCAGCTCGATGGGCTCGCAGTCCGGGTGCGCGAGCGGTTCGTTCGGAGCGGGGTCCACGACGTAAAACTCGACGCGTCGGTCTGCCTGTCGCGCGCTCTCTGT
>JBEGTL010000735.1:0-3847 GCA_041179425.1 Pseudomonadota bacterium | reverse complement strand
TAAGTCTTCGCGCGAAAGCTCACTGAGCAGCGGAATGGGGGACAACACGTCGGGGTAGCTCTGCGACCGCGAGAGATCGGCCCCGACGGCCTCGGCCGCGCGCGCCAACGCTTCGCCCGAGAGCTGCTGCATCGACTCGACCGCGCGCACCAGGGGCGCTTCGTCGGACGGCGGCTTGATGCGCACACCGAGGCCGATGCGCCCGGCATCGACCGCGTACAGGTCGGCCACACCGCGCACGAGCGGGGCGAGCGCCGGCTCGAGGGTGCTGAGGATCTTGATGGCCACCAGCGCAAGCAACGGATATCCCGCATGGGCCGCGTGTCGCGCGAGCGTGGTGTAGACCAGCGCCGCACGCTGCACATGCCCGAGCGCGAGCAACGAGTCGGCTACACGCAGGCGCAAGTCGAGCTGCTCTGGCTGCGTCTCGAGAGCGATGGTGAAGAGGGCTAGCGCTTGCTCGAAGCGCGCCTCGATGAGTGCGCGTTCCCCTTCGGCGCGCGCTAGAGCAACTGTCGTCGGGTGCACTCGAACACTGTACAGGGATGGCAGGAGGGCTCGGAAGCCAGATTCAGCGCCGCGTTGTCGCGCAAGTCACGCGCGTGCAAAGCTTGGAGTACACTGCCGCCAGGCAGAGCGAATGGGCGTCGAATGCGCGAGTTGTGGGCAGATCATCCCTCCGGGGCAGTTTCGTTGCGGAAACTGCGGCACCGTGCAGACGCGTGACAGCGTCGACGACTACGCGGGCCTGACCGAGCTCACAGCGGCGGGCGAGGTGCAGCGCACCTCCCCTTCGGAGCCTGTGTTGCCCGCACGCGTAGGCAGCCAGAGCTCCGCCGAGGGCCAGCGGCTCGTCGCGCCGCCGCTCGAGGACGACGACAGCGGCGTGCGCGAGCCGCTCGTACCCCGCGGCACCTTTGCCTCCGTGCTCCCGGACCGTGTCGCCGAAGGCGACGAGCGGGAGCGCGTGCGTCTCGCACCAGAGCGCGACCCCTCGTCGGTGAAGCCGGCTGCCGCGGCGCAGCCCTCCATTTTTCGCTCGCGCGCGGGGGAAGACCCCGCCGCTTCGACTCTTCGCTCGCGCGCGGGGGAAGACCCCGCCGCTTCGACTCTTCGCTCGCGCGCGGGGGAAGACCCCGCGGCTTCGACCACCACCTCGCAGCGCATCAAGAGCGTGCGACCCCCTGTGCGCCCGCCCTACCTGGCCTCCGAGATCCTGCGCGAAGACCTGACGCCGTCCGAGCCCGGCCGCCGCCACATGAACGTGGTGCTGCAGGTCGCGCCGGCGCTCGGCGCGGTGGCCGTCCTCAGCTCCGGCATCGATCGCATGGCCACCTGGTTGTCGCTCGGCGTGCTCGCCCTGCTGTTCAGCCTTACGCGCTTCGAGCTCCACTACCAGACGCTCTCGTTGGTGGTGGTCGGCGTCGGCGTCGCGGGCCTGTCGTTCTCGTCAGGTTGGCGGCTCGTGATGGGTGGCTCGTCCGACGGGCCGCTGCTCGCGGCCACCGTCACCTTGCTCGCTGCAGCGTTGCTCTTCCGCACGTGGTACCGCGCTACGTACACCGCTCGCGTGTTGGTCACGCTCGCCCTGGTGCTCGCGCTCACCTGGGCCACCTGGACGAGTCATCGCGAGCTTCTCGCGCTCGAGTTCGACTGGCAATCGTGGCTGCCCGCGCTCGCTTGGTACGTCTTCGGCATCCTGTGTCTGCTCTCTCTGCTCGCCTTCATGGGCGGCGAGACCACGGGCGGCTGCGACGTGTGGGCCCTCGGGCTCTCCATCTGGTACGGGCTGTTTGCGTGCGTGCGCTTCTCGCTCGAGGGCGTGCTCGGCGGCGGCTCGTATCCACCCAACTTCCAGACGCTGGGCCTGCTCGAGCCGGCGCTCTCGGCACCCACCGCGGTGGCACTGGCGCAGATGTTCTCGCGCATCTTCGGTCGCGGCAGACGCACCCGCTGACGCAGATGCGGCGAAAGTTCATGCCGTTCAGGGCGTGCGCCTCGGCCACGAGGCCATCAGCACCACCAGGCAGATCTGCCCTTTTTTGTCGCTCGCCTGGCCCACGCCAGCATCGGTGAAGTCTTTTTTGCTGAGCGCCATGCGGTGCGACGGACTGTCGAGCAGCGCCTTGAACGCGCGGTCCGAAGTCTCCGCTCGCGCCAGCACCTCGCCCACGCCGCGCGCACTCACGTGCTCGCGCTGCAGGCGCAGCTCGGGGTCCTCGCCTTCGACGCGGTGCGCGAGCTTACCCAGCTCGCAGACTCGGTCGGCGTGTCGCTGCGCGCTCTCGGTGAGCAGGCGGTTGTCGCGCAGCGTGCTCACGCCGATACCCCGCCGAAACGCACTCAGCTGGGCGAGCAGGGAGTTGACGGATCGTTTTTTGGGACCGGTCGCGACCTCTTCGGTCGACTCAGCGAAGCCGTCCGCAACCAGCGCGAGCTCGGCGACCGGACGCGGTCCACTCGCGCTCTCGGCGATCAGCTGGACGCGCCGTGCATGGAGCTCGGCCGGGACGACGAAGCCCGAGGTGAGCTGGGCACGGGTCAGCGGGAGCGACACCAGCTCACCTGCTCCGCTCTCGACCACCAAGCTCGGCTCCCGAAAGCCGGGCTCGAGCGCGCCGCGCAGCGTGTCGCCCTCGCGCGAGAGCGTACCGCCCCGCACGGAGGCCAACACCAGCCTGCGCGACTCGGTCTGCGCCTCGCCACACACCACGCTGCCCTCGCCCTTGTCGCGCAGCGCAGCCAACCACGGAGTCAGGTTCTCGGCGTTCGCGCTCTCCCGCGCGTGCACCGCAACCCCATCGAAGCCGTGCTCCCGGGCACGCTTGAGCAGGACGGACGAGCTGATGGGCTCTCTGCTCAGCAGCAGAGCTGCGGCGGTCTCGGAGAGACGGTCGTCATCACGACAGGGCAAAGGCTCGGCGACTGCCGGACTGCTCGACGCGAACAGGACCCACCCCGACAGCAACCAGCCTCGAGCCCCCATGGGGGAATGATAGACGAAACTTAGTGGAAGCGGGGTCTTCTGCGGCCGCTGTCGGTTGGAGACCTCTACGACCGATACCCGGCATTTACATCGATGTATCGGTGCCCGATATCGCAGGTCAGGTAGCTTGCCTTGCCTTTGCCCTCGCCCACCTGCACACGAATGCTGTAGCGCGGGCCCGCCATGATCTTCTGCGCTTGTGCCTCGGCAGCCGCACCGAGGCCCAGGCCCTCGCGTACGATGGTGACGTCGTCGATGGCAATGGACACGACGTCGGGGTCGAACACAACGCCCGCCATGCCCGCCGCAGAGAGGATGCGGCCCCAATTGGCGTCTTTGCCATGCATCGCCGTCTTCACCAACAGACTGGTAGCAACGCGTTGCGCGATGGCGCGCGCATCACCGTCGTTGTGGGTGCCGCTGACCAACACCTCCGCGACGTGGTTTGCGCCCTCGCCGTCGGCGACGATCTGCTCGGCAAGCTCGCGCAACACCTCGGCGAGCGCTTGCTGAAACGCCGCAGCCTGCTGCGAGCCCTCGACGAGCGCGGCACCGGTGGCACCCGATGCCATCACCAGCACCATGTCGTTGGTGCTTGTCTCTCCGTCGACCGTGGCGACGTTGAAGCTCTCGTCTGCTGCAAACCCCAGCGCACTCTTGAGCAGCGCTGGCGCGACGTTGGCGTCGGTGAACACGAACGCGAGCGTGGTAGCCATGCGTGGGTGGATCATGCCGGCGCCCTTGGCGACGCCCAGCAGCGTGACCTCGGCACCGTCGACCGCGAGCTTGCGCAAGGCGGTCTTCTGCGCCTTGTCTGTCGTCAGGATCGCCTGGGCAAAGTCTGCGGCGCCATGCACCGCG
>JBEGTL010000734.1:0-3856 GCA_041179425.1 Pseudomonadota bacterium | reverse complement strand
GACGCATTTATCATCTGCGCTATGATCCGCCCCCCCAAGGTCTGGAGGCGAGCTTGGTGCAGCGTAAGGACGATACCGAAGAGGTCGTTCGCAAGCGCTTCACCGAGTACGAGGACAAGACGCGGCCGGTGCTCGGCTATTACCTGAGCAAGGGTCTCGTGGCGGCCGTGAACGGCGTAGGCACGCTGGACGAAGTTACCGCCCGCATCAGGGCGGCGTTAGGGATGTGAGAATTTAGGGAGAGCTGCCGCTCGTGGTGGCCCTTCCTCGAGGAGCAGAACACGGCGACTGATGATTGGTCGGACGACGACTGGCCGAGAGATAGAAGGCACGGTAGAGCTGGCCCTCCCGAAGGGTCTGTTTCGTGTGCGCTGTGATGATGGAGCCATCGTCACGGCATCCCTCGGCGGGGTTGCACGGCAAGTCACAGTTAAGGTCATCCCTGGTGACCGCGTGGTGCTCGAAATTTCGGCGCTCGATCCCACGCGAGGGAAAATCACGCGGCGGATCAAGGCGCGCACCAAGTAAACGGACAGAGGCACGTCATGAAGGTACGCCCGAGCGTCAAGAAGGTTTGCGAGAAGTGCAAAGTGATCCGCCGCAAGAACGTGCTGCGCGTGATTTGCGAAAATCCGCGGCATAAGCAGCGTCAGGGTTAAGGAGATAATCATGGCCCGTATTGCAGGCGTCGATCTTCCCGCGCGTAAGCACATCAGTATTGCGCTTCGCTACATCTACGGAATCGGTCCGTCCAAGTCGAAGCAGATCTTGGAAGCGACCGGTATCCCCGGCAACCGTAAGGCTGAAGAGCTGACGGAGACCGATGTGAAGCGCATCCGTGAGTACCTCGACGCCAACGTGCGCGTCGAAGGTGACCTCCGGCGCGACATCGCGATGGATATCAAGCGTCAGATGGACCTCGGTACCTACCGTGGCCTTCGGCATCGTCGCAGCCTGCCGGTTCGCGGCCAGCGCACCAAGACCAACGCGCGCACGCGCAAGGGGCCCCGTCGGGGCACCCGCCGCTAAGGATTAGAGACGATGGCAAATCCCAAGGCCACCAAGAAGAAGGTCAAGAAGAACGTCGCGACGGGCATCGCGCACATTCAATCGACCTTCAACAACACGATCGTCACCGTGACCGACATCGCCGGCAACGTCGTTGCCTGGTCGAGCTCGGGCTCGAGCAACTTCAAGGGCTCGCGCAAGAGCACGCCCTTCGCCGCTCAGATCGCTGCCGAGAACGCTGCGCGCAAGGCGCAGGAGCACGGCATGCGTTCGCTCGCCATCTTCGTGAAGGGCCCTGGCGCCGGACGAGAGTCCGCGCTGCGCGCCTTCCAGATCGTGGGCATGCGCATCACGCTGATCCGCGACATTACGCCCATCCCGCACAACGGCTGCCGCCCACCAAAGCGTCGCCGCGTCTGACCCTTCGGCCCGTCTCTCCCTCGACTTCGAGGGGAGTGCGGGCCTTCGCTCGGAGTGAGCCAGCTCGTTGCGCGATCCGCGCCCGAGCACGGTGGGCCTTGTAGGCCACTGGCCATCCCTCACCCCGATGCGCTAGCTTTCTTCGCTGATTCGCCAATCACTCATAGAGCCAGCCGGTTGCCATACTACACCCGGCAGGGAGAGACAGCATGAGTACCTCGCAGATGGTAGCCCGCAACTGGCGCGACCTGATTCGTCCGAAGTCCCTGTCAGTGGAGCAGGAGACCCTCTCCACCACGTACGGCCGCTTCGTGTGTGAGCCGCTCGAGCGCGGCTTCGGTATCACGCTGGGCAACTCGCTCCGGCGCGTGCTCCTCTCCTCGCTGCAAGGTGGCGCCATCACGGCCGTCAAGATCGACGGCGCGCTGCATGAGTTCACCTCGGTGCCCGACGTCGTCGAAGACGTCACCACCATCGTCCTCAACCTCAAGGAAGTCGTCGTCCGCGCCCACACGCCGCGCACGCACGTCGTCCGCATCGAGAAGGACGGTCCGTGTGAGGTCAAGGCTGGAGACATCCAGACTGGCGACCAAATCGAGGTCCTCAACCCCGACCACGTGATCTGCACCGTCTCCAAGGGCGGCCGCTTCTCGGCGGAGCTGACTATCACTGTTGGACGCGGCTATGTGCCGTCCGAGCGCACCAAGCAGCCCGGCCAGCCCATCGGCACCATCGCCATCGACGCGCTCTACTCGCCCCTGCGCAAGGTCAACTACACGGTGACCAACGCGCGCGTCGGGCAGATGACCGACTACGACAAGCTCACGCTCGAGGTCTGGACCGACGGCTCGGTCAAGCCCCAAGACGCGGTAGCCTACGCGGCCAAGATCCTCAAAGACCAGCTCACCATCTTCATCAACTTCGAGGAGGAGCCTGAGGCGACCTCGACGACGAAGGAAGAAGACGAGCCGCTCAACGAGAACCTGTTCCGCTCGGTGGAAGAGCTCGAGCTGTCGGTTCGCTCGGCAAACTGCCTGCAGAACGCGAATATCCACCTCATCGGCGAGCTGGTCCAGCGCACCGAGAGCGAGATGCTCAAGACCAAGAACTTCGGCCGCAAGTCGCTCAAGGAGATCAAAGAGATCCTGGCCGACATGGGCTTGTCGCTTGGCATGCGCATCGACAACTGGCCGCAGATGCTTGACCGTTGGAAGCAGCAGCAGGCCACTGGCTGATTAGAGAAGAACGGCGGTCGGCTTCGACTGCGTTGAGGATTTGGTGTCATGCGTCATCTGAAGGCAGGTCGTAAGTTCGGCCGTAATACCAGTCACCGTCGGGCGATGTTTCGCAACCTCGCTGCGAACCTCGTCTTGCACGAGCGCATCGAGACCACCGATGCGAAGGCCAAGGAGCTGCGTCGTATCGTGGAGCGTCTCATCACCAAGGCCACGCGCCTGGGTGACGACCTCTCCAAGGACACCAGCACGCTTGGCGACGCGGAGCGTACGCAGGTCGTCGCCCGTCGCGTTCACGCGCAGCGGTTGGTCGGTCGCTTCCTTCCGCGCAACGTGATCAAGCAGGTTCCCGGCGGCGAGTTCGAAGAGGTAGACCTGATCTACAAGCTCTTCCACGAGGTCGCGCCCCGCTACATGGAGCGCGTCAAGGCTGGCAAGGGCGGCGGCTACACCCGCATCGTCAAGCTCGGCAACCGTCGCGGCGACAACGCGCCGATCTCGATCATCGAGTTCGTCTGAGAGCCGGCTCGCGACTCGCGAGCTGACTGCGTCGTGGGCAGCGAGCACCACGTTTTTGTGGTGTTCGCCGTTCGCGTTGTTTGCTGCAAAAAGTCGCACCCAACCGTCTCGCCGGCTCGTGACGGCAGCTGGCTTACTGCGTGGACGAGAGCTGACCCATCACACGACAGAGGGTAGCGCCCGCGTGGCGCTGCCCTCTTTTCGTGCGGCCATCCGGGCCCGACGCAGCGCCGCGCGGCGAAAGTAGAGCACCAGACAGGCCGCGACGACAAACAGGCCGGCCGCCAAGAAGCCGAGCAGGCGACGTAGCTCGCGGGCATTGGTGATGCGTCCGCCACGCAGCTCGTCGAGCAGGGGCTGCGCATCGGGATGGGTGGGGTCGAGCGTGCTCGCTTCCCGCAGCGCCTGTAGGTCGGCCACGCCGTCGCCGAGCCGTCTCTCTGCCTCGAGGTAGAGCGTACGCGCCCGCGCGGGCTTGGCGTCGGGTAGGAGGCGCACCGCGCGACGAGAAGCGACCAGGGCGCGCGTGGGCAGGTCGGCCTCGTCGAGGCGCTTGCCGAGCTCTTGGTAGCCACTCGCGATGCGCGCGCGCAACGCGTCGGTGGGATCGTCCGCCAGGGCGGCTGCGAGCTTCTGCTCGGCCTCGCCTAGCTCACCCTTCTCGAGGGCGGTTC
>JBEGTL010000733.1:0-3861 GCA_041179425.1 Pseudomonadota bacterium | reverse complement strand
GAGGTGGCCAACTTGGCCACCTCCATCTCCATCACGTGGTTGTCGGTTCCGTCGACGTCGAGGTCGAGCCTGAAGTTGAGGAAGTGCTGGTGATTGGCCGCGCCGACGAAGACGCCCGCCGCATCCTTGCCGACCTTGGGTGCGGACGCTTCGGAGGCCGATGTGGTGCCGCGTCCGAGCACGGTGCCCGTCAGGTTCACCTTCACCTCGATGCTGCCGTCGAGCTTGAAGATCCAGTCGAAGCCGTAGATGTAGTTGCCGATCCAGCAGTTCCAGGTGACGACCAGCTCGCGCCCAAAGCGCGTGTCACGATCGTAGGTCGAAGGGTCGGTGCGCGTCCACGCCAGGCCCGAGTCGCGCTCGTACAGGCCGATGGTGGCGGGGAACTCGATGGTGCCGCTGGGGTTGTCGGCGGCCGGGCCGATGTCGGAGAACAGCGTCGCATCGATCAGCTTGGCGTTCTCGGGCACGTCGCGATCGAGCTCGAGAGGCTGCGCCAACGTGCCCGCGTTGTACTCCCCCACATCGAACGCACTGCGCCAGATCCAGTTGGTGTCGCCCAGGCCGTACGGCACGTAGATCTCGGACAACGCGAGCCGGTACGCGACCGGGCGCAGCACGGCGCCGTCCCAGATGCGCACGTCGTACAGCACGAGGCCCTCGCGTGGGTGGAGCACCACGTAAAACTGCCAGTCGTGCCAGCGCACGAAGCGGCCCTTGAGCTGGATGTCCGAGCCCTCGGGCTCGCTGACCACGAGCTTACGAATCCGGCGAATCCGCCCGCCGTTGCCGCTCTCGCTGCTGACCGGACGACGCAGCGTATCTTCCATGTGCACCACCGCGCGCGCGTTCATGTCGACCGTGACCACGAGCCCCTCGACGGGACGATTGTACGGGTTCTGCGGCCGCGCCGGATCTTGTGCCTCGAGCGGCGCCGCGCGCGCGAAGGCAAGGCAACGCAGCAGGCGTGTGTTCTGTCCGTGGGGAAGGCTGGCCGCGACGGCGTCCGGCAGCGGCTCGTCGCCGGGTGCCCAGATGTCGACGTAGGCGAGGTTGGGATCGACGCCGCGTGCGCGTACGGCAGCCTTCCAGGGCTCGTACGCGTGCACGATGGCGTCGGCCGCGACGAACTCCTCCGACGTGGCACTCGGCTGCGTGCCGGCCGGGGTCAACACCAGCGACAGCACGCGCTTGCGTCGGAGGTCCACCTCGACCACCCAGGTCCGGTTGCTCGGGTAGTGAAGGACCTGCACCTCGGCGCGCCGAGGAAAGATTCGTCCGCGCGACCAGCCCAACACAAACGACTTGTCGGGCTCGGCCAGCGCGACCATCGGAAACCTGAGTGGCTCGTCGGGCAGCGTCGGATCACTCACGAAGCGAGCGATCACCAGCTCGTACGCGGTCTGGGTCTCGCTCACGCTCAGCGGCTCGAGGGGATGATCCGCGGCGCGTGCGCTGCCGCACACGAACGCCAACAACACAACAGCCGTGCAGACCAGAACGCGCAACGAACGCATCGGAGCTCCTCGCAAGGGGGGAGCTCGAAGCATGCAAGACAACGATATCCGCTCCGCCAATGCTCAGAGTCGTGGGCGCGACCAACGGGTAACTAGTGCGCCCGCAGGGGTCGACATCTCTTGCGTGGTAGGCGTGCCGGTGCCTGCGCGCGCGCTTACTGGAAGTCCTGGTTCATCCAGTACGTCGACTTGCCCATGTCGAAGAAGCTGCACGACACCTTCTTGAAAGCGCCCTTCATGTTGAGGTAGTGGCCGTGGGCCAAGAAGCAGTCCGTTTTGCCGGCCTGGAAGTCCGCTTTGCACTTCTCCTCCCCCTCGGGCGGCTCGCCTTCGGCCCACATCTGCTTGAGACATTGCTTGAGCGAACTGGCGATGGCACCCACATTCGCGGCGGGCCATCCGGGGCAGGTATCCTGCGCAAAGTAGCCTGGAAACGTGCGCGTCGAACCGGTGCACATGTAGCCGCCCTTGGCCCAGCCATGCGCCACCTTCGCGGTGCCGTCCACCTTGGCGCCCTCGTCGGAGCAGATCTCGTGTGCGGCGTCCGGCCGCGCGAGAGGCGTGAGCATGAGGGTTGCGCGGTACATGTTGATCTCGTCCACGCAGACCGTGCGCAGCATATCGAGGTCCGCGGCCGCGATGCCCGACACGCTCATGCCAGCATCTCCCGTCGGTTTGGTCGTGCCACCGCCGCCGTCGGGCTTCGTCGTCGAGCCCGCGTCGGCGCTAGCGTCCGTGCCGCCGGCATCGGGCTCCTTGACCGCGGGCTTGCCCGCGTCCTTGGGCTTGATCTGGTTGGGGTCGCTCGTGCTCGCGTCGACCACCCTGGGCGGAGTTTTGCCGGCGTCCGGCTTCTTGGTCGA
This sequence comes from Pseudomonadota bacterium, assembly GCA_041179425.1. GTDB lineage: Bacteria > Myxococcota_A > Polyangia > Polyangiales > DASUME01 > DASUME01. The sequence goes on along the minus strand of JBEGTL010000733.1, from coordinate 1,481 downwards.
CGCGTCTTTGCTGGCCTCGGAGCTCGGGTCTTCGTCGGACTTCTCCCCGTCGGGCTCGGGGGTCGTGGAGTCGCCACAAGCGACCAGCGCGAGTGCACCCACGAGGCAGAAGGTGCGCAGGAAGACGACTGGCGAAGAGCAGACGATAGAGGCCATGCAGCCTCAACGAGGCTTGCGCTGGCAACGAGGCAGAAAACGGCACTGCGCCCTGGGATCGCGGCGGTTTGTGCTCGCCAACACTGTCCTTTTGCAGCGCTGACGCCACTGCCGGCCGCTTTCGTGTTTGACACTAACTACTGTCACGGTTATAAGTGGCGCATACCTCGGTGCGACACAGCCAGCTCGAAACGAGCGGGCTTGACGCAGCAGCACCCCTCACGCGCTCTGTCCCCCGAGCATTTCCTTTTTGGAGGACTCATGACGATGTCGACCTTCTCGACCGACCGCCTTCCTTCCCAGCGCGTGCGCGCCGCAGACGCCAACCCCGACGTGCGTGCGCAGATCAAGCTGTGGCTGAGCACCATCGACGCGGTGCTCGTCGCCATCGAGACCACCGCATTCTCGGTGCGCTCTCTCGGTGGCCGCACGCACGCGGCGCTCTACGGCGACCCTCAGCAACAGACGGGCGCTACCTCGGGCGGCGTGTTCGCGCAGCTGCGCGCCATCAAGGCCGAGCTCAGTGCCTGGCCGCAGCGCGTGACGCGCCTGACGAGCACGGGACTCGTCCTGGGGCGCGTGGCCGCGGGCTACCGCTTGCACACCACCAAGGCCGCCTTTTTGTCGACCCGCCGGGCCGAACGCTCACGCCACAAGCTGCACAAAGAGTCTGCTCGTCGTCTGTACCAGCTCTCGGTCCGCCACGGCGGCGCGTTCTTGAAGCTTGGGCAGATGTTGTCGGCGCGCCCCGACCTCTTGCCCGAGGTCTACGTCCGCGAGCTGAGCAAGCTCCAAGACGCAGCGCCCGCCATCTCGTTTCGCCACATCGAGCACGCCATCGAGCGCGAGCACGGACGACCTCTGACGGAGCTGTTCGCGAGCTTCGACCCGCGCCCGCTCGCCGCCGCCAGCATCGGTCAGGTGCACCGCGCAACGCTCCACGACGGGCGTCAGGTCGCCGTCAAGGTGCAGCGGCCCAACGTCGCCGAGCTGGTGACACTCGACATGGAGCTGCTCGAAGTGTTCGTGCGCGCACTGGCCGAGGGGCTGCCCCCGCTCGACTACGACACCATCATCCGCGAGACACGCACGATGGTCTCGGCCGAGCTCGACTACGCACGCGAGGCCATGCTCACAGCGCAGCTCTCCACTTACTTTGGCAACCACGCACACATCCATGTGCCGGCGGTCATCGCGGAGCTGTCGACACCACGTATGCTCGTCACCGCATTCATGCCCGGCGAGAAGATCACCAACGTGCTCGATCGTCTCGCCGAGGCCCGCTCCGGCGGGGATGGCAAGGCGCAGGCCGAGCTCACGTCGCT
>JBEGTL010000732.1:0-3865 GCA_041179425.1 Pseudomonadota bacterium | reverse complement strand
TCAGCAAGACGTCCACGGTCATCAATCGATTGAGCAACTTGCGCGACGAGCGATCGGCGAGGCTGGCATACATCTCATCGAAGAGATCCTGAGCCTTGACGAAGAGTCCGCGGTAACCGTTGTGGAGAGCCTTGAGCAAGATCGCGGAAGCGAGACCGGTCTTGCCCACGCCAGTGGGACCCATGAAGACCAGGTTCTCGTGCTTGGCGACGAAGTCGAGTTCACCGTACTGGCGCATGGCGGCGGCGTGTACGCCTGGTTGCTTGTCGAAGGGAAAGGACTCCAGTGTCCATCGCTCCGGAAGCTTTGCGCGCAGGATGCGATATTCGACGCTTCTCGTTTGCGTGAGCACATAGTGCTCGCGGAGAATGCGGGCGTAGAATTCCGCGTAGCTCGGCTTTGCTTTCTGTGCACGCGCGAGCTCCTTCTCGACAATCTCGCGCAGCGGCTTCAGTCGAAGCTGCGTAAGCAATTGCTCGATATCGTCATTCATGGCCGTCGGACTCCTCGTCGTTGATGATGGGCAATCGGAAAAAGTCCCCTGCGACGTGTCGGAGCACGAGACTCTCGATGCGCTCGAGATCAAAGAGTCCGTGCGCGAGGGCTACGGCGAGCGCTTGGTCGAGCGGCGCTTGGGGGTAGTCGAGCCACATGCGGCGCAGGCGCTGCAGAGCGCGGACCGCGCGCCCAGCGTGCCGCTTCTTGAGCGCCTCGACCATCGCGGCCATCGCCGGCGAGGACGCCGAAAGCGCCAACTCCTCGGGTCGGAGCGCGGTCTTTGGCACCCCCATCCTGGCGAGCTTTCTCTCGAGCTTGTGCTCGTCGAGCATGCGCGTCTTTCCTGCGCCATCCTCTTCACGTACGTGCTCGCAAACGAGGTGGTGGCCGTCGAAGATGCGCAGTCGGTCCTTGGTCTCGTGCAAGGACAGGGTGCGATCCATAAGCTTGCTGGGCACCGAGTAACGGTTGTTGTGTAGATTCACGTAGCCCGACTCGTCCACGGAGCGCGAGTGCAGTTGGTAGACGTCGGGGACGTGGATCGGGAGGGGATGAAGCGCCGCAGTTTCGGCGACGAAGAGATCCATGGGACGCGCTCCAATGCCTTTTTTGAAAATGCCATTGGCCTTCGTGCACCACACGCGCAATTGCGCATTGAGGTCCGCGATGTCGGTAAAGGTTCGGCCCGCGTAACAATTGTTTTCGATGTAGTGAAACCTTCGCTCGACGTGGGCCGATCGGTTCGCATCGCCCAGCTCGTGGGCGATGAAGTGGAAGCCGAAGCGCTTGCCGAAGGCCACCATCTCCGGAGCCATCACGGCGTTTTTGCCCGTGCCGCTCGCGACGACGATGCTCGCATTGTCGACCATGCACGCATCGGCGGCACCGCCGAAGTGCACGATCGCGTCTGTCAGGAAGACCTTCGCCCAGAAGCGATTCCAGACGGGGTAGACCTGCGCATAGCCCACGGTGGAATGGGCCATGACGAGACTTGCACACTGCAACTTCCGTCGCTGCCCGCCCACGAGCACGATGTGAGGCGAGGTATCGTGCTGCATCTCCTGACCGGGATCGAAGGGGTAGGCGCCGGCCGGCTTTTTCGGTACCTGACCGATTCCGCGACGCCGACAGAACGCCGTCAACGTGCTGTAAGAAAGCTCCACATGACCTGCCGCGAGTTCCTCGTGGACACGCACCAGGTTTCCTTTGCACTGGAGAAACAACGCCCGGATCCGCTCCTCGTGGGCCTCGGCGAGCTCGGTGCGCTGGATGTCCGGCACCTCCGCGCTTCCGGAGCGGACCACGCGGCGGATCGTTTTCCGGGACACCTCGAGAGTGCGAGAAATCCCGCGCACGCCGTACCCTCTCTTGGTGAGCTCGAGAATGGCCGTCCGAGTGTCTCTATCGCGCATGTCACATCTCCTGTTTCGATAGGGCCAAAGCGGCGTCGCGAGCGCGTTCGATGGCCCGGCGGATCGCCGGCAACGTACCGACGTCCGGATCGAGCGACCGCGCGGCCATGAGACTCGTGTGTGCGCGTCCGAGTGCGCGCGTCGCCGCGTTCACGTCGCGGGTGACGGCGATCTCGGTAGGCGCTCCCGCGAGCGACTCTTTCGCGCGCAGCAGGAGCATTGGCTGCTCCGCGATCCGCGCGCGCTGCTCGGCGTCGCCCGCGCGGTAGGCAACCCAGAGCGCGCCAAGCTGGCGCGTCGTCAGCCGTTCGCGCCCAAGCGCCGCGACGATCTGCTGCGCGTGTCCCTTGTTGGCGCGCGCCAACGGCAGCAGCGAGCGCATCGCGCCGTGCGGCGACACGAGCCCTGCGCGCACAGCGCTCTCGAGCTCCGCGGGTAGCGCCGTCGCGAGACCGAGTCGCCGCGATACCCAACTGGTGCTCCGACCGAGCGACATTCCGACCTGCGCGAGCGTCCGGCCGATCCCTTCGCACAGCTCGCGCACGAGCCAGCCCTCCTCGAGCGTGCTGCGACGGCGGCCTGTCGTGAGACGATGACAGTACGCGAGCCCGTCGGCCTCACTCGCACCGAGCACGAGGACGACGACCGTGTCACGCCCGAGCTGGCGAAGCGCGCGCACCCGTCGATAGCCATCGATGACGATGTGTCGTCCGTCGGCGTGAACGACGACGAGCACCGGGTGCTGTTGCCCGACGACGCCGATCGACGTCATCAGCTGGGCCTCGGCCTTGGCGTCGTGCGCGCGCAGGTGCGCGAAATCGAGGGCAAGCCGTCGAAGCTCCACCTCTGTCGTCCCGAGCGCCAGCGCCGCGTCCATCATGCGCCGGGAGAGACCACGGCGCCCGGCGCGAAAGCCATCTCGGTGCGTGACATCACTCGGGCTGCCGCCCAAGAAATGTCCCCGTCGCAGCCAATTTTGGCTCCCGCGTGCGTCCCACTCGGCGCGTGACAGAGGCTCGTCACGCGCATGCCTTGCCCAAAATATCGATGCCTTCCCTCACGATCTTCGCTACTTGGCGCCCGAAGTCGGCGCGTGACACCGCCGCGGCCCTGTCCACGTTTCCGACAATTACCGACGTGATCGCAAGCACTTGCGCCGACAACTCGGCGCGTGACATCGCGCCAAGTGACGCCGATGGCGCAACCGGCTCGGGCGCGCTCCCGGCCTCGCGACGACGCTGGCGACAGTCACGCTGACGCTCGCCTTCGGACTCGCGATACGTCTCTAGATCGGCGTCCCGCCGCGCCTTTCCCTGCGCGCGTCGACGGCGCCTGCCGCATTCCCGAGTGCACATCCGCTGCCGCGTCGCCGTCCGGCGATCGGGCGTGAACCACTTCCGACACCCCAAGCACCGAGCCTTCGCGCACGCCATCGGCAAAGAATTGCTCGCCCTCTGGCCAGCGCCGCGTGGTCGCCGGGGCTACCTCAACAACCGCTTCACCCGTGCTCAGCCCTCACGCGAACGTCTCCGTTTCGCAGCTCGCCGCCAAGCCCGTCGCTCGCGTGCTCTGCAACACGACCTGATCGAGCCGATCTCCGAGCTGGGTCCCTTCTGGTGAGCAGAGCCGGGTCCCTTCTCGCGAGCGTCCAAGTCGGATCGCCGATGGGCGCGCGCTCGCCGCGGGGAGCCATCAGGCCGCTCGCCTGGGCCGAGCGCCCATGACACGGACAATCACGACGTCTCCGCCGTCGGTGCATGCACGTACGACGACGCTCCGTTCGTTGCGCCCGGGACGTGCTCTCGTTTCACGCCGACCACGCGCGCCGCGGACAATGGATCGCCTATAAAAGAAGCGCTCGATGCGTTCACAGAGCGGTCGGTCTCACGGTCCGACCGAGGCCCGACCGGGGGCCGCCCAGGGCCCGACCACCCCGACCACTTCCTCATCGTAGC
>JBEGTL010000731.1:0-3877 GCA_041179425.1 Pseudomonadota bacterium | reverse complement strand
CGACACCGAGGTCATCTGCGCAAGTGACGGCATCTGGCCGAATTGCCGCTCGAGCGGCGTGGTCACGCCCGAGGCCATGGTCTCGGTGCTCGCGCCGGGCAGCGTGGTGGCGACGACGATGGTGGGGTAGTCGATCTCGGGCAGCGCCGACACCGCCAGCTCGCGGTAGGCAAACAGACCCGCCAACAACAGACCCACCGTCAGCAGACTGGTGGCGACCGGTCTGCGGATGAACGGCTCCGAGATGCTCACGGGAGATCCCCGCGCGTCGCGCTGCCGGCTTGCTCGGGCGTGGCAGGTCGCACCTGCACCTTGGCGCCCGGACGCAGCTGACCCTGGCCCTCGACGACGACCTGCTCACCCTCGCTCACACCCTTGCGGATCACGGTCTGATCGGCGAGTGCGAGCTCGACCTCCACCAGGCGCACCTCGGCCGTCTGGTCGGGCTTGATGGCGTACACGAATGGGCCCCGCGGTCCACGCTGCAGGGCAGACGACGGAATGACCAACACGTCCTTGCGCGTCTCGAGGTGCAGGCGCGTCTTGACGAATAGGTTGGGCCACAGTCGACGGTCGGCGTTGGGGAACACGGCCTTGAGCCGGATGGTGGCGGTGGCGCTCACGACCTGGTTGTCGATCAGCTTGAGCTCGCCCGTCGCGAGCTTGGTGATGCCGCCGCGGTCGTAGGCGTCGACGGTCAGCACGGCACCGTGGGCGAGCTGCTCGGCGACCTTGGGCAGGTCGTCTTGCGGCAGCGAGAAGATCACGGCGATGGGGTCGAGCTGCGTGATGATGACCAGCCCCCCCGTATCGCCGGCGCGCACGTAGTTGCCCGGGTCGATCAGCCGGATGCCGGTCACGCCGTCGATGGGCGAGGTGATGCGCGCGTAGCTCAAGTTGAGCTGTGCCGTGTCGATCTGCGCCTGGTCGATGAGCACCGACCCCTGCGTCTGGCCCACCAGCGACTTTTGGTTTTGTACGTCTTGCGGCGAGACGTACTTTTCGCCGGCCAGCTTGGTGAGCCGCTCGAGCGCAGCGTTGCCGCCCTCGAGTGTGGCGCGATCGCGCACCAGGTTGCCCTGGGCCTGCTGCAGCAAGATGTTGAACGGCCGGGGATCGATCTGCGCGAGCAGGTCGCCCTTTTTGACGGCCTCACCCTCGTGGAAGGACACCTTGTCGATCCTGCCGTCGACTTGGGGCCGCACCGTCACGGTCTGGATGGCGACCGCGCTGCCGATGCCTTCGAGGTCGATCGGCACGTCACTCTTTTGCACCGTGGCCGTCAGCACCGCCGTCACACGGTCTTTGGGTGCCCCGGCTTTGTCTGGATTGGCTGCGTTGGCGCGAAGGCGCACGACCAGCGCTGCGCCGATAGCCGCGAGCACGATCAGGGAAAGTAAGATTCTCACGGCGTGGCGTTTTTTCTGCATCCGGTCTCTCCGAAACACTCCAGGCGTAGCCTTCTTGCGTCGAGCTTGCGCTTGGTTGGGGTCGCACGCTCGTTTGAACAACGATCTACACAACCGAAGCCCCTACTGGGGCACGCCGCCGCACTCGAGCATCCCATGCCCTGGCACAGGCGATGCTTTGCTTCTTGGCACGAATCGATCAACCAGGGAGGGATCATGTTTGCGAACAAGACCGTCCTCGCGCTCTGTGCGGGGCTCATCGGCGTCACGGGTTGTGCACACGATCGTCCGGCGCGCGACCGCGCCAGCGTCAGTGCCGTGACCAACCGCGAAGTGGCCGAGAACGCCGACGCGGAGGGCAAGACGCGCCAGCACTACACCGTGGTGGGCGAAGACCAGGCGCTCGGTCGCGACAACGAGACCCACAGCACGCTCGCGGAGGGCAGCGGCAGCACGGCCGGCGCCACGGTGCCGGCCGTGAACTCGTCGTGCGAGCTCGCGGTCTACTTCGACAGCGACTCCGCCAAGCTCAAGCAGGGCGCCGAAGAGAACCTCGATCGGGTGGCCGAGTGCATCAAGCGCAAAGAGGTCGACCACGCGACGATCGTCGGACAGACCGACCCCAGCGGCAGTGCGCAGCACAACGACCAGCTCGGCCTGGAGCGTGCGCGCGTAGTCGCGGAGTACCTCAAGGGCCGCGGCGTGCCGGAGGGCGACATCCGCGTGCGGTCGAAGGGGGAGGTGGCCTCCGCGCAGAGTCGTGACTTGTGGCCGGTAGAGCGCAAGGCTGGCGTTGGCGTTGGCGTGAGTCGTTAGTCTCTCGGTTTTGCGGGAGGACGCTCGGGGGCGAGGAGAAACGGCCGTCGCCGTCGCCGTCAACGTCAACGTCGACGATCGAGCTGTCTTGGTCGCTACCGTGTCTAGGCGCATTGCTGTGCGCGCAAGGACGACGGCGTCCGCACCTGACGCTCGTAGACGTGGAGGTAGACGTTGACGTTGACGGCGACGGCGACGGCGACGAACGCGTGGAGGGCTGTCAGACGACAAAGACGTGAGACGCGTGCCCGATCTCACTTCGCCTCCCTGTGCTCATCTCCACCACAAATGGCCACTCTTCCCGCCGATTGTGCGCAGCAGACGACCCCACCGTGTCAGTCTGGTCGGTCTGTCGCGCAGGGTGCAGACAAGCCTGCGCTGCGCGATTGCCGTGCAGTATTGGCGCGTGGCGGGCATCATCTTGAGCAGTCCGTGCCGCAATCCGAGGAACAGCGAGCGTTTGGTAAGTACCATCTCATTGCCTCTCTCGGGCAGGGCGGCATGGCGAAGGTGTACCTGGCCCTGATGGCGGGGCCGTCGGGCTTTCACAAGCTGCTGGTCGTCAAAGTGATGCGACACGACCTGATTGCAGGCTCCGAAGACAGTATCCGTATGTTTTGGGCCGAGGCGCGGCTCGCTGCGCGCCTCGTGCACCAGAACATCGTGCATACTTACGAAGTCGGCGAGAACGACGGCCGCTATTTCCTCGCCATGGAGTACCTCGACGGGCAGCCGCTGAGCTCGATCTTAAATCGTGCGCGTGGCGAAGGCGAGATCCCGCTCGCGGAGTACCTGCGCATCATTGCCGAGGTGGCGCGCGCGCTCTCGTACGCGCATCAGCTCAAGGGCTTTCAGGGCGAGGAGCTGCACGTCGTGCACCGCGACGTGAGTCCGCAGAACGTGATCGTCACCTACGATGGTCAGGTCAAGCTGCTCGACTTCGGCATCGCCAAGTCGACCGACGCCGAACAAGCCACACAGATCGGCATCGTGAAGGGCAAGCTCGACTACATCGCGCCCGAGCAGCTGCGCGGCGACCACGTCGACTCGCGCGCCGACATCTTTGCGCTCGGCGCCATGCTCTGGGAAGTGATCACGAGCCATCGTTTTGCAGGCGGTCGCAAGGTCAACGACGTGCTCAAGGTGCAGGCGCGCATGGCCGGCACCGAGCGCAAGGTGCGCACGCTCAAGCCCGACGTTCCGCACGAGCTGGAGAGCATCGTCGAGCGCGCCTTGTCGCTCGACCCCGCGCAGCGCTGGCAAGACGCCGCGACCTTCGCGGATGCGATCGACGAGTACCTGGAGTTTCAGAACTTGCGGCCCAGCCCGCGCACGCTGGCCCTGCACCTCAAGGCGCTGTTCTCGGCCGAGCGCGACGAGATTCACCGCCAGATCGACGAACAGGTGCAGCGCACCAAGCAGGCCGCGCTCGACGGCACGAGCCTCGGCTCGGCACCACCACCCATCGACGTGCGACGCACGCCACCTGGCCTCGGCCTCTACGTCGCAGAGGCGCACCTCGACGACCGCAGCTCGATCCGCAGCAGGGCGACCGGCACCCTGGCGCGCTCGTCGGCCGCGGCCCCGCACGTCGCCATCAGCCGAGGCGCGCTGGCCTGGGCCTCGGGCGCGTTTGCGGTCGCGGCAGCCTC
>JBEGTL010000730.1:0-3903 GCA_041179425.1 Pseudomonadota bacterium | reverse complement strand
GCCTGCGACAGCCTGCGCGGTCAACGCGCAACGCCGCACGCGGAACACCGAGATCGCGCTTTTGCCCTCGTGAGCCCTGTGCTACTTTGAAAACCGTGGAGGTCGTGCTGCGTAAGGTGGGGCGCAAGCCCGGGCGAGCCGTCGTTGGCCGCTTGCTGCGCGCACCGCGCAAGGGCGCGGTGGTCGTCATTGAGTTCCCTGACGGCTTGCACGAGTACGTGACCACCCCGGTGAAGCGCATCCTTCGCCTGGCAGGTCGCGAGATCTACTACCTGCAGACGGCCAACAGTCGCTACCGCCTCGAGGTGCGCTCCGACAGCGCGCCGTTGGCCGAAGCGCCAGCCGTCCATTAGGCGTCCCAACACGTCAGACCTTCGGTGAGGCCAGGGCCTCGGCCGAGCGGGCAGGCGTACGGGTTGCGGCGGTCAGTTCGGCGGCGGGAACGTCGTCGATGAACGAGGACGGCCACGTAACGGCCACCTCTACGAGGACGGCAACGTCTACGAGGACGGCAACGTCTACGAGGACGGCAACGTCTACGAGGACGGCAACGTCTACGAGGACGGCAACGTCTACGAGGACGGCAACGTCTACATTGACGAGGAGGAGGACGCGCACGCGCACGCGCAGGTCTACGAGTGGCCCGTCCCCGAGCGTGCCGTTTCCTGGGTTCAGCGCCCGGCCGTCTTGCGCCATGAACGGAGCGATCTCTGGCAACGGAGGCGCGAGCAAGGAGCCGTCGTCCTCGTGCGCGTGCGCGTGCGCGTGCGCGTGCGCGTGCGCGTGCGCGTGCGCGTGCGCGTCCTCCTCCTCGTGGATGTACTCGTTTGACGTCGACGTACTCGTCGACGTACTCGTCAGCGCCCATGTCAACGGGACGCGGACCTTTCAGACTGGCGAGCGTGTTCTGTGCCCCGACCCCGTCCATCCGTCCTGCGGCATGATGCCGCGGCAGGCCTGCGTGATCCGCCGGGATGGTGGGGCGGACTGGCCGGGATTGCAGCGCTTTTTGGCGGCACACCCGCTGCAGTTAGCGGCTCTGTCGGTGCGACTCGGGCTTTCGGCTCGGCGCGCCAGAAGGAGCTGCCTCGTGATGTTTCGCTCTGGTCTCGACGAGTACATCGGTTCGCTGCGCGGCGTGGCGCCGCTCGACGCGGAGCAGGAGCAGACGCTCGCACGAGCCTATCGTGCCGGGGACAAGCGCGCGGGCGACAAGCTGGTGTCGGCGTGCCTGCCCTTCGTCATTCGCATCGCGGTCGAGTATCGGCGCTGGGGCGTGCCCATCGAAGACCTCGTACAGCAGGGCAACCTGGGACTGTTGCGCGCTGCCGAGAAGTACGACACCGAAAAGAACGTCCGGCTCATCACCTACGCGGTGTACTGGATTCGCGCTGAAATTCGCGACTATCTCGTGCGCAGCTACCGCATCGTGCGGCTCGGGACCACGCGCTCCGAGCGACGTGCACTGCGCGCGTTTCGCCGTGAGGGGGTCGACAACCCGGCCGAGCTCGCCGAGCGCAGCGGGATGCCGCTCGCGCGCTGCGAGATGTTGTGGCCAGTGCTTGCGCACGTCGACACTTCGCTCGACCAGACCTTCGACGGCGCGCGCGGTCCCGGGGTCGAGCGGCTCGAGAGCAACCTGCCCACGCCCGAAGACGTCGCCTGTGCCCGTCGCGAGGGTGAGCAACAAAAGACCGCGGTGCGCTCCGCGTTGCGCAGGCTCGATCGGCGAGAGCGCCGCATCGTGCACGCGCGCTTCTTGAGCGACGAGCCGTGCACGCTCGAGGCGCTCGGCCGCGAGCTGGGCGTCAGCAAGGAGCGCGTGCGCCAGCTCGAGGTCCGCGTGCGCGACAAGCTCCGCGAGTCCCTCTCTCATTGCGCCCCAGCTGCCTGAAACATGTGCGCCCGGGCCGGCTCCTGTGGAGTCGGTTTTTGTGAACGGGTTGCGACGCTTGGTGGGCGGGAGTGTGGACGTTCTCGGATTGAGCCATGCGGCTCGCCTGAGCGGATGGGGCGAGGCTACACTGCTTGGGCAACGCCGGAGGTGGGCTTGACCCCCACCCAGTACTGGCCTCAATTCCGGGAGAACATGAAACCGAATCGCGCCGTCCTCGCCGTCCTCGTCCCTGTCTCGCTGTACGCCTTGGGTTGCGGTGAGGATGTGGGTGCGTGCCCCTCAGACAGCGCAGGCATGACCAAGGGCGCTGGTTACGACACCGTGGTGGTCGGCTCGCAGGTGCAGTACGGCGGGCAGGCCATCATCAACCAGTCGTGCGCGAACGGCATCTGTCACAGCTCCGCGGCAAAGGGCGAGGCGCGTCATGGTGCACCCGCCGATCTCAACTTCGACCTCCGGCCAGTGGGCGAGAGCGGCGTCGAGTCGTCGGCCACGACTAACGGTCGCACCGTGGCCAAGCTCAAAGAGGCCGAGGTGCGCGGTCTGCGCGAGCGTCAGCGCAAGGTGTTCGAGGAGCGCAACAGCATCTGGCAGCAGGTCAAAGACGGGGAGATGCCGCCCAGCGGCATGTTTGCGGCGTTCCGCAAGCTTGCGAGCATCTTCGACAGCGACGAGCTGACGCCGTGCACGCGGGTCACCAACGGCTACGGCGACATCACCACCAAGGCCTCGCAAGACATCCTCCGCACCTGGCTCGCGTGCAGCGTGCCCATCGTCGAGGTCAACTCGAGCGTCGTCGAGCTGCCCGGCAGCGCGGGTACGGCGGGCTACCAATACCAACTCTGCGGTGGCAACACCGTCGTCCCCGACGGCGGCACGCCCGACGCCGGTGGTGGGGTCGTCACGGTCCCGGTCACGCTCAAAGACCTGCTCGCCGACAACGGCGCGTTCGGCGTCTACACCTGCGCGACGTGTCATCCTGCCGCCGCGCCGAAGGTCAAGCTCGACCTCACCGACGAGACCAAGGCCTACAACACCCTCGTCAACGACAAGACTGTTATTTGCAACGGCAAACCCTACGTCACAGTCGGCGATCCCACGAAGTCGTTCCTCATCGACACCATCTCAAAGGCCGACCCAGGGTGCGGAAAAGACCGTATGCCCCTCGGCCAAGAGATGACGGCGGCCGAGATTCAGAAGGTGTCGGACTGGATCAAGGGCGGCGCCAAGCGCTCGACCGACAAGTCGCTCGGTGGGCTCAACACGGGCCTCGACGCCGGCGTCCCCTGACCTTCGCGCGCGCGCCCGGCGGTGCGCTCCGACCTACCCGTCCCCACGCCCATTGCTAGCAAGCGGGGGGCGCGGTACGCCTCGCGCATGAGTGAGCGAGAAAGCGCGCGTCCCGTCGCCTTTGCGGCGGCCCTGCGCGCAGGCGGCCTGGTGTTCGATGGCGCCATGGGGACTTCCCTGTACGAAAAGGGCAACCTCTACACGGCCTGCTTCGAAGAGATGAACGTATCGCGGCCCGACGTGGTGCTGCAGATCCATCAGAGCTACGCCGACGCCGGCGCCGAGGCCATCGAGACCAACACGTTTGGCGCCAATCGGTACCGGCTGGCGCGCCATGGGTTCGAGGCCAAGGTTCGCGACATCAACCTCGCTGGCGTGCGGCTGGCGCGCGAGGCGGCAGGCAAGCGTGCGTTCGTGGTCGGCTCGGTGGGTCCGACCGGGCTCACGCTCGAGACGCTGTCGCCCGACTCGCTGCCCGACATCGCCGAAGCGTTCCGCGAGCAGTGCGAAGCGCTGATCGAGGGCGGGGTCGACGCGTTCATCCTCGAGACGTTCCGCCAGCCCGACGAGCTCAAGCTCGCGCTCGAGGCGGCGCGTATCGCCGGTGAAGGCAAGGTGCCCGTCATCGCGTGCGTGTCGTTCGACGAGGGCGGCACCACTGCCGACGGCCAGGCGCCCGAGCAGGTCGCCGAGCTGCTGGCCGAGTGGAAGGCCGA
>JBEGTL010000729.1:0-3910 GCA_041179425.1 Pseudomonadota bacterium | reverse complement strand
GATGAGAGGGGGAGCGAGAGGGGACGGAGCTCGGTTTTGCGGTTTTGGCCCAATTGGACTGGCGGCGGTCTGATTGGTCGCAGCTGAGACATGAAGCTGAACTTCGTCCCCCCGGTCTGCGATGGGCGTCGGGTGGTGGTGGTCACTGGGCTGGGATAAGACCCAGGGATGACGATCGTGCTGGTGCGACATGGAGAGACTGCGGGCAACGCGTCGCGCATCGTGCAGCCGGCAGAGACGCCGCTCAATGAGGCCGGATCGCGGCAGGCAGAGCGCGTTGCTGAGCGGTTGGTTGGTATGGGCGTGGGTCACATCCTGTGTAGCGACTTGCCGCGCGCACGAATGACCGCCGAGCCGCTCGCGCGGAGGACGGGCCTCTCGCTCGAGTTCGAGCCGCTGCTGCACGAGCGCAACTTCGGCGACCTGCGAGGTAAGCGCTACGACGAGCTACCCGACGGGCACCCGTTCGGCCCCGACCTCGACCCACCCAACGGCGAGACCTGGGCGGTCTTCCACAAGCGCGTAGCCCAGGCCTTCCAGGTGATTCTGGAGCGTCGCAAAACCACCCAGGGCAACCTCATCGTGGTCACGCACGGCCTGGTCATCAGCTCCATCATAGAGCACCTGATTCCCTGCGCCCCAGGCCTGCACCCCCCAGCCAAGTTCGACAACGTAAGCGTCACCCTGCTAGACGACGCCCCGCCAAACACGGCCCGCCTACTCAACGACTGCACCCACCTAGGAGCCGAAAGAGACAACCTAGCCAACGGCGCAGCCTGATCGGCGGCGCTCTCCCGGTCTGATCTCTCGCTCTCGCTCTCGCTTTTCGTCTCGTCTCGTCTCGTCTCGTCTCGTCTCTCTCTCTCTCTCTCTCTCCTCCTTCCGTAAGACCAAGAAAACGAGCGCCTGCTGGCTGCAGGCCCCGTGGCGTGGTGGGGCTGCTCCCACGGAGTGCCCGTAGCCCCCGATGTCATTCACTACGAGTGATACGACCGAACTGCGACCTCACGCAGAACAGGAAAGCTAGCGGCGAAGCCGCGTACGCGGACCACAGGCATCAGCAAAGATCAGAAATGCGCCGGCCGCAGCCACCCCATGGCGAAGGAACTCCGTGGGAGTAGCCCCAGCACGACGCGGTACGAGTCAGAAGCAGAGCGCGAGTCGCCTCCACCACGACGCGGTACCCACCCAATCTAATTCCTAGGCCTTCACGAGCGAGAAGCCTTCACGAGCGAGAAGCCTCCACATTGCTTCGAATGCCTTGGTGCGGCCGAAGTGCAGTAGATGCCCTCCGATGAACGGCGACAACTCGGCCTGGAAGTGCGCGGCGAGCCGTGTCGTATGTCGCGAGCCGGTGATGGCGTCGGCGTCGCCGGCGATGATGACCACCTTGTCCCCCGTGATGACCGGCGGGCGTGAGAATGGGCTCACCGGCCAGTTGGCTTTGGCCATCGCCTCGCGCTGCAACGTCTGCTGCGCGTCGCTGCCGATCAGTCGACCGTGGGCGTGTGCGAAGTCCTCGATGGCCGCGAGCGGGATGAACAGCGTGGCGAGCTTGATGCGTGTGTCGAGCGTCGCGAGCAACGACGCGCCGTAGCCTCCCAGACTGACGCCCATCACGCCCAACGCGGGTGCACCTGCGCGCTCGAGGTAGTCGAACAGCGCACGGTGATCGAACACCAGCTGCCGAAACCCCTCGATGGTGAAGCGCGGATCGCCCGACGGAAACGCAGGGGGCAAATAACCACGCGAGTCGGAGCGGCGCAGCCCATGGAACGGCAGCACGCTGAGCACCACGTCCATGCCGCTGTCGAACAGCTTCTGGACGGGCCACATCCGTTCTTCGATGGCGTACTCACCGACCATGTAGCCGTGCAGGATGACCACGGTGGGCCGCCGGCCGTTCTTGTGCCGGTACCAGCGCGCGTGGCCGTTGCGATTGGCGTGTGCGCGCAGGTACTTGTCGGCAAGCTGACCGCTGCGATCGACGCCCAGCGCAGCGATGTCGTCGACGCTGAAGCCCGGCTCCACGCCCGCCAGCTCCAGCTCCGTTTTGGCCCACGAGCCAAAGTACGCGACCAGCGCCTCGGTCGACCACAGCGGCTCGAACTCGCTGGCCCAGCTCAGGTCGACCACGTCGCCCTCGCTGCTCAGCTTGCGGACAAAACGCTCTGCAGGCGTGATGGGGCGAGGGTCGGCGAAGAACGGAGCTTCGCGAGAGACGAACTCGGGGCGGTTGTAGAACGCGCCGATCAGCGACAGGGCGCGCATGCGGTCGTCGTGCCCGAGTGACTCGGACGCCGAGCGGCGCCGCAGCATCTTGGGAGGGTTGAGCGCGGCCCCCGCGAAGACACGATCGATGCCCCGCGCAAGCTGTGTCGCGGTCTTGGAGATCAGGTTGGCCATTGGGAATGTTTCTCTAGTCCAGCACCTTGGCGATCAGGTATCCCGTGACCACGAAGGGGAGTGCGACGGCGATTGTCACAAACAGCACGAAGCCGGCCAAAAGAACGTAGTCGAAGACCTTGGGCTTGTACTGCGGCTGACGGGTCGCGCGCTCGATGAGCGACAGGTTTCTGCGGTTTGCCTTCCACACGAAGTCGAACAGGTCACCTACGACGGGCACCGACCCGATCAGTGCATCGAGGCCCACGTTGAGTGCCATGCGAGCGAGCACGCTGCGAGGCACGCCACGCTGCACCGCAAGCCAAAACAGCGACAGAGACCCTGCCGCAGTGGTGGCGTCGCCGAGGACGGGCACCAGCATGCCGAGCAGGCCGTCGACACCGATGCGGTAGCCCGTCCCGGGTACCACGATGCCGTCATCTAGAAAACGTACCAGCCGCTCGGCCCAATGCGGCGCGTCTGTTCGCCTTTCGTCCGCGAAGTCGCTACGCATCATGGAGAAGTCTGCACCCGGAACCTGGTCGGGTACAGGCAGCCGCGAACGAAAGATGGAGTCGCAGATGTACCGACCGCGCCCAAGCCCGCGGAGCGCGGCCAGCTCGCAGCTGGCGAGGGCAGGCGGCGCTTCGGGCGTCGTGGGTGTGCTCCTGTTGGTCGTGCTCGCGGCCTGCGGCTCGGCCAAACCGCGTGCCGACGCGGGGCCGCCGCGCGATGCGAGCGTCCCCGCCGCGATCGATGCGGGTAGAGCTTCTCGCGATGCCGCAGCGCCGCCCACGCGGGTCGAGGAGGCCGGTGTCGCGGTCCTTGCTGACGCTGGCCCGGGCAGCCCACCCGAGCGCGATGCAGGGCTGCCAGGGGCGCGCGACGCCGGCGCCCGCGATGCAGGGGGAGGCGCGTCGGCGCGCAGTGTCGGCTGCGGCAAGGCGGCGACCGGCACGTCGAGCTTTCAGATGCACACCCTGCGCGTGGGCGACCGGGACCGCGTGTACTTCGTGCGCGTGCCGTCTTCGTACGACCGCAATCGGGCCTACCCGCTGTACTTCGGGTTCCATAACTCCGGGGGCACCGGCAGCAACGGCGGCGTCGATCTCGCAGAGTTTTTGGGCGACGGGGCGATCGTGGTGTCGCCGACCGCCATCGAGCCCAACCGCACCTTCCCCGAGCAGCTGCCGGCGGAGCTCGCGCTGTTCGACGCGCTGCGCGAGCGGATGAGCAACGACTACTGCATCGACCGCGGGCACCTGTACGCCGTGGGCATGAGTGCAGGCGCCGAGATGACCAACTTCTTGTCGTGCAAGCGAGGCGACCTGTTGCGTGCGACCGGTGCGCTGTCTGGACGCGTCAGCCCGGGCAATGCCGACGACTTGATGGATGGCTGTCTGCCCACCCCACCCACGTTTTTGTATCACGCAGTCGACGACGACGTCGCGGCCGTGGCCGACAGCCGCACGCTCGTCTCCGCGCGCGTGAAGGCGTTGGGGTGCGACGGCGAGGACGCGTTCGA
>JBEGTL010000728.1:0-3920 GCA_041179425.1 Pseudomonadota bacterium | reverse complement strand
AGAGGGCGTCGCGCGGCTGGCGCGCGTGGTCGCCGCGCGCGTGGGCGAGCTCGGCGGCCAGGTCGACCTCGACAACAGCAGCGAGTTCTTGCCGCTGCTGCGCGCGCTCTCGGCGCAGACCACCCTCAGCTACACGGGCGAGCTGTACGACCCGGCCGTGCTCGACCTCAAGACGGTCACCGACATGCTGGTCGCCAGCGTGTTCGACGAAGCCGGGGTGGGCACGCTGCGCGCTGCGCTGCGCTCCACGCTGCGCACCGGCCGCCTGGTTCGCGATCGCATCTCCACCGACACCTGGCGTGTGCTCGCCGCACTCGACGACGAGGTGCAGATGCACGAGGACGACCTCGGCTACGACTCGCTGGGCACCGTGCTCGAGGTGCTCAACCGCGTGGTGGTGCGCCTGGCGGCGTTCAGCGGACTCGTGATGGAGAGCATGACGCGCGGACAGGCGTGGCGTTTTCTCGACATGGGCAGACGTGTCGAGCGCGCGATGACCTTGCTGATGCTGGTGCGCGGCAGCCTCACCGAGCGCTGTAGTCGCGAGGGCCCGCTCCTCGAGTCGGTCCTCGAGATGGCAGACAGCGCCATGACCTACCGCCGCCGCTACCTTGCCACGCTGCAGGTCGCACCGGTGGTCGATCTGTTGCTCACCGACGAGACCAACCCGCGCTCGGTGATCTATCAGATGGAAGCGTTGACCAGTCACATCGCTACCTTGCCCAACGCACTCGACGGGATGCGCACACCGCAGCAACAAATCTCGCTGTCTGTGCTTACCGATCTCAAGCTGGCGGACATCGACCGGCTGTGTGTGGTCGACGAGCATGGCGAGCGGCCGCGCCTGATCGCTCTCTTGCTCGATCTCGCCACGCAGATTCCCACGCTGTCCGACTCCCTGAGCGATCGTTACCTCAACCACACCACCATCTCGCGCCACCTCAGCCACGACGAGCCGGTGCCGAGCGAGGCGCCGCGCAGCGGTGGAGGCGACTGATGCGCCTGAGCGTCACCCACCGCACCGCGTACAGCTACGGCGACCCCGTCACCACGTCGCACCACGAGGCGCGCCTGGCGCCCCGCGAAGGCGAGACGCAGCGCACCGTCGCGCACGAGCTCGACATCACCCCCACCCCGGAGGCACGGCGCCGCCGCTTCGACTACTTCGGCAACCGCACGGTGCACTTCAGTCTCAGCGAGCCGCATCGCGCGCTCACCGTGGTGGCGCGCAGCATCGTCGAGCTGCGCCCCACGCTGACGCCCGACCTGCGCGCCTCGCCCGCCTGGGAGTCGGTGCGCGATCGGCTCAAGGCCGACCGTCGGCGCGACGTGCTCGACGCCTACGCGATGACCTTCGACTCGCCGTACGTCGCTGCGGCAGCCGAGCTCCTCGCGTTCAGCGAACGTTTTTTCGAGCGCGGGCGTCCGCTGCTCGAAGCGGTGCAACAGCTGGTGGCCACCATCCACGGCGAGTTCACGTACGACCCCCGTGCGACCGACTTGGCGACGCCCATCCTCGAGGTCCTTCGCCAGCGACGTGGCGTCTGTCAGGACTTCGCGCACCTGGCCATTGGCTGTCTGCGCTCGCGCGGTCTGGCCGCGCGTTACGTCAGCGGCTACTTGCTCACCCGACCGCCACCCGGCAAGACCAAGCTAATCGGGGCCGACGCCTCGCACGCGTGGTTCGCGACGTTCATCCCCGAGTTCGGCTGGGTCGACTACGACCCCACCAACAACGTGATGCCCGCAGGAGAACACGTCACCATCGCGCACGGCCGCGACTTCGGTGACGTGACGCCCATCCGTGGCGTCATCCTCGGCGGTGGTCACCACCAGCTGTCGGTGGCGGTCGACGTCGACGCACTCGACGAGGGCGCCTCCGCCGACCGAGTTTTCGCGCGCGATCGCGACAGGGAGTAACGAGCGCAGCGAGTCTGAGGGTTGACGTTGACGGCGACGAGAGCCTGAGCAGACTTAGATCGCTACCACCACCGTGCAGTAGCCCGCGATGCACGTGTTGAGCTGATCTTCGTCGCTCTCCGGCGGGCAGCAGTCCTTATCGGTCTTGCAGCGCTCTTCGGTCTTGGCGCACTCGACGATGACGCGACACACGCCTGCACCCGAGCTGCCCGACTTGTCGCACGAGCCACCGCAGCAGTCGACGCCGCTCTCGCAGCTCTCGCCGTCGGCCTTGCACGGGTCGAGCGCCGTGAAGGCGCGGTGGTTGCCGGTGCCAAACTCCTGGCCCGGGATGTAGAAAGCAGGCGCGCTGACGTCGACGTCGTAGAGCGGCCTGTCGTCGTCGCGGAACTCACCCTCCGCGCGCCGCTGAATGCTGACTGCCGTGCCCCACAGCTGGCGCGACAGGCCCTTGGTTCCGTAGTGACGGAGCGAGTCGAAGAACACCCAAAAGTAGCCACCCGCGGCGACCGGCGA
Source organism: Pseudomonadota bacterium (assembly GCA_041179425.1). Lineage (GTDB taxonomy): Bacteria > Myxococcota_A > Polyangia > Polyangiales > DASUME01 > DASUME01. The sequence continues at coordinate 1,484 of JBEGTL010000728.1, read as the reverse complement.
CACCGTGGGAAAGTAGTTCTTGCCCGTGTCCTCGGCGCCGTACGGCAGGTTGGTCTTTTTGGCGTCGTAGTCGGCGGCGGTGGCGTAGCCCATCGCGCGCGCCATCACCGTGCTCTCGCCGCTGCTGACGTCGACCATGAACAGGTCGCTGTAAGGCGCGACCACCGCGGTGAGCGCGGTGCCGACGCCGGCGCCGAGGCCCGAGAAGTCTGGGCTCGCCGTGTTCACGAAGACGACGCCTTCGTTGTCGGGCAGCAAGAACGGCCAGGCCGGACGGTTGACGCCAGGCGTGCTGAGCAGCTTGCGATAGTTGCTCGCCGTGTTGGTCTTGCCGTCGAACGTGACCATGGCCAGACCGTGCGCGGTGTCGATGGCGTAGTCGTTGAACACGAGCAGCGAGCCATCTGGAGAGAAGCTCGGCATGAGCACGTCGGCGGGGATGCCGCTCGACTTGAGAACCGCGCCCGTGTCGGTCTCGACCAGCGCGCTCTTGGCCGCGCCCTGCGTCGCGATGTTGGTGCGACCGACATCGATCACCTGAGAACCCGTGACGTAGCGCGAGCCATCGGGATACATCGCCGCGTACGCGTTGCTGACGGGCGCGGGCAAGCTCATGGGCGCACCTCCCTCGAGGTCGTACGAGCGCCCGCCGAGGCCGAGCGTCTGGCTCGTCATGCGCGTGCCGTTGGCAGAGAGCGAGTGACAGCCGTTGCACTCGGTGACGGTCACACCCTCGGCCTTACCCTTCGGCGGGATGCGGAACACCTTGCCGCCCGGCAGGCCGACAGTGAGGTTGAAGTAGCTGTTGTAGTAGACCGAGCCCTTGATGGTCGCCTGCGCGATGACCCACTTCTGTTTGAAGGGTCCACGCACGGTGCCCGCGGCCGAGAACGTCACCTCGACCACGAACGGGTCCTTCTGACCCAGCGTGCGGTCACCGGCGGTGTCCCACACGTCCTGTGGGATCTGTAGCTCGCTCGGCGCCGTGGGCTTGAAGCAGCCGCGATAGTCGAGGCCTGCCGCCTTGATGTGCACCAGCACCGCGTCGGCCTCGTTCATGCCCTCCCACATCAGGAGCGGCCCTTCGATGCCGCGCGGGAACACGGTCCCGTCGTAGGGGTAGACCAGACGCACGCCTGCCGGGTCGCCGCCCTTCTCGAGGGCCGCCACCGTCTTGGCGTCTAGCCCGCCACTCTTGCCGCAGTCGTCGATCAGCGTGGCCGGTGTGCCCGTCTTGGGCCCCGTGCCGGCGTCGTCGTGGTCCGTCGCGGACCCAGCGTCGGTCTTGCCGGTGCCCTTGGAGGCGTCGACGCGCGCGTCCTTGCCGGCGTCGCGCGGCTTGCCGGCGTCCTCGTCAGGTTCGCGGCTCGGGTCGTCGCTCCGCGCCACCTTCTGCTCGGACCCGCACGCTGCAAACAGCGCGAACGAGACCGCGAAGACAAGAGAACCTCTGTGCATGAACGCCTCCCGCAGCCAAGCCAAGG
>JBEGTL010000727.1:0-3922 GCA_041179425.1 Pseudomonadota bacterium | reverse complement strand
ACGAAGGCAGTGTGCCTTGGCCTCCTCGAAGCGCGAGAGCTCGTTGAGGGCCTCGGCGCACGTCACGTGGAGCGCATTGTTCGCAGCGTTGTCGTTGTGCTCTCCATCGAGCAACGGTCGCAGTAGCTCGTAGGCCTCGAGCGGCTGGTTGCGCGCGAGCGCGAGCAGAGCGCGTGCGAGCGCGCTGAACCTGGCGAGCGTCGGCTCTTGTTTGGCGAGCCGATCGAGCTCGCCGGCGCACCGCTCCAGCGTGCCGGTGTCGCGCGTGATGGCGGCCGCCTCGAGCGAGCGCACGGCAAGCACGGCCGCGGAGGTCCACGAGATGCCGCCGCGCAGTGCGAGCTGCTCACCGCGCGCACGATGACCGTCCGCGGTCTCGGAGGCACCACGCACACCGTGGTACAGCGCACGCAAGGTCTCGGCGTGGGGCCCGAAGAACGGACTGCCTCGCTCCATCTCGTCGGCCAGTGCGAGGGTCATCGCGCCGGGCTGCTCGAGCTCGCAGTGCGCCCAGCCGTGGACCGCGCCGAGCCGTAGCTGCGCGCGCAGCCGCTCGTCGAGCAGAAAAACAGGCGTCTTGGTGGCCTCTGCGATGCGCTGGTAACGTTCCCGCGCAACGACTGAGCGCATGGCGATTAGGTCCAACGTCGCCAGGCTGAACGAGCGCGCATACCCCGGTGCCGTGCGCTGCGGAAAGCCCGCAATGGGGGCAAGGCAGCGCTGGATCTCGTGTGCGGTCTCGAGATCGTAGACGGTTGCCGCGGTCGCCATGCCGCAGCCGGCGGCGGTGAGTAAGTCTTCGATGCGTCGTTTGATGGAGAGTCGACCCAACACGCGCGGGAACAGCGGTGCGAACAACGTCGCCCACAGCATCCCGATCCACAGCGCGATCGTGTTGCCAAGTGCGGGGCGGAGCCTACTGGCCAGGGTCAAGCCGCTCTGTTGCGACAGCGCCTTCAGCGCGCGCCACAGGTACTTGCGCTGCGCCCCCAGGTTTCCGAAGAAGCCCGAGATGCTGAGCGCGGCGAGCAGCGGTGCACACGCGACGTCGGAGTCACCACGGCGCTCGAGGACCAATAGCGCGGACTCGAGCAGTGGGACCGTGCCGGCGGACATGGAGACGTCGTGGCGATAGACGTCGAGCATCTTCACCATCTTGTCGGCCGCTTGTTGCTCGCCACGCTCGCCCGAGCGAAACAGGTGCCACGCCTCGGCGAGTTCGGTCGCCATCTCGCCGTGCGCATTCGCGGCGAACGCGCTCGCCAGGGCGAGGTGCTGTGCACGTTTGCGCTCGGCTTCGATGGTCAACTCGACGACTGCGCGGAGTGACTCGCCGCGCAGGCTCACGCTGTCCGCGACCGAGAAAACGACGCTGCGCTGGACGAGCAGCTCGACCGACAGCACCACATCGCGCTCGGGCAACTCGCTGGCGCGTGCCAGCTGATCGAGCGTCAACGAGCCGAGGTGCAGACTGAGTAGCTCCACCAGCCGTACCGTCTCGGCGGGTAGGCCCGACAGTCGCGTCAGCAGCGCGTTGGAGCGTCGATCGCGGGCGAGGTCTGGGTCGACGTCGTGCGGCAGCACGAACGTGCCGCGCGCATAACGTATGGCGCCGCGCTGCAGCATCAGGCGCATGAGGTCGACGCACTGGCCGGGGTTGCCGCCCGTCTCGTGGTGGAGCCAGAGCGCGATGCGGTGGGCGTTGGGCACGGTGCCAAACACGCCCTGTACGAGCTCGATCAGCTGCGCTTCTTCGAGGTGCGCGAGCACGATCTTACGCGCGTCCCTGGCCAGCCGCTCGTAGGCGTGCGCGAGCGGCTCGGGGACGCCTTTGCGCACCGTCATCACCAACAAGATGGGCTGCAGTGGCAGCTCGTCGGCCATGGAAGCGAGCAGACCCAACGACTCGCCGTCTGCACGGTCCGCGTCGTCGAGCAGGATGACGAGTGGCCCGCGCTCACTCAGCTGCAACAACAACTTGCGCAGGCGCGCGGCCGCCAGTGCGCTGCGCTCCACCACCTCGGCGGGATGGCGCGCACCGCTGGCTTTGGACGACTCGAGCTCGAGCATCTGGCGCTTGAACGCGTCGCTGCCGTCGAAGTCGGGATAGATGCGCGCACCCAGCTGAATGAGTCGGCGCGCGATGCCGTGCGGACCTGCCGTGGCACTGCCCTCGGCGCGCAGCACGGTGGCACCGTGCAGCTGCGCATCGACCGTCAGTTGGTCGAGCAGGGCGCTGCGACCGAGGCCTCCCATGCCCTCGACGATGGCAATTCCGCCGTGACCCTCGACAGCCGAGTCGAGGGCCTGGCGAAGCGTGCAGATCGCCTCGCGACGCCCCACGAGCGGCGGGTGCTTGAGGTAGCTGTACGCGACCTTGCGCTCACTGCGCTCGGGCTCGAGTCCTGCGATGGTGGTGAGCCGCTCGATCACCTCCGCGCAGCTGTTCGGTCGATGTGCCCTGTCGTGGCTGAGCAGCGAAGCGAGCAGCTCGTCGAGCTCGCGCGGCAGGTCGGCCACGTGGTGAGACGCAGGGATCAGCGGCAGACGCCAGGCGTCCGAAAGGTCGTCGATGGAGCTCGCGTACACGGCGCAGCGCCCGGTCAACGTCCAGTAGGCGAGCGCGCCGAGCGAGTACAGGTCGGCGCGTTGATCGAGCTCGATGTCTTGCAGGGACTCGGGCGCGATGAAGGCTGGCGTCCCCGCGATCTCGGGAGTGCGACCAAACGTGGCCAAGGTGCCAAAGTCGATCAGCTTGGCGACGCCGTTGCTGGTGAGCCGCACGTTGTTGGGGCTCACGTCGCGGTGCAGCAGCCGACGCGCGTGAAGCAGAGCCAGCGCGGAGGCGACGTCGCGCAAGATGCGACACGCCTCGGGGTAAGGCAGGGGCGCTATCTTGGCGAGATCGGCGCCGGAGAGCAGCTCCATCGCATAGTAAGGTCCCTGCGCGTCGAAGCCGTAGTCGTAGACCTCGACGATGTTGGGATGCTCGAGCCGGGCGAGCGTGTCGTACTCGCGCTGAAACAACGCGCTGAGCCGAGGCCGCACCTGCTCACGATCGATGCGCAGTCGTTTGTGGGCGACCTCTCGCCGGGTGAAACGATCGAAGGCGCGACGGATCACCGCCATACCGCCCGAGGCAATGGGCTCCATCAACTCGTAGCGAGCTTCGCTCCGAGGACGAACCGCGGCGGTGCGCGCTGAATCCACTCATCCAATCGTAGCCGATTTTTACGGGCAAGCGGCATTGCCTTGCGAGGCGCACCGAACTCGCACGCAACCTTGCTTACGCAACACGGCTGCGTTGGGAGGCGGTCTCCCACACGGTCGCCGGTTCGGCTCTTTTGCCTCTGACAAAGGTCGGTTGCACCCGTACCGAGGGCCACCTGTCTGGTTCAGTGCTCGCCGAGTGCGCGCAGGCCGTCGATGAAGGTCTGCGTGATCTGCTCGAGGCGCGGCGTGACCTCGGGGTCGAGGTTGACGCCTTGGGCCGTGAGCTCGATGCCCTTGTCGAGCACGAACAGACCGCCGACCACCAAGCGAGGATCGAGCGACTGCAGCACGGGGCGCACTGCGTAGTCGAGGGCGAGCACGTGGGCGAGGGTGCCGCCGGTGAGGAGCGGAAGCACGATCTTGCCGCGCAGCGCGAACTGCGGGAGCAGGTCGATGAACGCCTTGAGCACGCCCGTGTAGGCCGCCTTGTAGACGGGGCTAGCGATGACGACGCCGTCTGCCTGCGCGACCAGCTCGCTGGCCTCTTTGATCTTGGGATCGTTGAAGTCGGCGTGAAGCAGAGCCTCGGCCGGCAAGTCGCGCACGTGCAGCGTGCGCACGCGGAAGCCCTCGCGCGCGAGGCGTTGTTCGACCACGTGCGCGAGGCCGAGCGTGCGCGACGGGCGGGTGGGGCTGCCGGTGATGATGA
>JBEGTL010000726.1:0-3930 GCA_041179425.1 Pseudomonadota bacterium | reverse complement strand
ACACCGATCTATTCGGAGAGCAAGCCCTCATGACCGGTGTCGACAGCGAAGAGCAGCGACGTGAACAGAACAACACGGGGACCAAGCCCGTGGAGGCCAAGCACAGCATCGACGAGGCCGCGCTGGAGGCGTGGCTCGAGCAGCACGTAGAAGGCTACCGCGGTCCGCTCGAGGTCCGTCAGTTCAAGGGTGGACAGTCCAACCCGACCTATCAGCTGGTGACGCCGGACAAGCGTTACGTGCTGCGCCGCAAGCCCCCCGGCAAGCTGCTGCCATCGGCGCACGCGGTCGACCGTGAGTATCAGGTGATCAGCGCGCTCTACCCGACCGGCTTCCCGGTCGCACGCAGCTACGGACTGTGCAGCGACGACTCGGTGATCGGCACCATGTTCTACGTGATGGACAACGTAGAAGGCCGCATCCTGTGGGACCAGACGCTGCCGCAGTACGAGCCCGCCGAGCGGCGCGCCATCTTCATGGGCAAGCTCAAGACGCTCGCCGACCTTCACAACACGGACTACGTGGCGATCGGACTCGAAAAGTACGGCAAGCCCGGCAACTACATGGGCCGTCAGGTCGATCGCTGGACCAAGCAGTACAAGGCGTCGGAGACGGCCCCGCTCGAGGACATGGACAAGCTCATGGCCTGGCTCCCTTCGACGGTGCCCACGCAGGAGCGAACGTCGATCGTGCACGGCGACTACCGGCTCGACAACATGGTGCTGCACGCGACCGAGCCGCGGGTCGCCGCGGTGCTCGACTGGGAGCTCTCCACCTTGGGTGAGCCGCTTGCAGACTTCACCTACCTGTTGATGAACTGGTTCAACGGCTCGTTGTCGAGCATCGACAACCTGGCGGAGCACGGCATCCCCTCCATCGACGAGTACGTGGGCACCTACTGTGAGCTGACCAAGCGCAGCTCGCTGCCGGACCTGCACTGGTTCTTTGCGTACAACACGTTCCGCCTCGCGGGCATCTTGCAAGGCATCGTGGGCCGCGTGCGCGACGGCACGGCCGCGAGCCCACACGCGGGCGCCATGGCCCAACGTGTGCCAGTGCTTGCCAAGCAGGGCTGGGCATTCGCCCGGCAAGCAGGAGCACCCGCGTAACATCATGAGCACCCTCTATCTGGTACGACACGGCCAGGGCTCGTTCGGCACGCACGACTACGACCGTCTCTCTCCACTCGGACGCGAGCAGAGCAAGCTGGTCGGCGAGCACTTTGTCGCCACCGGCGAAAAGATCGATCGTATCTACACGGGCAGCCTCAAGCGTCAGCGCGAGACGGCGGAGCTGCTCGTCGAGGGTCTCGGCGCCACTGGTGCGGGCCTCTCCGATCTGACGGTCGAGCCAGCATTCGACGAGTACGACGGGACCGCACTGCTCTCGGGCTACGCGTCCTCCCTCAGCGTCGAAGAGCAGACACGCGCCGGCTGGCCCCAGCTGCTCACCGATCGCAAAAAGTTTCAGCTGTTCCTCGAGCTCGCGGCACGCGCGTGGGTCGACGGAACCATCGCGACCGAGTCGCTCGTACCGTGGTCTGGCTTCACGGGTCGCATCTCGGCCGCGCTCCAGCGCATCATGGCGGACGAGGGGCGCAACAAGACGCTCGTGATCACCACCTCGGGCGGCGTGATTGGGGCCGCCGTCGCCAACGTGCTCGGTCAGAGCAGCTACGCGGGCATCGAGCTCAACTGGGCCGTGCACAACGCGTCGCTCACCCGGCTCATCTACAGCAGCAACAAAGTGTCGCTGTCGATGTTCAACGCGCTGCCCCACCTCGAGCGCCTCGGTCGGCGCGAGCTCATCACCTACCGCTAAACGAGTCGCCGCTCGTTCGGCAAAGCTAGGCGGTCTTGCGAGGTAGCGGCGGAAAGGTGCTGCGCGTAAGCGAGACGCCCGGGTCCGGCGCGAGCTCGCGCGGCACCTCCAAGATCACGCGCGAGCGCCGCGTCCACGTGAAGTAGGCCCAGGCCCACTCGAACAGGACCGCGATGCGGCGCCGGTACTCGACCAGAAACAGCACGTGGATGGTGAGCCACAGCCACCAGGCGACGATGCCGCTGAACGTGAAGCGGCCGATCTGCGCCACGGCCTTGTTGCGGCCGATGGTCGCCATCGACCCCTTGTCGACGTAGACGAAGGGCAAACGCTCTTTGCTGACAATGGTGCGCGCGATGTTGCGCGCGGCGTGCGGGCCGCTCTGCATCGCGAGCTGCGCGACGCCAGGGAGGGGCTTGCCTTCTTGGGTCTTTGCGATCAGGTCGCCGACCACGAACACCTCGGGGCGATCGGGCACCGAGAGATCTTCTTCGACCCAGATGCGGCCCGCTTTGTCGACCGGGACGCCGAGGTGCGCGGTGAGTGGACTCGCGCGCACGCCGGCCGCCCACAAGATGGTACGGGTGGCGATGCGGTCGTTGCCGACGTCGACGAAGTCGTTGCCCAGGTCCGAGACCGCGGCGCCGGTGCGCACTTCGACGCCCAAGCTCTCGAGCTGCTGGCGCGCGCTCAGCGACATCTTTTCGGAGAAGGTCGACAGGATGCGAGGCCCCGCCTCCACCAGCAGCACGCGCGTGGTGCGTGGATCGAAGCGGCGGAAGTCGCGCGACAAGGTCCGCCCCGCGATCTCGGCGATGGCACCTGCCAGCTCGACGCCGGTGGGCCCTCCGCCGATGACACAGAACGTGGTCCACGCGCGGCGCTCCTCGGCGCTCTCCGCGAGCTCTGCATTCTCGAACGCACGCAGGATGCGGCGCCGCGTGTCGAGTGCTTCGCCGATGGTCTTGAGACCGGGAGCGTGCTGCGCCCAGCGATCGTAGCCGAAGTATGCGTGCGTCATGCCGGTGGCAACGATCAGGTAGTCGTACCCGGTCTCGTGGTGGTCGAGTACGACACGCCGGCGCTCGACGTCGATGCGTTTGACCCCCGACATCCAGACGGTGACGTTTTTCTGGCGCCAGAGCAGCTTGCGGATGGGCGCCGAGATATCGGGCGCCGCGAGTGCGGCCGTCGCCACCTGGTAGAGCAGCGGCTGGAACAGGTGGTGGTTGGTGCGGTCGACGAGCGTGACGCGCACGTCGACCTTGGCGAGCTCTTTGGCAGCGGCGAGTCCAGCAAACCCCGCACCGAGGATGACCACGTGCGGCTGCTCCCGCTTCAACATGCGCATCGACATCGAACCTCGCTCCTCACTTGTCCACTGCAGACCGCCGGTCTGCAAGTCGGTGGGTCGAAGAAGCGGCCAAAACGACGATGAATGGCCGTCCGATCGCCAGGCGAAGACCACGCCGAGGCGAGCACGATGCGAACAGGTAACGCGAGGCGTTCTGGCCCCGGCGAGCAGGCCGCCGCAGCGACGAAGATGGCGCTCGAAAGTTCGCGCGCGCTCCCTTACCCTGCTCGCCATGCCGCGCTCCCCGGACGTGTTTGCACCTCGCTCTTCCGCACAGAAGCCGGTGCCGTACGACTTCGTGCTCGACGAGCTCGCAGCGCTCGCGGTGCGTACACGTCCCATGTTCGGCAGCACGGCGGTGTACGTCGACGACCGCATCGTGTTCATCCTGCGCAACAAGGGCAACGTCGACGACGGCGTGTGGGTCGTGTTCGAGCGCGAGCGCATCAGCGAGATGCTCACGTTGCTGCCCACGCTGCGCGAGATCGAGGTGCTGGGCGGCCGGGCTGGCGGCTGGCGCAAGCTCGCAGCGAGCAGCCCAAGCTTCGAGGAAGACGTGCTGACGGCGTGTCGACTGGTCAAGCAGGGCGACCCTCGCATCGGCAAGGTCCCCGACCGACAGCAGCGCAAAAACAAGCAGCCCAAGTGACAACTCCCCTGCCTGCGCCTACGGCGCGAGGCAGGGGCTTCTCGGGATCGTCGGATCTAGCCATTGCTCTATCCTCCCCCGACGGCCGTGCCCCGGCCGTTTTTCA
>JBEGTL010000725.1:0-3935 GCA_041179425.1 Pseudomonadota bacterium | reverse complement strand
TACGCTGTGCTTCAGTCACACCCCTCCTCCTTGTCGAACGCCGGCGGACTGTGCGTCGTGTCGGATACGAGCACAAACGAGCGGCAGCTGAAAGTCTCTAACATGACTCGTTAGTGAATTTCCTCGTCCGCGCAACGAGTGCGAGCCCTTTCTCGTGTCAATCTCGCACCCAATCGCGATCGCATCCGCGACTCCACACGGCCTGCCCATGTACGTACCCCCATTCGATATGCCCACTGCGGAGATCAAGCGCGAGCTCGATCGCCTGCGAACACCCCTACGCATCGCCGTCCAGCGATCGAAGAACCCCTTCAACGTAGGCGCGATCATCCGCGTCGCGCACTCGTTCTTGGTGCGGGAGATCATCCTGATCGGAGAGGAGCCCTACTACGAGCGGGCCTCGATGGGGATGGAGAAGTACGAGAACATCACGAAGATCGCCGACGAGGCGGCCTTCATCGATCGGGTCGCACGCGATCGTCTGCGCGTGGTCGCGATCGAGAAGGACCACCCCCGCGTCCATGGCCTGTGGGACTACCCGTTCCCCGAGGAAGGCTGCGTTCTTTTGTTCGGAAGCGAAAACGAGGGCGTGAGCCCGGACCTGTTGGCGATCGCCGAGGCCGTGGTCGCAATCCCCATGTTCGGCATCAACCACAGCTATCCCGTGTCCATCTCCGCGGGCATCACGTTGGCAGAGTGGTCGCGGCGCTACTGGCCATCGCGGCTGGTGGCCGTGCCGCGACTGGTCGAGCACGAATAGTCGCGAGAGCTGCTGAGAGGCCTTGCCAAGCGGCCCCGCGTAACTAAGCTCCGCCTTCACTTTTGGTGGGTGTAGCTCAGTGGCAGAGCGCTGGATTGTGGTTCCGGATGCCGCGGGTTCAATTCCCGTCATCCACCCCAAAACATAGTGGTTCAGACAGCGACACTGAACCGTTGACAGTCAGAGATTCTGAGATAGAACGCGGCCCGCTTGGCTGAGGCATCGCGAGATGCAACGGCTCCCCGGCTGGACGCGGTTTCGCGCCTGTAGCTCAGCTGGATAGAGCATCGGACTTCGAATCCGAGGGTCGCAGGTTCGAATCCTGCCGGGCGCGCGAGTGTGAGTGAGAGACGGGGCATTAGCTCAATTGGTAGAGCAGCGGATTCTTAATCCGTTGGCTGTAGGTTCGAGTCCCACATGCCCCACTGATGTTGAAGCGCCGGGTCCCTTCGTTGGGGCTCGGCGTTTCGTTTTCCGTCTGCGCGATCGGAGGCCGCGAGGTCAGTAGACGCAGCCGATGCGCGCTTTGTCGACCGCCACTTCGTCGATCCAGAGGTCGAACGGAGAGGGCATCGCATCGGACTGATAGACCCACCAGCCGATCCGCAGCGCGTCGAAGGTGGGGTGCACGAACGAACGATTGCTGTACTTGCCGCCGTTGTAATAGGCGTCGCTCGTGGTGTGCAGCGAGGTCTGCTCGACTCCGTCGATCCAAACGCGGGTCTCGCTGGAGTCGCCCTTGAACTGCCACTCCAGACAGGTCCAGTCGTTGGCGCGCGTGATCGACTGGCTCTCCTTGCCGTCGATGTGCCAGTCGTCGTCGTCCTTGCCGTCGCCATCGGTGTCGGCGAGCGGGCCGTCACTGCCGATGCCGAAGTGGTTTTGTTTGGTGGCGCTCAGGTACATGCCCTCGAGGCGAACCTCGTTGCCGCTCCCGGTGCCGCGGCCGCCGACGAGCGTGTAGCGCGCCATCGACGCCGACGTAGGCAGGGCGCCGAGCCACACGAACATACGGCCGTAGAAGCTGTTGCCGGCGGCGGGAAACGTCTGTTTCTCCTCGATCTGGGCCGGCATCCCGGACGCGATGGAGAAGTGCAGCGACTTCTTGCCGCGCGCAGCACGCGTCTCGTCGATCACGGGTTTGTAGCCAAAGGGGTAGGACCAGGCGGGGCCGGGCTGACTCCCCGCGGCTTGGCCCTCGAAGTCGTCGCAGAACAGCGCGCCTGCCTTGTCGCAGCGCGGGGCACCTACGAACTTGGCGCGATCGGTCGAGTAGTCGCGCGCGCCGGGACTGCTGGGGGGGCCCGCGTCGGGAGCAGCGGCCGAGGGCGCGGCGGCATCGCTGGCACCGCTGGGCGTGGCCGGGCCGGGCGTGCTGACAGTCGGCGCACCGGCATCGCGGACGCTGCCTGCGTCGCGCGCTCCGCTCGCCGCCCCTGCGTCGGTCGCGACGGCGGCCGGAGGCGCCTTGGCATCTGGATTGCTCGTGCCCTCGACCGGCGCGTTGTCGGTCGAGACAGGCACGTCGTCGCCCCCGTCGAGCGGAAGGCCCTCGACCACGTCCCCCGCGCAGCCGGCCAGTGCGACCGCAAGCACGAGGGCCCAGCGGCCACTCGACGACGTGCGCCCGCGGGCCTTGGGGCGCGCAGGCAAAGAGAAGAGGCGCAGCCCGCTGGGGGGTTGGCTATTCTGCCGGCTCGGGCAGGGGCCCGTGGGGGGCTTCTTCGTGCTCCGGGGGTTTGGCTTCGATGGCTGCATACTTTGCGCAAGCTACAAGTACCGCAGCCACGCTCAGGTAGCTCAGCGCGACCACCGGACTCTGACCGATTCCGATCGCTTCGCCGTGCATCAGGCCAAAAAAGGTAAGCGCAGAGCCCGCCAGCGCGAAGCCCGCGGCCTTCATGAGCTGTCGGTCGATTACCAGCGAGGCCAGCGCGCCGAGGATGACGCCGCCCAGGATGGCACCGCCGCCAAGCGTAGCCAGGCCCTCGTACAGCACGCCGACCTGGCCGAGCTTGTCCATGCCCACGGTGTGCGCGTCGGTGCCGGCGGCCCCGAGGGCGTTGTCGATCTGCAGCTTGCCCCAGGCCGCGAGGTGAGGCGCGAGCGCGAGCACGATGGCCGGCGCATGGCTGCGTGGCGTCTCCTGGAACGCCTGCGCGCCGATCAACATGCCGATGTAGAGCAGGATGGGCGAGATGGCGACGATCGGGATCAGCGAGGACATCAGCGAGATGATGCCGAACCACGACAACAGCATGACCATGACGCCGGTCGCGGCCGAGTAACCGATGCGTCCGCCCATCGCTTTCCAGCCTGGGTGTCCGATGTACACGGCATTGATGAACGGGTTGCCCATACAGCAGCCGATCAGGCTGACGATGCCGTCTGCTGTGAGAACGCGCGTGGTCGGAAAGCTGTCGCCCGCGACCGCGGCACTCTCCACGTTGTCGAGCGCCTCGACCAAGTCGTAGATGCCGAACGGGATGGCTGTGACCAAGATTACGCCGAGGAACTCGAACCCACCGAACACGTGCGAGAAGGCGGGCATGGGTAGCGAGAAGCCAAAGCTGGCTACGGAAGCGCCGAGCGACTTGAGCGTCATGCCGCCGTAGTTGAGGCCGACCGCGGTCGAGCCCCACGCGATCAGCGTGCCGGCCGCGATGGCGACCAGCCCCGCGGGGATGCCCTTGAAGTAGCGAACGCCACCAAACCAGCTGGCGATGATGATGACAAAACAGACCACGCCGATCATGGGCGTCATGAACATCTCGAGCGCCGGGCGCATGGAGATGAAGGCGATGGAGACGCCGGCCAGCGTGCCGAGCAGCGCGGCGCGGGGCGTGATCTTACGGATGATGGGCGCGATGAAGCCGCCCACCATCAGCACGAAGCTCTGGATGAACACCCACGTGAGTCCGGCTTCCCAACCCTTGATTGGGTTGCCCGTCTTGACGGCGATCGGCAGCATGATGACGAACACCACCACGAACATGTGCGGCACACTGATGCCCGAAGGCAGCGCACAGACGTCGGTGCGGCCGGTGCTCTCTGCCAGCTTGTAGGCGAGGCGTGCGTAGTACAGCGTGCTAAGCAGCATCATCAGGCCGGTGGCCGGCAGGATGCGACCGAAGACGATGTCGTCCGGCATCTTGAGGACGAAGCGCAACAGTCC
>JBEGTL010000724.1:0-3953 GCA_041179425.1 Pseudomonadota bacterium | reverse complement strand
CGCAAGCGTCACCACCGGCCAGATCGCGCCGCGGGACAATGTGCGCAGCCACTCGTGTTCTCGAACGATGTTCGCCAGCTTGGGCCCAACGTCGTAGTACGTGGCCACCAGCAGTCGACCCGGTGCATGGGACGCGAGGTATCGATCGCGCAGCCGACGCAGCACCGAGACCTCGGAGGCCAGCGGCGAGCCGTATGCCGCGGTGGCCACGAAGCATGGCGAGACCGTGGTGAACGCGCGCTCTTCGGTGGTGAACTCCGCGGTCATGGTCTGACCGGCCTCACTACAGGTCGCATCTCGCGGCGTCACCGAGACGCTGTAGTGAGTCAGTTGTTTGAGCCCCGCCAAGTCGACCTGGATGGGCGTGCCGGCCTGCATGTCGAGGCAGCGATTGAGCATGGGGTCGGTTGGGTCGTTACAGACGTCGAGCGCGACGGGCAGCAGCTCTTGCACGGAGTCGTGCGTGAAGGCGGTGCTCCACTCGCCGCCTTCTGCCTTCACTCTCACGTCGTAGCCGCCGATGGGTCGCTGGCTCGTGGAAGAGCGGAAAGTCATGCGCGCCCACATATGTGCGCGTTGTCGATCTGGATACTCGGTGACGTGCAGGTCTTGTACGGCGCCGGGTGCTGGCGTCGCCGCACAGTAAGACAGACAGGTGCTCGTCTTGGTGTCGCAGGTCAGAGCGCCACACGAGCTCGGGTCGTCTGCACATTGTTTGCCGCACACCGGCGGAGGATTGGGACGCGAGCAAGGATCGGCACTCTGCACCTTGAGCGCGATCCGCGAGCCGCTCATCGCGAGGATCCGATCGGCGCCGCTGCCCTTGGCCGACTGAGGATTGTCGGCGATGGTCGAGTCCATTGGGTGCAGGTCGCCATCTTCGCCGGAGAGCGAGCCGTAACCCGCGGGCACGCTGGCCTCGACGGTGTCGCTCCCATCGAGTCGGAAAGGCAGCGAGTACACGATCGATGGCTGACCGCGGTACGGGTAGCCGTACATCTTGGCCCACGAGTCCCACATATCGGTCGGCTGCAGTGGCGTGGGAAAACGTGACGGGCCCCACGGGCCGTTGTAGTCGCCCTCGACGTTGACCTCGAGGTACAGGATGTACTCGTGGTCGGAGTCCCAGCCGCTGGGCAACTGAAAGTTCCAGTTCACGCGGCGCTCGCCCTGCGGCGTCGCACGCGCGATGGCATCGAGCTCGGGCATCACGTCGCGCGCGTGCTTTACGTAGTCGGCGACGTCGACGTGATCGGAGCACGTGTCGGCGACACAGCGCGTGACGTCGCGCCGCGGCGGGTAGAGCGAGAACGCGGAGAGCGCGCGCTTGGTGCCAGCACCCGCCTCGGTTTGCATCGGCTCGCCGTAGCCGGCCAACACGTCGGTGTTGGTGATGAAGCGACCCTTGTCGCTGGAGAACACGCTGGCACACGTCACAGCGTCGAGCGCGTCGCGGTTGGTCGTGTCGAGCGTGAACGAGAGACAGTAGTAGTCGTCGGTGCTCTGGTCGGACGTGGTGCGCGACGCGTCGCCTTCCGACGTGCGGTCTTGGAAGATGACGCGCTTGAACTGCTTGGCACCCGGCGCCGCAGCGCGACGATGCGCCCACACGGGCAGCACACCTTCGCGGCGACCGTACGGCCAGCGGAAGCCGCTGTTCATCTGCAGAGCCCCCGGTCGATTGCCAATGCCTGCGACCGCGACCGAGTGCGTGAGGGCGAGCGTGCCCATGAACTCACCGTCGTCGCGCTCCACCCAGACCACGATCTGCGCGCGGTCGGTGGGCGTGAACGCAAGCTCGAGGCTGGCTTGCGGTGCCTGGGCCCGCCCCGGTGCCGTGCTGCCCAAAAAGAACAGGGAGAGCGCGGCGGCCAGCAAGACGCACGATCCCGTCGTGCGGAACACGCACGCAACCAGCCACGGACAGTGGGGTCGGCGAGCTCGGGTTCCCAACGACGACATCGCAGGCAGGGTAACGCGCACCTCTTCGCACCTCAAGCTCGGCCAAGACATCGGCTCGTGACGTAGCTCGCTATCGCGTTGAAACCGAGTGCGCGGCCTCATCCCACACACCTCCCGCAGCCGTGGAGCTCACAGTTTCTTTTGCTATTGGAACGCCCGGGGTGGCGTGGGTCAACGCCGCCGCGAACGCGCGCGCTTGGCCGGGGCCGGCGCCGCGCTGGACACCTTGCTCGCACCGCGCTTTTTGGCGGGGCCGGGGGATGTGCCCTCGCCACCCTCGAGCTTCTTGATCTGATCGCGAAGCTGCGCGGCGCGCTCGAAGTCGAGGCCCTCGGCGGCCAGCAACATCTCGCTGCGCAGCATCTCGATCTGCTCGACGACGTCTTTGGCGTCCGAGCCGTCGCGAGCGCCGACGGACGGTACGGCGACGTAGTCGCGCTGGCCCATCGACGCGTCCATCATCTTGATCGCGCGGACTACGGTGCGCGGCGTGATGCCGTGCTCTTCGTTGTACAGCCGCTGCCGCTCGCGCCGGCGCGTGGTCTCGTCGATGGCCACCGACATAGCATTGGTCACCTTGTCGCCGTACATGATGACTTCGCCGTTCACGTTGCGCGCGGCGCGGCCGATGGTCTGGATGAGCGAGCGGGGAGAGCGCAAGAAGCCCTCTTTGTCTGCGTCTAAGATGCCGACCAGTGAGACCTCGGGAAGGTCGAGACCCTCACGCAACAGGTTGATCCCGATCAACACGTCGTACACGCCGGCGCGCAGGTCGCGCAGCACCTCCACGCGCTCGAGCGTGTCGACGTCGCTGTGCAGGTAGCGGCACTTCACACCGAGGTCGCCGTAGTACTCGGCCAAGTCCTCGGCCATACGTTTGGTCAACACGGTGGCGAGCACGCGCTCGTTCTTGGCCGTACGCGCACGGATCTCTGCCAACAGGTGATCGACTTGGTTGCCCGTGGGATGCACCCGAATGACAGGATCCATGAGGCCGGTCGGCCGAATCACCTGCTCGACGAACACACCCTGTGCCTGCTCGAGCTCCCAGTCACCCGGCGTCGCGCTCACGTGAATGCACTGCTCGATGTGAGTCTCGAACTCTTCGAAACGGAGGGGTCGGTTGTCCATCGCGCTGGGCAGACGGAAGCCGTGCTCGACGAGCACCTCTTTGCGTGCGCGGTCGCCCCGGTACATCGCGCCAATCTGCGGCACCGTTTGATGTGACTCGTCGAGCACCAACAAAAAGTCGCTGGGGAAGTAGTCGACCAGGGTAGGTGGGGGGTCGCCCGGCTTTCGGTTCGAGAAGTGCCGGCTGTAGTTCTCGATGCCGTGGCAGAAGCCCATCTGTTCGAGCATCTCGAGGTCGTACAGCGTGCGCTGCTCGAGGCGCTGCCGCTCGAGCAGCTTGTTGTCGCGCGAGAGCTCCTCGAGCCGGACTGTGAGCTCCTCTCGAATGGACTTCATCGCGATGCGGCGTTGCTCGAGCGGAGTGACGAAGTGTGACCCCGGGTAGATGCCGTACTTCTCGACTTCCTCGAGTACCTTGCCGCGCAGAGGGTCGATCTCGCTGATCCGCTCGATCTCATCGCCCCAGAACTCGATGCGCACCGCGCGCTCTTGCTCGTAGGCCGGGAACACCTCGACCACGTCGCCGCGCACACGAAAGGTGCCGCGGTGAAAGTCGACGTCGTTGCGGTCGTACTGAATGTCGATCAGCTGCTTGAGGAACATGTCCCGCCTGATCTCCTGCCCCTTCTGCAGCTCGATCAGCATGCCCTGGTACCACTCCGCCGAGCCGATACCGTAGATGCACGAAACGCTCGCCACGATGATCACGTCACGCCGCGAGAGCAGCGACCGAGTTGCGCTGTGGCGCATGCGGTCGATGTGCTCGTTGATGATCGCGTCCTTGTCGATGAACGTGTCGGTGGTGGGGATGTACGCTTCGGGCTGGTAGTAGTCGTAGTAGCTGACGAAGTACTCCACCG
>JBEGTL010000723.1:0-3953 GCA_041179425.1 Pseudomonadota bacterium | reverse complement strand
TTCCGTAGTAGCCATCGGCGTGCTCCAGCTCGCCTTTGCCGTTGGACTCCCACACTTCGATGCAGCCGCTGCTCTGCTCGCGACCCGCGCAGTAGAACGCGACCACCGCCACCACCTCGCTGCCGCGAAAGAACGGAATGGCCACAGCCGCGCCGATCCCGCTGATGCGCGCCGGATCTGCCCTTAAAAAGCGCGGTCCGAGCTCGTGCCACACCTCGGGCCGCATCGTGGTCCAGGTGGCACCGGGCAGGCCCTGCCCTTTCTTGAGCACGAGTTCGATGCTGGCATGCTCGAAGGCCGAGAGGCGTCCGTAGGCTCCAGAGTCGCGCTGAAGAAGGTCGCCATCGGGAGTCCACACCTCGATGGCACGCACAAAAGAGGGGAGCGAGTCAGACATACTGACTCAGGTATAGCGGACCTGGCTCGCGTCTCTAGTGAGCCCTTGCGATTGTGCACAACGCTCTGGGCCGTGGGGCGCGTCAGTGGTAGGTCAGCATTCGATGATGCAGCTATTTCTCGCAAGCCGGCGCACCAACATTCGCTTGCGCGTCCCAGGGCGCGCTTGGACCTCTTGCTCGCGCGCCCCAGGGCGCGCTCCGACGGTCTGGGCCCTGGGCCTGGCCTCCCTCCTCGCTGTCGCCTGCGGTGACGACGGGCCCAAGGCCAAGGGCAAGGACGGCGGCGTCCTCGGCAGCGGGGCCCCCGGACGCGGCATCCCCAGCGCGGGCGGAGACGCGAGCACGGGCCAGCTCGCCGATGCAGGGAGCACCGCAGTCGACGCCGGCAGCCCCACAGTCGTCGACAGCGGCCTGCCGGGCTCGCCCGTGGACGCCGGCACACCGACCCCAACCGGCGGCGACGCGGGTGTCACCGACGAACAGTTCTACGCCAAGCTGCGCAGCTGCGGCCTCCTCAGCGCGGGCCGCACTGGTTCTGCTGCGGTTTCGTCGTCGCCCGTGGACGACTGCGTGCGGCCCTGCCTGCTCTCGGCAACCTGTCAGGAGCTCTCGCTCTATCTGTGCAGCGAGAACCTCAGCGGATCGTTCGCGGCGTGCGCCACGGCCTGCATCCCCAAGTGCGTGGGCGGCACCACCACCGGCGACACACCGGACTTCTGCGATGGCGTCGCGCAGTGCAAAGACGGCAGCGACGAGGTCGGCTGCGACCGCTACTACTTCGTCTGCAAGAACGGCAAAAAGACCACGCACGACTACACCTGCGACGGCGAAGACGACTGCGGCGATGGCTCGGACGAGCTTGGCTGCGGAGCGGCATTCGTGTGTGGGCAGGGAGAACAACCCGTGCCCGCCCGCTACGTGTGCGATCAAGAGCCGGACTGCTCCACCGGGAGCGATGAGACCGGCTGCGCAGCCTACGTCTGCAGCTGACGGGCTAGCTACGGAGGCGAACCGCGAAAGCGCGTAGAGTTTGCCTCTCTAGGGCATCTCTACGGCGGGACCGCCCTCAGCTTCAGCTGCAGCGTCGTCACGCCTGGGGCTAGCTCGAGCTCCACATCGTGCGGGAAGTATCCGGGCGCCTCGACCGTCACCCGGTGTTTGCCCGGCGTGAGCGGTGCGGGCCGCGTGTCGAGCACGCGCGCTGCGCCGACGAACTTCTCGTCGACCTGGATGATGGCCGTCGGCGGCTCGACCACCGTGCGCAGCTCGGCTGGCCGGCCCTTGGGTTTGTGGGCGCCGCCGCACGCGACCAGCACGGCACACAGCAGCGCCGTGCCGAGCGCGGTGGATACGCGCGCGAGCGTGCCGACCGAAGAGCTCATTCCCACTCGATGGTCGCCGGCGGCTTGGACGAGATGTCGTAGACGACTCGGTTGACGCCGCGCACCTCATTGATGATGCGGCTACTGACCTTGCCGAGCAGCTCGTAGGGCAGGCGTGCCCAGGTGGCGGTCATGGCGTCTTTGGACTCGACCGCGCGCACCGCGATCGTGAACTCGTAGGTGCGCGCGTCGCCCATGACGCCGACCGAACGCACGGGCAGCAGCACGCAGAAGCTCTGCCACAGCTTGTCGTACAGATCGGCCTCGCGGACCTCGTGGTCGAGGATGGCATCGGCCTCGCGCAGGATGCGGAGCTTCTCGCCGTCGACCTCGCCGAGACAACGAATGGCGAGCCCCGGACCGGGGAAAGGCTGCCGCCACAGCACGTGACGCGGCATACCCAGTGTGGCGCCCACCTCGCGGACCTCGTCCTTGAACAGCTCACGGAGCGGCTCGCAGAGCGCCATCTTCATCTTCTCGGGCAGCCCGCCCACGTTGTGGTGGGTCTTGATGACCACGCTCGGTCCGCCCTTGAACGAGACGCTCTCGATCACGTCCGGGTACAGCGTGCCCTGCACCAAGAAGCGCGCGTCTTCGAGCTTGCTCGCTTGTTCGTCGAACACCTCGACGAACACGCCTCCGATGATCTTACGTTTTTTCTCGGGATCGCTGACGCCCTCGAGCGCCTTGAGAAAGCGCTCGGCCGCATCGACGTGGATGAGGTTGAGGTGGAAGTGATCGCGGAACATGCGCACCACTTCTTGCGCCTCGCCCTGTCGCAACAGACCGTTGTCGACGAAGATACAGGTGAGCCTGTCGTCGATGGCCTTGGACACCAGCACGGCCGCCACCGACGAGTCGACACCCCCCGACAGGCCACAGATGGCGCGGCTCTTCCCGATCTGACTCTTGATGCTGGCGACTGCCTCTTCGGCGAACGAGCCGGGCGTCCAGGTGGGCTCACAGCTCGCGATCTCGAACAAGAAGGCAGACAACATGTCGGCGCCGCGGTCGGTATGCACGACCTCCGGGTGAAACTGCACCAGCATGAACTTGCGCGTGTCGTCGTAGACCGCGGCGAAGGGCGTGCTCTTGGTGGTGGCCAGCGTGTGGAAGCCGGGCGGCAGCTTTTTGACGCTGTCGCCGTGGCTCATCCAGATGTCCACGTGCTGCCCGGGTGTGAACCCCTTGAAGATGGCCTCGGCCCGCTGCACCTCGATGCGCGCCGAGCCGTACTCGCGTTCGGTGGCGCCTTCGACCTCGCCGCCCAGCAGCCGGCAGGTGAGCTGCATGCCATAGCAGATACCGAGCAGCGGCACGCCCAGCTCGAACACGCCCTTGTCGACGGTGGGGGCGCCCTCCTGGTACACGCTCTGCGGTCCGCCCGAGAGCACCACGGCCACCGGGTTGAGCTCGCGCATGCGCTCGATGCTGAGTGTGCACGGGTGGATCTCGCAGTACACGCGTTGCTCGCGAATGCGGCGCGCGATCAGCTGCGTGTACTGAGAGCCGAAGTCGAGAATGAGTACGGGGCGCCGGTCCATGCGGCCATGTACTATCGGGAGCCGGGGGAGACAACTGGTAGCGTCACGCATGCCGACTCTGGCCACTGCGCTCCCTGTCTGGAGAAGCAAATCAGCTTTCAAACAGGGACGGATGGAGTCCGAGGCGTGGTGCGAGGCGCCGCCGGTTCCGAGGAGTCCCAACAGCGGACTTGCTGTCTGTGAGGACGGACCGGAGGAAGCGGTGGTGGATCGCGCCGCGCATCGGGCTCCAGGCGTCCCTGTTTTACATGTGATCTAACAGGTACAGCCAGGCAAAGTACGCGACGCTGGTAAGCACCAACACGCCCACATAGCGCCACGGGAACCCGCGACGTGGCCGGCGCGACTCGAACGACGCGGCATCGCGCATCTGGGTCGGGATGTCGCTCATGCGATCGACCCCCTGCTCCCACTGCCCGCCGAGGCGCGGTGCACGAGGCACCTCGGGCGACTCATCTTCGTCGTCCTGGATCCCGCGCAACGTCCGCGCCGCCGTCGAACCGCGCGGGTCATCCGCGCGCGAGCGAAGATTGGATGGCGCGCGCCCCTCGTCACCGCGCGCGCCTAGAAACGCGTCGGGGTCCCTCGGGTCGGCACGCTCTTGCCACGCACTACCGATGCGCTCGTTG
>JBEGTL010000722.1:0-3958 GCA_041179425.1 Pseudomonadota bacterium | reverse complement strand
TCTTTGCGGTCGGGCAACCCAAGGTGTTCTTTGGGCGTGACGTAGCAGAGCATGGCGCAACCAAAGCTGCCGATCATCGCCGCGCCGATGCCGCTGGTAATGTGATCGTAGCCGGGTGCGATGTCCGTGGTCAGCGGCCCGAGCGTGTAAAACGGCGCCTCGTGACAGAGCTCGAGCTGCTTGTCCATGTTCTCTTTGATGAGGTGCATGGGCACGTGGCCCGGGCCCTCGATCATGACCTGACAGTCGTGCTCCCAGGCACGCTTGGTCAGCTCACCGAGCGTCTCGAGCTCACCGAACTGTGCCTCGTCGTTGGCGTCGGCGATGCAGCCCGGACGCAGACCGTCGCCCAGCGAGAAGCTCACATCGTACTTCTTGAGCAGCGCGCAGATGCGGTCGAACTCCGTGTACAAGAAGTTCTCGCGATGGTGCGACAGACACCACTTGGCCATGATGGAGCCGCCGCGCGACACGATGCCGGTGGTGCGCTTGGCGGTCAGCGGCACGTAGCGGAGCAGCACGCCGGCGTGGATGGTGAAGTAGTCGACGCCCTGCTCGGCCTGCTCTTCGAGCGTCTCGAGGAACACGTCGATGTTCAGGTCTTCGGCCTTGCCTTTGACCTTCTCGAGCGCCTGATAGATGGGCACGGTGCCGATGGGCACGGGCGAGTTACGCAAGATCCACTCGCGCGTCTCGTGGATACGTTTGCCGGTGGAGAGGTCCATCACCGTGTCCGCACCCCAGCGCACCGACCACTGCAGCTTCTCGACTTCTTCTTCGATCGACGAGCTCACCGCGCTGTTGCCGATGTTGGCGTTGATCTTCACCAGGAAGTTGCGGCCGATGATCATCGGCTCGAGCTCGGGGTGCTTGACGTTGGCCGGGATGATGGCCCGCCCGCGCGCGATCTCGCTGCGCACGAACTCGGGGTCGACGTTCTCGCGGATGGCGCAAAAGCGCATCTCTTCGGTGACGATGCCCTGTCGCGCGTAGTGCAGCTGCGTGACGTTGCCGGTGCGCCCCTTGACCCACTCGGCACGCCGCTTGGGCAGCCCCGTACGGACGTCGGGGTTGGCTGGTCCGGTGGTGTCGTACACCGACAGCGACGGCTCGCCGTTGCTCAATGTGACGGAGCGGAATGGGACCTTGAGGTCGCCGTGTTCGACCTTGATGGAGTTTGGAAAGCTCGTGGCAAGGGGGGGCAGCTGGCGTACGTCGCTGACGTCCGCCTCGGCAAGGCCGAGACTGGTGCGTTTGCTCTTCGACTCTTCGATCATCGCTTTCCTCCGCCGGCATGATCCGGATCAGGTTCGAGGGGTCTCTCTCAGGTCGCTCGCCGTGCCTAGGTGCGTGCGGACCAAACCGCATGCGCAGACGCCGGCGTCTTCGACCACCCCCAGCGCGTTGTGGAGTGCGACTATGGACAAGCTCTCAGCGAGTTGCCAGGCGGCATCGACTAAGCGAGAGTGCGCGCACTCCGAGGGCTCGCATGTTGTTTGATCGCTTGGCTTTGCTGGGGCTTTCTGCGTTCGGTCTACTCACGGCGCTGGAGCTCGGACAAGCCCGGGCACAGAGCCCGACCCCAGTGTCCGCGAGGCCGTCAGCCAGCGTCCCGCCTCCGTACCCACCACCCGCAGCCCCGGCAGCACCCGTCGCTGCGCCAGCACCCGTCTCTGCGCCAGCAACGGCCTCCGCGCCAGCACCCGCCTCTGCGCCAGCACCCGTCGCTGCGCCGGCGTATCCGCCGTCTCCGCCTGCGGTGTCGCCCGCACCGGCGGCCGGCACCGTGCCCGCGTACCCCGTCAGTCCGCAGCAACCGCCAGCTCCTCCGCCCGGCTACGCGCCGCAGCAGCAGGCTCCCGTCTACGCACCCCCGTACGCGCCCGCAGAAGGACAGCAGCCGTACTACGGGACCTACGCGCCCACCTCCGACTATCCGTCCGCGCCCAGCTACGTGGGCCCGCTCGGGCGTCCACCCGGTCCCGGTTCACACGAGCACGAGGGCTTCTTTTTGCGGCTGTCCCTCGGTGTCGGCGCGGCTTCCACCTCGTACCGAGAACAGGTCGAGGGCAATCGTGTGTCCGACATCAAGACACGTGGCTTGGCTATCTCGTTCGACGTCGCAGTCGGCGGACGCGTGGTCGAGAACTTCATCCTCCACGGCAACCTCAGCTTCTCCGGCGCCAGCAGCAACCGCGAGATCGACGGCATCAAGAACCGCTCGTACAGCTCGCTCGGCACCAGCCTGTGGATGTTGGGCGCGGGCGGTACGTACTACTTCATGCCCACCAACCTGTACCTCACGCTCGCGGTGGGCAGCGGCGGCTTCGTGGAGACGCGCGACTACGGCGACTTCGCTCTCGACGAAGAGCAGATCGAGAGCGGAGCCGGTTTTGCAAGCTCGCTTGCCATTGGCAAAGAATGGTGGGTCGGCGGACGTGGAGAGTGGGGCATCGGTGGCTCCATCACGGGAATGTTCTACGCGGTGCCCATCGACGTGGGTGGTGTGAAGAGCACAGCTCTTGGCAACGTGATCAGCCTGGCCTTCAGCGCGACACTCAACTGACGGTGGCCGGCTCCGTTGCGCGGAACGGTCAGTCCGCGTGAGCCGGAGCTTCTGCGTAACGCGAGATTTGAGCCCATTAGTCACTCACCGCCCACGTGCGAAAACGCCGCGCACAAAGGTGTAAGGGTGAAGGTCGAATGCCCACCTCCGCGGAGTCTGCAAACGATCGCGAACACAAGCGATGGAATCGTGAACATGCGCTGCACGCGGTTGAATAGACGAGGCGAAATCGCCTACTGACCGCGCAGTTTGCTGACCGGCGCGGGCGCCTGTTCGTGTTATTCGCTTTGCTCTGAGCGATTCGCGACGCTCCGCCGACTACACGCAGATCGATCGAGCTTCGCGGTCATCGAGACGACTCGATCGGGAGTAATGTATGCGACTTTCCTATCTGCTACCTTTAGCGCTCTCTGCTTCGCTTCTTGCGTGCGGCGGTGAAACCGGTCCAGCAACGAGCGACGCGCCTGGCAAGAACCAAGACCCCATCAAGGGCGACCCACCATCGTCCAAAGACGGCGGCGCCAGAGACAGCGGCAAAACCTCGGGCTCCAATCCGAGTGGCCAGAGCGGATCGCCCAAGCCGGGCAAAAACGACCCCGACGACCCCGAGACCTGCGACAAGGTCAACCTGACGGGCGCGCCGCAGTCGCCAGACATCCTGATCGTGCTCGACCGCTCGGGCAGCATGGTCGGCCTCGGCGGCATGCGGAACATGGGCAAGAACCGCTGGGTGCCCTCGGTGAGCGCGGTCAAAAAGCTCACGTCGTCGCTCACGGAGACCGTCGCGTTCGGCTTGATGTTGTTCCCGGCCCCCAACCCTCCTGGGATGATGGGCGGCGGCGGCATCACGATCCCCGGCATCGGCACATTCGGCGGGGGCGGCGGCATGCCGCCCAACACGTGCACCCCCGGCAAGGTCAACGTGCCGGTCGACATCAACACGGCCGACGAGATCGCCGCCGTGCTCGACATGTCGATGCCCGACTTCGGCGCCACGCCGACCACCGCGAGCATGGCAGCGGCGCGGATGGCGCTCGCCGGCGAGTGCGCCGACTGTAAGCCCACGCCCAAGTACATCCTGCTGGTCACCGATGGTCAGCCCACCTGCGGCATGGGCGGCACCGGCGACACTACCCCCGAAGACATCGCCGCCACCAACGCCGCCATCGACGATCTCACCAAGGACGGCGTCAAGACGTACGTGATCGGCTACGACACCGCGAGCGACCCCGACGCTGCGGCAGCGATGGACGGCTTTGCGATGCACGGCGGCACCGACAAGCACTATCCGGTCGAGGACGAAGCCACGCTCATCGCCGAGCTGACGCGCATCGCGGGCGCGCTGGTGCCGTGCGAGTTCGAGCTCAACACCGACGTCCCCGACCCCCAGTA
>JBEGTL010000721.1:0-3966 GCA_041179425.1 Pseudomonadota bacterium | reverse complement strand
GCCGGCATCACCGTCGAGCCGTCGCGCATCTTCCGCTTCACGCTCGACATCTACCAGACCAAGATCGACGACCGCATCGTGAAGACAGACTTCCTCGGCACCGCTGCCAACGGTGGCGCCGTGGTCGGCCAGCTGCTGCGCGAGAAGGGCATCAACGGCGTCGACAGTGCGCAGTACTTCACCAACGCCATCGATACCACCACGCGCGGCATCGACCTGGTCACCGAGCTGACGCTCAAGTCGGACAGCGCCGGCACCTTCAAGCCGAGCGCCGCGTACAGCTTTGCAGACACACGTATCGACCACGTGGCCAAAAACCCTGCGGAGCTGGCCAACCTCAACGTCACCTTGTTTGGCCGGCAGGTGCAGCGCGACCTGATCAAGGGCTCTCCTCGCAGCAAGGTCGTGCTCGGTGGCAACTGGGCGGTGTGGCGCTTCAAGACGGATCTGCGGGTCACTCGGTACGACAGCTACATCGAGTCGAGCACCGTCGCCTCGGCCGATCAGCGCTTTTCTGCCAAGTGGATCACCGATCTCGACGTCGGCTACGGCATCACCGACAACCTGTCGTTGGCCATCGGAGCCTACAACTTGTTCAACAAGTATCCCGACAAGGTTGGCCTCAAAAACAACGAGGGCTCGGGCGCCTACGGCAGCTTCGCACCGTTTGGGTTGAGCGGCGGATTCTACTACGCACGCCTCGCGCTCAATCTTTGAGAGACATCTCAGTCGTACCAAGAAAGGTGGCAGCATGAGCACGGCATACAATCTGAATCCTGAGCACCCCATCACGGTCACGCCTTTGGAGCCAACCATCGGCGCCGAGATCTCCGGCGTCGATCTGTTCCAGCCGATCAGCGACGCCGTACGCGACGCGATCAAACAGACCATCCTGCAGTACAAGGTCGTGTTCTTCCGCGATCAAAACCTGACAGAAGACACCCAGGCAGCGTTCGCGGCGCGTTTCGGCAAGCTGTACACGCACCCCAACACGAGCCGCAGCACCAACATCGCCAGCATCCACAAGATCCAGGCGACTGACTTTGCCAAGTACGAGCGCACCAAGGACCCGACCACGGTCGAGGCCGGTTATCACACCGACACCAGCTGGCGGCTCGTGCCGACCTGGGGCGCGGTGCTGCGCTCGATCAACCTCCCCGACGTCGGCGGCGACACGATCTGGGTCGACGCAGGCGCGGCGTACGAGGGGCTCTCGGCGGACTTCAAGGCCAAGCTCGAGAACCTGCACGTCACCCACGACTTCCGCCAGGCGCTCCACCGCGTCGGCCTCGACTACCCCGTCGTCGCGCACCCCGTGGTCCGTACCCATCGCGAGACGGGCAAAAAGAGCCTCTGGGTCAACTTCACGCAGCGCCCGCACATCATCGGCGTGGACCTGGCAGAAGGTCGCCAGATCCTCGGCGAGATCCTCGCCGCCTACCAGAAGCCTGAGTATCAGGTCCGCTTCTCGTGGCGCCCCAACTCGGTCGCGTTCTGGGACAACCGCGCGGCCGTACACATCGCCGTGCGCAACTACGGTGACTTCCCCCGCCTGCTCGAGCGCGTCCTGATCCAGGACGAAGTCGACTACGCAGACATCTGAGCGTCGCGCGTAGCGAACGCTACGCCCAGCGTTTTAGCCCTGGCCCCAGATGTTGGGCACGGCGCGGTTCGCGTAGCCCGACACGAAGCGTTTGGGCTGGCCGTCGGCCGCATAGGTGGACCGCTCGACGCGGCCAATGTTTGCGCCGTAAACGTGGATGCTGACCGACGTGGTGGACACGGCGTTGGACACCTGGTGGATGTCGCCGATGCTCGGTGACACCGCGGCGACGGCTCCTGCCACCAAACGTTCGCTCTCGCCAGTCTTGGCGAGCGTACCATCGGCGGAGCGCGTGTACGCCTGCCCAAGCTCGGCGCCGCGCAAGACGCCGATCAGGCCCCACACCGTGTGGTCGTGGACGGGCGTGGACTGCCCGGGTCCCCAGACGAAGCTCACGACCGAGAAGCGTTCACGCGAGTCGCAGTGCAGCAGGTACTGCTGGTAGCGCTCGGGGCTCGGGGCCGCGTACTCGTCGGGCAACCAGTCGTCGTGCTCGACCAGCTGCAGAAGGAGCTGACCACCGCGGGCCAAGATCTGCGGCTCGGGTACCGCGTCGTCGAGGAGCGCGCCCAAGGCACGCACAAAATCGCGCAGCCGAGACAGGTTAAAAGACCCTCCCGGCGCGCGTTCGTTGCTAGAGCTGTAGGCTGGTGCGTTGCTCACCGGGCCCCCGTTTGTCTATTCACCGACACTCAACACCGATAGCTTCGTGACGCCAGACCGGTTGATCGAGGACATCACCTTGGCGATCAAGCCGTAGTTGCTCGACTCGTCTGCACTCAGGTGCACGGACACCTCGGGATTGCCCGCGTGCAGGCGCTTGAGCTGCGGCTCGATCTGCGCGAGCTGCACCTCGAGCTTGTTGACGTAGACCTTGCCCTTGGCGTCGACGCTGACCGTCACGTTCTCCTTCTGCTCGGGAGTCGACGTGATGGCGGTCGAAGGCAAGGTTACCTTGATGGAGTTGGTGAGCAGCGGCGCCGTGACGATGAACACGACCAGCAAAACCAGCATGACGTCCACCAGGGGCGTCACGTTGATGTCGCTCACCAGCTCGTCGGACTCACTTGTCGAGATTGCCATCAGGCGCTCGCTTCCTGGCGCAGTTCGAGCGCGTGCTCACCGGTGCGCTCATCGACCGCGCGCGACGGGCGCGCGAAACTGCTCTTGATGGCGCTGCCCACGAACGAGTTGGCGAAGTCTTCGAGGTCGGCCGACAGCGTCTTGAGGCGACGCAGGAAGTAGTTGTAGGCGAGCACGGCCGGGACCGCGACCGCAATGCCGATGGCAGTCGCGACCAACGCTTCGCCGATGGGGCCAGCGACCACGTCGAGGCTCGCCGAGCCCGAGCCGCTAATCGCGGACAACGCGTGGATGATGCCGAGCACCGTTCCGAACAGTCCCACGAACGGGGACGTGGAGCCGACGCTGGCCAACACGGGAAGGCCCGCCTCGACGCCGCGGCGTTCGCGCACCAGCTGCTGCTTGAGGCTGCGCTCGAGCAGGTCGGTGCGCACGTCCAGGTCGCCGCTGCCCTTGGCACTGTCGTGCCAGGCTTCGGCACCGGCGAGCGCGACGCGCGCCGCGGGACCGGCGTGCTTGTTGAGCTCAGCCACGGAGGGCACGCCCGCGAGCTTGCCGAAGGCGTCGGCGAAGGACAACGTCTGCTTCGTCAGGCGGCGCTGCTGCAGGGCCTTGACGATGACGATGGCCCAGGTCAGCGCGGAAGCACCGACCAGAAATACAAACGTAGCGTTTACGAGGAACATGCTCAGCTGATCAGACATGCGACTTCACTCCGTCGTTAGTTGATTTGAAATTCGAAGGGCACCGAGACCCAGCCCGCGATGGGGGCCCCGCCTTGCGTGGCGGGTACGAACGTCCAGCTCTTGACGATCTCGAGAGCGGCGTCGTCGAGGACCGATCGCCCAGCAGACTTCTGTACCGTGGCACCGCCGACCTTCCCGTTCGGCAGCACCTTCACACGCAACACGACCTTGCCTTCCCAACCTTCACGCAGTGCGAGGCGCGGATAGGGAGGACGCGGGTTTTTGAGGTAGTTGGCTCCCTCCTTGGCCTCGATCACCGGAGGTGGAGGCGGAGGCGGCGGAGGTGGGGGCGGCGGGGCCGCGACGGGCTCGGGGCCCGGGATGCCATCGCCTGGAGGCGACGGCGGAAGCTCACCCTCGTCGCTCGAAGGCAGCGCACTGCCGAGGTCGGGCGGCGGGTCTTTCGCCACCGTGGTGGCCTTTTTGGGCGTCGCCTTCTGGGGCGTCGGCTTGGGCTGTACGCGCGGCTTCTCTTCGGGCTGAGGCTCCGGCGGAATCTCGGGCTCCGGAGGCGGCGGCGGAGGAGGTGGCGGC
>JBEGTL010000720.1:0-3977 GCA_041179425.1 Pseudomonadota bacterium | reverse complement strand
TCTTTGAACGGCTTGCCTTGGATCTTGGTGTACGAGCGCGCGTCGACCAGGTACTTGGCCCGCAGCAGCACACTGAGCTGGCCGAGGTTGAGCTCGGGCACCAGCACACGCTTGTAGCGCTTGAGGATGTCGCCGAGGTCGTTGGGCAGCGGGTTGAGGTTGCGCAGGTGGACCTGGCCGATCTTGTGGCCGCGTCCGCGCATGCCCTTGACGCCCGCACGGATGGCGCCGTAGGTGCCGCCCCAGCCGATGACCAACAGGTCGCCCGCTTCGTCGCCGAAGATCTCGGTGCGGCCGTAGCGCTCGGCCACCTTTTGCACCTTCTCGGCGCGCACGCGCGACATCAGCTCGTGGTTCTCGGCCGTGTAGCTGACCTGACCGGTGACGTTCTCTTTCTCGAGGCCACCGATGCGGTGCTCGAGTCCGGGCGTGCCCGGGATGGCCCACGGGCGCGCGAGCTTGTCGTCGCGACCGTACGGCTTGTAGGTGGCCGGGTCGGTGTGGAACTTGACCGCGATCGGCGCGATCTTGCTCATGTCCGGCACCTTCCACGGCTCGGCGCCGTTGGCGATGTAGCCGTCGGAGAGCAGGATGACGGGCGTCATCGACTCGAGCGCGATGCGCGCCGCCTCGATGGCGGCATAAAAACAGTCGCCGGGCGAGCGAGGCGCGATGATGGGGATGGGCGACTCGCCGTTGCGGCCGTACATCGCCATCAGCAGATCGGACTGTTCGGTCTTGGTGGGCAGACCCGTCGACGGCCCGCCGCGCTGTACGTCGATGATGAGCAGCGGCAGCTCCATCATGAGCGCGAGGTTGATGGCCTCGGCCTTGAGCAGCATGCCGGGACCGCTGGTGGTGGTGATGGCGAGCGAGCCTGCGTAGGCCGCGCCCACCGCCGCCGCCACGGCCGCGATCTCGTCTTCGGCCTGGAACGTGCGGACGCCCATGTGTTTGTGGCGCGAGAGCGCGTGCAGGATGTCGGACGCAGGCGTGATGGGGTAGCTACCCAAAAACGCGTCGAGCCCACTGAGCTCGGCGGCAGCCATCAGACCCAGCGCGAGCGCCTCGTTGCCCGACATGTTTTTGTAGATGCCGGGCTCGATGTCGGCCTGCGACACCTCGTACGTGTGCGCGAAGACCTCGACCGTCTCGCCGTAGTGGTAGCCGGCCTTGAGCGCGCGCCGGTTGGCCTCGGCGACGTCTTCCTTGCCTTTGAACTTGGCGTCGATCCAGGCGAGCGTGTGGTCGAGCGTGCGGCTGTACATCCAGTAGACGAGGCCGAGCGCGAAGAAGTTCTTCGAGCGCACCGCGGAACGCTGGCCGAGGCCCGAGCCCTCGATCGCCTTGAGCGTGATGCCCGTGATGTCGACTTTGTGGACGTGGTAGCCGTTGAGCGAGCCGTCATCGACCGGGTTGGTCTTGTAGCCGACGCGCGTGAGGTTTTTCTCGGTGAACTGATCGATGTCGAGGATGAGCACGCCGTTCTTGCGCAAGTCCTTGAGGTTGGCCTTGAGCGCAGCGGGGTTCATCGCAATCAGCACGTCGGGCTCGTCGCCGGGCGTGTGCACCTCGTTGGAAGAGATGTGCACCTGAAAGCCAGACACGCCCGCGAGGCTGCCCGCGGGTGCACGGATCTCGGCCGGAAAGTCGGGGAACGTGGCCAGGTCGTTGCCTGCCAGGGCGGAGGTCTCGGTGAACTGCGTGCCCGTAAGCTGCATGCCGTCGCCAGAGTCGCCGGCAAAACGGATGACGACCGATTCGACGGTCTGAGGTGCTGCTTGCATCGCTCTACTCTCTTCACGCCCTGTCTCGGGCAAGGAAAAAACGGCGTCGTTTCGCCTTTCCGCCGTTACGCGAGCGAAACTATGCGGGACGACCCTTCCGCTGTCATGCGGATCCGCGAGTCTTCGCGACGAACGGCCGCTCGGGTATACGGAGTGTCCGTCGCCGGCGAGGGAACGCAACATGCGTCTCACGAACCAGCGTACCCCCGTGACAAGGCGAGAGGGTCCCCAGGCTCACCGGGGTGTGCGTCCCCGAACAGCCGGGGGCGCGATCCAGCAATCTTGCGAACATCTAGCCGGGGCGGAGGACCGCCTCTGTCGTACGCGTGCCCGTGCCCGTACGCGATCTCCCGTTCTCTCTTCGCCCGGAGGGACCAGGGCGAGACGGAAGATCGCGTACGGGCACGGGGACGGGCACGCGTACGTGGAGACCAGCTCACACTGGTCGCGTATCGCGGCTCAGCTCACACTGCGCCTGCTCACGCGACGCCGATGGACTCTTCGGGGATCTCGAGCGCGCTGGTGTCCTCGGCCGCGATGATGCGAGCGAGGCCAGTGACGCCGGGCAGAAAGTGCTGGGCGAAGTACTGCGCGGCGTAGCGCTTGCCCGCGTAGAAGGCCTTGTCGGACGAGCTGGCGCTCTCGATCTTGTCGAGCGCGATGACAGCCTGGTCGAGCAGCAACCAGCCGATGGTGGTCTCGGCCATCATCTGCAAGAAGCGGTTGGCGACGAGCGGAACCTGCTCGATCTTGCCCTGCGTGTTCCACTGCGCGAACTTCAGCACGGTGCCGCCGACGGACTCGGCCGCCTTGGCCAGCTGCGCGACCGAGCTCGCGAGCACCGGGTGCTCTTTGTGTTTGGCCACGAAGGCCGACACATCGCCGAGGAACGCGCGGACGTTGGAGCCGCCGTTCTGCGACAGCTTGCGAGCCACCAGGTCGAGCGCCTGGATGTGGTTGGTGCCCTCGTAGATGGCGAAGATCTTGGAGTCGCGGCAGTACTGCTCGACCGGGTGATCCTTGAGGAAGCCCGCGCCGCCCATCGACTGGATGGCGAGAGCCGAGACCTCGAAGCCGATGTCCGAGCCGTAGCTCTTGTACAGCGGCGTGAGCAGCTCGACCTGGCCGTGGTGGTAGCCGGCCTTGGCGTCGTCCTTGCCGGCGAGCACCTTGGCCCACTCCATGTGGTCGGTCAGCTTGTGCCCGAGCGCGCGCGTGCCTTCGACGCGTGCCTTCATCTCGATCAGCATACGACGTACGTCGGGGTGCTCGATGATGTTGACCTTGGGCGCGTTGGCATCCTTGAAGTTCTTGATGCTGGGACCCTGCTTGCGGTCTTTGGCGTAGTCGGCGGCGTTGAGGTACGCGGCCGAAGCGCACGCCATGCCCTGCAGACCGACGCCGATACGCGCGCCGTTCATCATCAGGAACATCTGCGCCATGCCCTGGTGCTCTTGCGTGCCCACCAGCTCACCGACGCAGCCGTCGTTGTCGCCAAAGTTGATGACGCAGGTGGCCGAGCCGTTGATGCCCATCTTGTGCTCGATGGACGGAACGGTGACGTCGTTGTCGGTGCCGTCGATACGCGTGCGCGGGACGATGAACAACGACAGGCCCTTGGTGCCCTGCTTGGCGCCTTCGATACGCGCGAGCACCAGGTGCACCACGTTGTCGGCCATGTCGTGATCGCCACCCGAGATGAAGATCTTGGTGCCGCGGATGCTGTAGGTGCCGTCCGCGTTCTTTTTGGCCCAGGTGCTGGCGGCGCCGACGTCGCTACCCGCGTGCGGCTCGGTGAGGCACATGGTGCCGCCCCATTTGCCGACGAACATCTTGGACGAGTACCGCTCGTGCTGCTCGGGCGTGCCCACCGACGCGATCACCTCGGCCGCGCCGATGGTGAGGCCGGGGTACATGGAGAACGCGGTGTTGGAGCCGCTGATCATCTCCTCGACACAGAGCTGCACGGTGCGCGGTGCACCCTGCCCGCCGTGGTCGGCGTCTTCGGCGATGCCCTTCCAGCCGGCTTCGTAGAGCGCCTTCCACGCCTCTTTGAAGCCAGTCGGCGTCTTTACGCGACCATCTTCGATGCGACAGCCCTGCTTGTCGCCGACGGCGTTGAGCGGACCGAGCGTGTCCTTGACGAAACGGTAGGACTCGTCGAGGACCATCTTGATCTGGTCCTTGCCC
>JBEGTL010000719.1:0-3985 GCA_041179425.1 Pseudomonadota bacterium | reverse complement strand
CGGGCCGCGCTTGAGCAGCTGAGGGGAGGCGCGTGGCGGCGTCACAAACGCGGCCTCGAGCGTGCGTCAGCCCGCCTTTGCGAAGCTCTCGACGATTTGTAAGAGCCGCTGCAGGTCGATGGGCTTGGGCACGAACGCGGTGGGCTTGAGCGCCTCGAACAGACGTTCGCCATCACGAAACGCCGAGATGATCACCACCGGGATGTCGGCCAGCTCCGGTGTGGCGAGCTGCTTCTCCCGAAACTCACGACCATCCATGATTGGCATCATCAGGTCGAGCAGGATGAGCTTGGGGCGCGCGCTCATGTCGCGCAGCTTGTCGAGTGCGTCGCGCCCGTGAACGGCGCCGGTCGACTGGTAGCCGTAGTCTTGCAGCAGGTCGACCAAGATCTCTCGAATGTCTTCATCGTCTTCGATGACCAGCACGCGGGGCTTCTGAACCATACGACTACCTCAGTGCAGTGCGTGCACAGCCTCGGCCGGCTCTTCGTCCGCCTGTCTGCGGGGGAGCGAGACGATAAAACACGCTCCACCTTCCGGCTTGTTCCGCGCTGTGATCGAGCCTCCATGTGCCTCGACGATCTCGCGCGCCACGTACAGGCCCAAACCCAGACCGCCGTGGTGCCGCAGCGAAGAGGCGCGCTCGAAGCGCTCGAAGATGCGGCACAAGTCGACTTCGGGCACGCCCGGCCCTTGATCGTCGACCTCGATGCGCACCGCCTTGTCGCCGTCCCGCGTGAGCCTCACGAGGATCGGCTTGGCAGGCCCGTACTTGAGGGCGTTCGCGATCAGGTTGGTGATCACCTGGCCGATCCGAACGCGGTCCCAGAGCACGGAGATGCGGGGCTCGACGGACAGCTCCAGGGGGCAGCCCTCCTTGGTGGCTCCCTCGCGCAGCTCGTCGATGAACTCGGAGAGCGCCGTGTCGGCCTCGAACGTCTCGCGCTGTAAGGCGACGTGTCCCGAGGTGAACTGCGACGCATCGAGCAGGGACTCGACCAGGTGGTTCAGCCGCTCGACGCTACGGGCGACCCGCTGAACCTTCTGCGCCGTCTGTGGCTCCATGCTGCCCAGGCGAAGAGACAGGCTCTGCAGCTGCAGCTGCAGGGCTGTCACGGGCGTGCGCAGCTCGTGCGAGGCGACGATCAAGAACTCGTCGCGCACGCGGATCGATTCTTCGGCGGCGGCGAGCCGCACGCGCTGTTCTTCGGCGCGTTTGTGCGAGGTCATGTCGCGCGTGACCTTGGCGAAGCCGACCAGCTCGCCGCTCGACGTGCGCACGGACGTGATCACCACGTTGGCCCAGAAGCGGGTGCCGTCTTTGCGGATGCGCCAGCCCTCGTCGACGTTTCGGCCGTCGCGTTCGGCGACCTCGAGCTCGAACTCACACTTGCCCGCTCGAATCTCGGACTCGTCGTAGAAGATGCTGAAGTGCTGCCCGAGGATCTCTCGCGCCTCGTAGCCTTTGATGCGCTGCGCACCCGCGTTCCAGGTCGAGACGTGCCCCGTGGTGTCGAGCATGAAGATGGCGTACTCGGTGACGCTGTCGACCAGCAGGGTGAAGCGCAGCTCGTTCTCGATGCGCGCCGACTCGGCGGCTCGTGCGACGACCGCGTCGAGGTGTGGGTCGTTCTGCGGAGGGCTTGGCCGCAGCCGTCCCAGCAGGTCGAATGCACCGTGGACCAGCGACCCGAGCCCGCCGCCGAACACCGCGTCCGAGAACACGCGGAAGGCACGCTTGCGTCGGGTCCCGTGATCGCGTCTGTCAGTCATCGGACTCACACTGCAGGCGCAAAAGGGTCGAAAAGTCTGCTAGCCAAGCGCACCGCGGGGTGCACGCTTGTAGACCCTGATCAGGTACACCGTGGCAGGCAGGATTGCGCATAGTCCGATGGCGATGGCCCACAGCAAGCTCCGAAACGTGGCGTCCGGAGCGGCTGCCGACTCGATAGTAAGATCTCCGGACCGAATACGCAGCAAGCTCGGCATCTGGGCGACGAAGAAGCCGAGCAAGATGCAGCACACCTGCACGAACGTTGCCCCGCGCACCAGCCACGGCCTGCCGTTGCGAAAGCCGTAGGCCGTCGTGGGCAGGCACAGCGTGGCCACGCCCATACAGGTGAGGGCGGTGGGCGAGGCGAGCAGGTCGTCGAGCCAAGGCACGCGCTCGAGGTACGCCGTCAGCAGGACCACGCCACCGAGCGCGATGGACGTGAGGTGCGCCGCGCGCGCGATGCGCTCGAAGGGTAGAGCCCCTGACCCGCGAGCGTTTTCTGCGGCCAGCAGGGCGGCGCCCTGAAACGCGAACAAAGCACAGACGAACGAGCCGGTCGCCCAGCCAAAAGGTGTGTTCCACGGAGCGACGAACACCGCGTAAAAACCGGCGTCGAGGTCGGTGCGCAGGCCGCCGTAGGCGGTGGCCGCAAGCGTGATGCCGAGGAACATGGGCGTGAGCAGGCTGCCGAGACGAAACGCCAGGGTGTACCAACCCACGTACCCGCCCGGCGTGGGGTCGTAGTGGCGAAACGTGAAGGCGCTGCCGCGCGCGACCATGCCCAGCAAGACGAGCAAGATGGGGATGTGCAAGTAGGTGGTCGCGATGGTGTACAGCCGTGGGAACGCCACGAATGCGAGGGTGGCCAGCAGCACCAGCCACACGTGATTGGCTTCCCACACGGGAGCGATGGCCACGTCGATGCGCTTGCGCTCGGCGGGCGGGACGAACGGCTCGACCAGCCCCGCGCCAAAGTCCGCGCCGCCCAGTACGGCGTACAGCGTCGCTGCCACCAACATCACGCCCAGCACCGCCTCATGCATCGGCCGTCTCCGTGGGGAGTGCGCCGTCCAGCGCGAGCGAGCGCTCGGTGGCCTGGACCAGACGGCTGAGCACGACGATGGTCACGAACACCAACAGTGCGTACACGACCAACATGCTGAGCAGCGGCCAGACCAGCCCTGGCATGGGCGTCAGGGCGTCTTTGGTGCGCAAGACGCCGTAGATGATCCAGGGCTGGCGGCCGACCTCGGTGACCGTCCAGCCGGCCTCGACCGCGATGAAGCCGAGCGGCCCAAAGAGCGTGACCACCCGCAAAAATAGCCTAGAAAACGGCTCTTTTCGTCGCCGCACGTGGAGGAACAAAAACCACGCGCCGAGCGCCATCAGGGCACTTCCACAGCCCACCATGATCTGGAACGCGGCGTGACACACCGCGGTCTTGGGCCACTGGTCGCGCGGTACGCGGTCGAGCCCCGCCACCTCGGCGTCGGGGTCGGCGAAGGCCAGCACACTCAGTAAGGCAGGCAGCTCGATGCCGTAGCGCACGGTCTGTGTCTCGTCGTCGGGCAACCCCCCGAGCAGCAGCGGAGCCCTGCGGCTGGTGTGGTAGTGCGCTTCCATCGCGGCCAGCTTGGCGGGCTGACGTTTGGCCACGTCCTTGGCGCTGAAGTCGCCACTCAGCGGCTGCAGCAGTGCGCAGACTGAGCCGAGCAGCATGGAGATGCGTAGGGCGCGCTGATGAAACTGGGATGTCGGCACGCGCAGCAACCGATACGCGTGCACGCCGGCCACGGCAAAACAGGTGGCGACGAACGCCGCCAGCACCATGTGCAGCGCTTGCGAGGCCCAAGCGTCGTTGAACATGGCCAGGACTGGGTCGACATCGACCGCGTGCCCGTCGACCCAACGAAAGCCGCGCGGACTGTTCATCCACGCGTTGGCAGCCACCACCAGCACGCCCGAGGCGACGCCCGACACGCCCACCACCACGCCGCTCGCGAAGTGCACCCACTCGGGCAGTCGATCCCAGCCGTACAAGAACAGCCCGAGGGCGATGGCCTCGATGAAGAAGGCGGTGCCCTCCCAGGAGAACGGGAGGCCGATGATGGGTCCCGCATGCTCCATGAAGGTGGGCCAGAGCAGCCCGAGCTCGAGCGAGAGCACGGTGCCGGAGACCGCGCCGACGGCAAAAAAGACCGCGACGCCCTT
>JBEGTL010000718.1:0-3992 GCA_041179425.1 Pseudomonadota bacterium | reverse complement strand
TCAGACCCCAGTCGGCGTTGCGGCCGCGCAGGGTGGCGTCGAGAGCCGCGTCGTCCGCGTTGGTGAAGCCACCGTTCTGCTTGAACGGGCCGTACAAGAACAGCACACCGGCCGACCGCAGGTGACGGCGTGCGCCATCGAACAGGCCCTCGCAGACCGACCACGAGGTGACGTGCACCAGGTTGATGGCGACCACCACGTCGAGCTGACCGTGGCCCCACATGCGCTTTCGGACCTCGAGCAGCAGCGGCTCGCGCACGTTTCCGAGGCGCGACTCGCGGCGGTAGCTCTCGATGCTGGCCACCGAGACCTGGTCGTAGTCGCTGGGCTGCCAGACCAGGCTCGGGAACTGGCGTGCGAAGTGGATGATGTGCTGACCGGTGCCGCTCCCCACCTCGAGGGCCATGCCCGAGTCTGGCAGCACCCGCTTCAACACGTCGACGATGGGGCCCTTGTTTTGATCGGCTTGTGGCGCGTGCTGCTTAACAGACAAGCCGATCGGGCGCGCGACGAACATGAGCTCTCCTTGCGCTGCTAGGGACCATCCGTGCCCCCCGCTAGCGCCGACGCGTGCACTGCGCGGCGCTGTTCTGCTGACTAGCAGGCTCGCGTGGATCGCACCAACGACGTTTCACCGTCCTCGTGAACACGCTTACGCGCGAAGTGAAACTGTTCGCGAGCGGCGCGAGCAGCCCTACGCGGCGTGCTGGTCCGGGAGCTGATTTTGAGCGCGAAGGATGTCGAGTGCTGCCCGAGCAACAAGCCACTGCGTGGTGCGCAGGCGTACCCGCGTGCGCGCTTTGCGCATCTGCGCGACCGCGTCTTCGAGGTCGGTCGCGACACCGCGCGCCACCATCAGCACCGCCATGGCCATGGCGGAGCGACCGTGTCCTGCCGCGCAGTGCACGTAAATGTTCCCCTGGTAGCCCACGATTTCAGCGATGGCAGCCGCCAGCAGTGCGGGGTCTGGTGCCGACGCGTCGAACGTCGGCACGCACACGTAGATACGACCCGTGCGCAGCTCGACGGGCTCGACAAACTCGGCCGTCATGTCCAGCACGAGTCCGATACGTGCCGGAACCTCCCAGTGCTGGACGCGGCGACCAAGGTACAGACCGCGCGATACCTCGTGCCACGGCTCTTCGCCGCCGAGCACGCGCACCAGGTACCACGCGAACTCGGCCGCGCCGAAGTAAGGCATCAACAACAGCGCCGTGTACCAGGCGAGCGTGCCGTCGGGCTGCTTGCCGAGCACCCAAGGACCCAGCCACAAGTAGCCGAGCCCCACCACCACCAGACTCATCGCGGGCCAGACGAGTATCCAGGTCACGCCGCCGACCACGCCGGTCAATGCACCAAAGAACACGCCCAGGCACAAGAACATCACCCCCATGGCGATGTGCATGGTCAGCGCCGGCCACCACACGGTGAGCTGACGCAGCTGAGCACGGGCGATGGTGGCGAGGCGGTCCATGTCGGTTCGGTCACATTCAAACGATGCCCTGCGGCGAAGTGCAAGGCCGTAGCGGGAAATGCAGGTGATGTACTCAGCCTGGAGGTGCCGATTTCTGCCCGCAAACAAATTCGCGTGACCGAACCGGCTTCACGATACCCTTTCTGCTGCTCATGTTTCCGAGGCCACCGTTGGTAGGGGTTGTGTTGGCGCTCGCGTTCGTCGGCTGGGGCGCGGGCCTTGATTCGTTCGCGCGCCCGAGGGCGCGCTTCGACTTGCGCGCTGCGACGGGCGGGGATCTCGCGGGGCTGTTCGTCGGGGTCGCCCGCGCCCAAGACGTGCGCACTGACGCGCCGCAGCGCAAGGACGACCACGTCTACCGGTATCGCGGCGCCAACGGACGCGAGGTGTTCACCAA
Organism: Pseudomonadota bacterium; assembly: GCA_041179425.1. GTDB lineage: Bacteria > Myxococcota_A > Polyangia > Polyangiales > DASUME01 > DASUME01. The sequence goes on along the minus strand of JBEGTL010000718.1, from coordinate 2,121 downwards.
CGCCGGCGCGGTGGCCGTACACGGCGAGGTGGTCGCGCCCATCGCGCTGCCCGAGCTCAAGAGCGTGGACTTCGCGGGAGCCAGCGCCTCGCAGCTGCAGCAGCTCGACCGCAGCGTGCAGCGTGCCCACGACGAGCTGCAGACCGGGCAGCGCTGCCAGGCGATCCGCGCGTCGCTGCGTGTGCCCATCAGTACCTTCGTGTGGCACGAACACCTCCGTGAGCTGGCGGTCGCGATCGGCCTGCTCGCCTCGGCCCTGGTCGTATTTGCGGTGTGGGGCGGCCGGCTGCGCGGGCTGATGCCCATCGCGCCGCTGCTCGGCTGTAGCTACTTGGGCTACGCCACCGTCAGCCGCATCGACCACCGCATGGACCTATTGCGGGACGGTCTGCACGCGTGCTCGTCCGACCTGCCCGCACCCGAGGCGAGCAACCCGGAGACCATCAAAGGGCGCCTAGCGACCGCTTCTTCGCTGCAGGCCACGGTCGACCGCGCGTACTCCGAGCGCGCGGCGATGGCCGATCGCATCATGCGCGAGCGCTGACCGGAACAGGGGTCGGCCCGAGGTCCCGCCGAACGCTGCGTCCACGCTGAGGCTCGCGCGCCCGCGTCTTCGTTCCGCCGCCCGAATGGCGGTTCGGAAAATCACCTCCCGAAAAACAACGAGCGGGCGAGCCCCTCGAGTAGGATGCGGCCGCGTGGCGATCCTCGAGCCGCAGTTTCACGGAACCCCCCGCTTCCGCATCGTATCGCGCATCGGTGTGGGGGCGGTCGGCGAGCTCTACAAAGCGATGGACGAGACGCGCGGCACGTTCGTCGCGCTACGCACGCTGCGCAACGTGTCGCGCAACGCGGGCGAGTCGCTGCGCCAAGACTTCCTCGCGCTCAAGGCCGTGCGCAACCCCGGGCTGGTCTCGCTGGGCGACCTCGATCGTGTCGACGGCCTGTGGTTCTACACGATGGAGTTCGTGGAGGGCGAGCCGCTGCTCGACTACGTGCGGCCGCGCGCGGGGCAAAAGCCTCACGGTGCAGCCGGCAGCGGCGAGCTGTCCGAGCTGCGTTTACGCAGTGCCTTGACGCAGCTCGTGCGCGCCGTCCACGCGCTGCACGCGGCCGGTCGAGTGCACGGCAACATCGAACCCGAGCACGTGCGCGTCACCCCACAGGGGCGGCTGGTGCTGCTGGAGTGCGAGCTCTCGGGCTCACGCGATGGGCGCGCAAGCGAGCAGCGCCTGCTCAGTGCGCTGCCCTTCGTCGCGCCCGAGCGACTCGAAGACGCTGCCGCCAGTACCGCGTCCGACTGGTACAGCGTGGGCGCCGTGCTGTTTCAAGCGCTCGCGGGCGTGTCGCCCTTCGCGTCCAGCGGCGCCGACCTGGTCGACCAGAAACAAAAACGCCCGCCCGAGCTGTCCCGAGGTCGGTACCCACGAGAGCTCGGCGAGCTGTGCCTCGAGCTGCTCGCCATCGACCCCGACGCGCGGCCCGACTACGACGAGCTGCGCGCGCGCCTGGGCATCGTGAACGAGAGCGAGCCCCGCCCCTCGCAGACGTTGTCTCTCTTGGGCGATGCCGCACCGTTCCTGGGCCGGCGTCGCGAGCTCGGCCTGCTGGCCGAGGCGTTCGAGCGCACGCGCCACGGTGCCGTGTCGACGCTCTGCCTCTACGGGGAGGCAGGGCTCGGCAAGCGCACGCTGGCCACCCAGCTCGCGCGCAAGCTGCGCAACGAGTACCCCCACCTGGTCCACCTCACCGGCCGCTGCGATCCCGAGGGCCGGCGCGCGTTTCGCGGGGTCAGTGGCGCCGTCGACGCGCTCAGTCGCTACCTCGCGCTCCAAGACGCGAGCTCGGTCGCCACGCTTTTGCCGCCGCACACCGAGCTGCTCACACGGCTCTTCCCCACCCTGCTGCGCATCGCCATCCCCGACACCCGAGAGCCCGCGCCGCGGGAGCCGCGGGCGCTGCGTCGTGTGGCCCTGCGCGCGCTGCGCACCTTACTGTCCGATCTCTCCAAGCGCGCGCCCATGCTGGTCACGCTCGACAACATGCAGTGGGCCGACAGCGACGCGCTGAGTGTCCTCGACGAGCTCCTGCGCTCGCCCGAGCCGCCCAACATGTTGCTCT
>JBEGTL010000717.1:0-4001 GCA_041179425.1 Pseudomonadota bacterium | reverse complement strand
ATCATGAGCGGCGACCGTTTCATCGCGCTCATACGCACATGGGATCGCATCCGAGACCTGCCCGTCGTGCTGATCTCCGGCGAGGCCTCCGAGACGGTCCAAGAGGCCGCGATGCAGCTGCCCGGGGTGGCCGTGGTCACCAAGGCGCAGATGAACGAGCAGCTGGTCGCGACCGTCGGCTACGCGTTGCTTCGAAAGCCCCTGGCCAGCCCCGCCCGCCCCTCCCTGCGTGGTGAGTCGGTCGGGTCTAGATCTCCGCAGGCGCTCGCCCAGGCTTGTCTCACGCTGTGGCGGGAGCTGGTGCTGCGACGCGGACAAGTGCTGCCCAAGCTCCTCGAGACCCTGGGCACACTGCGCGTGGACACGCAGGCCCATAGCCTCGTCAACACCGCCCTGCTCCTCACGCACATCACGGACATCGCCGAGCTGTGCAGCAACCGGCGCGCGGTGCCCACCGAGGTCGACAACGCCGTGAGCGAGTTGCTCACTCACTTGATGAGTGTCGAGGCCGACAAGGGTGCGTCGTTCGACCGCTCACTCGCCCTGACCATCCACCGCTCGAGGCTCGACCGAGCACGCCAGCTCCTACGCTGATGGACCCGTTGGGCAGAGCGCCATACGACGACGAGACTTCGCTGTTGTCGCGAGAGGAGCGCGAACAGCTCTCCACCAGGCGCATCCAGGTGCGTCTGGTCGCCTTCAGTGTGGGCCTGTTGGGCATGGTCTCGACCGTGATCTTCCTGTTGGTGTCGCAGATCTTCGGCACGCTCACGCCGCCGCTGCAGCGCGATCTCGAGCACAAGGCACTGCGTGGAGCCAGCCTGCTCAGCCGCGAGCTCGACCTCGCCCTCTTGACCGAAGACCGAGACCTGATCGCACGCACGGCCAGGGACTACGTGTCGGACACGGACGTGCTGGCCATCGTCGCGGTCTCTCCCGACGGTCGCGAGCTCTATCACCACGGCGCACGCACCAAGGGCGACCTGTTCCAGGGGCCGCCGCGCACCCTGCGCACCGTCGATGGTCAGCTGGTAGCGTGGTCCGAGGTGAGACTCGAGAGCGTGGTCGCCGGCAGGGTTGCGCTGGTGATCTCGACCGAGCGCGTGGCAGCCGGAGATCGATTGCGTCTGCGCATCCTGGCAGCCACCGCCGCAGCTGGATTGCTCGCGTTGGGTGCCGCGCTGCTGTTCGTCAACCTCTACGTAGTCCCGATCTTGCGCATCGCTCGCGCCACCATCCGTCGCCTCGAACAGACGACCGTGCACGCCCTCGCGGCCACCCGCCTCAAGAGCGAGTTTCTCGCCAACATGAGCCACGAGATTCGTACGCCGATGAACGGCGTCCTCGCCATGTCGGACCTGTTGATGCGCGGGGGTCTCGAAGACCGTCAGCTGCGGCTCGCCGAGATCATCCGTACCTCCGCGCGCAGTCTGCTGACGATCATCGACGACGTCCTGGACTTCTCGAAGATCGAGGCAGGCAAGTACGAGATCAGCCCCGCTCCGTTCGACGTGCGTACGGCGGTGCGCGACGTGGTCGAGCTGCTCGCGCCACGCGCGCACGGCAAGGGCATCGAGCTTCTGTGCCGGGTCGCCGAGGGCGTCCCGCGCGTCGTGCAGAACGACGTCGACCGATTCCGACAGGTGATCACCAACCTGGTGGGCAACGCGGTCAAGTTCACCGAGCGCGGTCAGGTCATCGTCACGGTCGACGTGGGCGCACGCGACAAAGAGCACGTGGACCTGGTGTGCACCGTGGCGGACTCGGGGCCCGGCATCTCCGCCGACGGCCTGGGCAAGCTGTTCGTGTCGTTCTCTCAGGTCGACGCTTCGAGCACGCGCCAACATGGAGGCACCGGCCTCGGTCTGGCCATCTCGCAGAGCCTCGCGCAGCTGATGGGGGGAGAGATCACGGTCGAGAGCAAGCTCGGCGTGGGCAGCACCTTCTCTGTTCGTATCGCGTGCGACGTGATCGAGGAGCTCGCTCCCACACCGCAGTTCGTTGCCGCCGGAAAGCGCGCGCTCTTGGTCGACGACAACCTGCCCACGCGCACGCTCCTCGCGGCGCAGCTCGAGCGCTACGGACTCAAGCCGGAAGCCGCGACCACGGCCTTCGACGCCATGATCCAGCTCGAGACTGCGATCATGGAGGGCGCACCCTTCGCCGTGGTGTTCGTCGCGGAGCCGCTCGTGGGCGGAGGAGCGGTCGAGCTTGCAGGCGCCATCGCCAAGAGCAGCACGCCCACGGCCGTTGCGCTCCTCGTGCACAGCGGCGTGCGGATCACCGACGCGGCGCTGCCGAGCGAGCTGCCCGTGCTGGCCAAGCCATTGCGCGAGTCGGACGTGTTCGACTTTTTGATGAACGCCTTTCACGTGGCCGACAACCAGAACGATGGCGCGCCGCGTGCGCCGCGCCGGACGTCGTCTCCCGCCCGCGGTGGCCACGTGCTGGCGGTCGACGACAACGAGATCAACCAGACCGTCGCCTTCGAGCTGCTGCTGGAGCTCGGTTACACCGTGGACGTGGCCGGCAATGGCCTCGAGGCCTTGACGGCGATCAAGCGTGGCCACTACGACGCAGTCTTGATGGACTGTCAGATGCCTGTGCTCGACGGCTACCAGGCCACGCGCGAGATTCGTAGCTGGGAGGCCGCAGAAGGGCGCCCGCGCGTCCCCATCATCGCACTCACCGCACACGCGATCTCGGGCGAGCGCGAAAAGGTGCTGAGCGCCGGCATGGACGACTACCTGACCAAGCCCATCCTGGGAGCGTCGCTCGAGCGCGCCCTCTTGCGCCACGTCACGAACGAGTCGCTGTCCGGAGGGCCCCCACGGCAGCGCCGACTCGTACAGACCACCGCGCGTGCACGCCGTGTGACCAGCGACGTCCCTCTGCCCACACCCGAGGCGAGCGAACGACGAGACCTGCTCGACCCCGCGGTGCGCCGCTCGGTCAAGGTCAGTGAGCTCTTTCTCGAGCTCGTCCCCGCCCAGCTCGAGGGCCTGTCGGCTGCCTGTCGCGACGGCGCGAACGAGCTGATCAAGACGCGCGCGCACAAACTCAAGGGCGGCTGCCTCAGCGTGGGAGCCATGCCCATGACTGCAGTCTGCCTGGCTCTCGATCAAGCAGCCGTGGCAGGGGACGATGTGGCGGCCCGCCAGCACGCCGAGACGCTGTCCGATCTGTACGAGCAGACTGCGGCGCTCGTGCGTGCGGAGCTGGCGGCGCGCGTCCGAGCGTCGTGAGCGGCTGACACCCGACTCGCGAGCTCTGCGCGCGTTTGCTGCATTTGGACACAGTCTGCTCTATCGTTCTGGGGCGCACGTGGGAGTGGGGTCTCTGTGCGCCGCTGCTGTGCACTCGTGCGCGGGACGACCGTGCGCCTTTTGGGGGATGATGGCGATGCTTCGCAGCCGACGAGGCACAGACGTGGGGAGCGTGGGGGCCTCGTTTTTTGCGGTCCTCCTGCTCAGCGGGTGTCTGGTCGACTCGGATCACCGCTGCGGGGACAACCAGCGGCTCGTCGACGGCCTGTGCCTGTGCGCCGAAGACTACGTGCTCCAAGCTGGCCGTTGTGTCTCCACCGGCCAACGCGAGCAGCCCGATGGAGGCCTCGGCGCAGCCTGTGCACCTGGCTCTTCGACCTGTGAAGACCCGGCCTTTCCCCTCTGTCAGGCGGCACCGAGCGGACGGTCTTACTGCACGGCGAGCGGCTGTCTGCGCAACGAGGACTGCGGTCCAGGCTTCGTCTGCAACAAGGGCAGCACGCCCAGCGCACCCAGCTACTGCCGGCGGTTCTACGAGGGTCAGAAGGAACAGTGCACGAGCACTGCAGACTGCGCGCGCTTCGACGCCAAGTACTGCGTGGTGCAGCTCGGCATGTGTATCGTCCGCGACTGTCTGCCCGACGGCTGCGACCCCGATTGGACATGCTTCGATCTGTCTCAGATCCTGCCAGGCGAGCCCAAGGTCTGCGCGCCCAACGAGCTGATCCCCAAATG
>JBEGTL010000716.1:0-4012 GCA_041179425.1 Pseudomonadota bacterium | reverse complement strand
CAGCGGCGGTCTATGGAACGCGCTGCAGTTCTTCGGCGGGCTGGCTGCGCCGACGTTCCTTGCGCTGGCGGGCTTGTCGCTCGGGATCCAGTGGGGGCGCACGGCGGAGCGCGGAACGCCATTCCATCCGGCTAAGCATATCGCACGCGGCCTGCAGTTGATCGTGTTCGGCTACGCGCTGCGCCTGCAGATGTGGGTGATCGACGCTGGCGGCTACTCGCGTCCAGGAAACTACCTCGCCATCCTCAGCCTCCTGCTCGCGTTCGTACTGGCACACCAGGCCGCAGAAAAACTTGCGACTGCGCCGCGTAGGGCTGCAAAGATCGCGGGCGCCGCGGCAGCCGCCTGGCTTATCGGCGCGGGCATCGTGCGTATATACGAGCCTGCACGACTGCGAGGTCTGCTACGCGTCGACGTGTTGCAATGCATAGGCGCGTCGCTCGTAGGGCTCAATCTGTTGGCGCTGCTGCACGCGCGGCGGCGCGCAGGCCTGCCCGGCATCGCAGTGCTGCTGCTGGCGGCGGCAGCGATCGGGCTGGCCGTAGCCCCGCTACGCGAGCTCGCGCCGGGCGCTCTACCGGAAGCGATCGCTGCGTACTTCGCCCAGTGGCCAACAGCCGATGGCGCCCCGGTCGCCGGCTTGTTCCCGCTCTTGCCCTGGGCAGGTTTCGCCTGTGGTGGCGCAGCGTTAGGCCTGTGGTGGACGCGCGCCCAAGGCCATTCGCAGCTCGAGGTGCGCATCATCGCCAGCATCGCGATCGGTGCCTGGCTCGCGCTCTGCACCAGTGAGGCCTGGCCACCGGTCTACAGGCTCGCGCGTGATCACGCCTGGCTCGCACCCCTACTTCGCCTCGCCTACAAGTTCGGCCTGGTCTTGGCGTTGCTCGGTCCGGCGCTTGCGCTCTCGCGTGTCGCGGGCTCGAAGCTCTCACCCAAGTTCTTGGTGCAGAGCGCACCGCTCCAAACGCTGGGTAGCTCGTCGCTACTCGTATATTGGGTCCACCTCGAGTTCGCTTTTGGCGCCGCGGCGAGGCCGCTGGTGCGCAAGCTCGAGCTTCCCGCCTGGGCGCTAGGCACGACTTTGCTCGTGTGTGCGATGTGGCTGCTCGTGACGGCAGTGAATGTCGGCACCGCGCGCGGTGCGGCTCGTTCGCCCCGCGGTACGGCGACCACCCACTGAGGTCGCGCAGATCTGCCTCGCGAGGCACTCATGTAGCCGACGCCCGAGTTGGGACATGCCGATTTCAGTCCACCGCAACTGCGCCAAATGACGGCGTTTCGTGCGCAGACACCGGAAAGATCGCGTTATTTCGCGAAACTACGAGGCTTTTCGAGGAGACCACTGTGCAAACCCAGTACTGCTAATGCGCCAATGTTTGCCGTTGAAGAGGCTTGAGCCGCCTGATCGCATCTGTCATAAGGGGCTTCCGCTGTGTGCGGAGGGAGCATGTCCCCCACGATTTCCCTCGTCACTGATCGCCCTACATTCGAGACCGTCTGGAGAGAAGCACTCGGAGCATCGGGGCTCGCCCTGCGAGCTGTCCATCCGAATGGTCTTGCCACGGAGCTCACCCCCGGAACGCTGCTGGTGCTCGACGCCGGCACCTCTACCTACGACGAAGATGAATTGCTCACGGCCGTGGGCCTCGCAAAGGCTCTAGGCTTGGTGACCGTTGTGGTTCTGCCGGAAGGCGGTGGCTACACCGGAATTGAAGAACTGCTCGAAGACCTCTGCCCCGGGTTGCTCGTGAAGTCCGCGAGCGACGTGCCGCGCATAGTGAATGTGCTGTGCCGGCGTGCAGATAAAGGTCGTGCGAATCGCTTCGAATACCTCACGGTATCACCGCGCCCCAACGAGCTGCTCGCGCTCCTCGGTGACGGTAGCGCCGCGTTGCTGACGCGGCCGATCAGCGAAGAAGACGACAACAGTGAAGTGGCTGGTATCTTGCTCGAGAGTGATGCCCAGGCAGCAACTTTGCGCCTGAGCAGTGGTCGTCAACTCACCATCCGTGCTTCCGCGGTGGCGAGTGTGGCTGGCCAGACGACGCAGCCCAACGGTCATGGTGGGCTCGATGGTGCAGGTGCAGTCGACGGAGCGCGCTTGGGTGCGCGGCTGCGCGAGCTGCGACTTGCAGCAGGTTTGACGCAGGCTGAGCTCGCCCGACGCACAGGCATACATCGCCCGAACATCGCGCGCGTCGAAGCCGGTCGTCATACCCCGTCACTCGAGACCCTGGCGCGCCTGGCTTCCGCCATCGGCGTGCCAACGACCACGGTTCTGAGTCCTAAGTAGTTATATTAACTTTGAAATCGGATGTGCAACACGCGGTTGAGTCGGTCGCCGCGCTTGCCGTTCACCGAGAGTTCGCCGTTCCTGCCAGTAAGAGACTGCGCGGGAACTGGGTTGGTGGCTCCACCAAGCTTCGAATGACCTGGTAGAGCGTGTCGAGCACGCTCCTCACCCAGGTTTCGGACCTGTCACGCGTATGATTCTTTTGCTCGAGTGCTGGAGGCGCTCGCGCAGGCCATTTTGCAATGGTCAGGAATCATTGGCGAATCCAGCATAGGCGGCAACGTGTAACTTGGTCTTACGTGTAGGGCAAGCCTGACTAGGCTGGATTTTTCCCTAGACAGTGGAACCGTGGGATGTTAGGAATTTCTCTTGATGGCCCGACGCACACAGGCCAAAGAGCTATTCACGGCATCCGAGGTAGCTCGGTTCTGCCAGGTCGACCTTAAAACGATCCATAACTGGGCGGATCGTGGCGAGGTCAGGCATTTTCGCACACCCGGAAGACATCTTCGCTTCCGCAGGGTCGATGTACTCGATTTCCTTAGGAAATTTGGTTACCCGATTCCAGAAGTGTTGCGCCAAGGGAAACCTACGGTGCACCTCATCGAAGAAGACTCTCAGCAGCTAGAAACGATGAAGCGTTCTCTTGCTGGGAGATTCGACGTCACAGGCTTCTCAGACCCAGTCGACGCATTGATAGCTGTCGGAAGTGAGACGCCTGATGTCGTAGTACTCGACGTAGGAGGGAGCAAGATCGATGGCCTGTCGTGTATCGCACGACTCAAAGCTTCCGATACTGCCCGCCATATCCGACTCGTCGTGTACTCGGGCCGTGAGGACAAGAAGGCTCGTGCCATCGAGGCAGGAGCTTCCGCGTTCGTCGCGCGTCCGGATATGCAGAAGTTAGCTGATACGATACAAACGCTGATGGGTAATGTCGCAGCTTCCACTACGCCTACTGAAGGCAGTGGCACCTGAACGTATCCGTACGCGCTTGGTATCGTCTAGGCTAAGAGGTCGGCTTGCGGGACGCTTTCTCGACCAATCCGGACACCCCTGAGCGGCGCGCGAGCTCAGCCTCCACATCGCGGAGGCTGAGACCGCGTGCCAAGAGGCCAACGAGGACGTGATACATCACGTCGGCGGCCTCTGATACTACGCGAGCGTCCTCTTCGGAGCGCAACGCTTGGGTCAGCTCTTGAGCCTCCTCCTCGACCTTGCCGCAGATCTTTTCGATGCCAGCATCGAGAAGTGAACGCGTATAGCTCTTGGAGGCGGTGGAGTCTCGGCGCTCGAGCAGCTCCTGCCAGAGCTGAGGTAAGGCGCTCTGAGCATGGCGGCTCGGCTCCTCCGTGAACTCTGTCGGCCCTACTGCCCGACTGAAGAAGCACGTCTCACGCAAAGTGTGACACGACGGCCCCTCTGGTAGCGCGAGATACACAAGCGCGTCGCCGTCACAGTCGGCCCAGACATCACGCACTTGAAGCTGGTGCCCGGATGTCTCACCTTTGCGCCACTGCTGCTGCCGCGAGCGGCTGTAGAAGTGGGCGTAACCGCTCTCGAGCGTGTGTTGAACAGCTTCTCGATTGGCGTGCGCGAGCATGCGGATTTCTCCGCTCAGCGCATCTTGCACGACCACGGTCACTAGACCGTCGCGGTCCCACTTCAGAGCTTCCAGCTGCATGGCGCGCACGATAGCGCACCACAGCAGCCGTGCAG
>JBEGTL010000715.1:0-4016 GCA_041179425.1 Pseudomonadota bacterium | reverse complement strand
CGCATCGACTGTTTGGTCGACGGAGGGATCTGCAGACTAGGAGAGGTCGGCGAGCCACTCAACACGCCCGACGACCTGGCGGTTCGCTCGGACGGGACGCTGTACTTCACCGACCCGACCTTTGGTCAGGCGCTGGCCCAGGGGCGCTTCTCGGCCCGAGCGCCCCAAGGTGTGTACCGGCTGACCCGAGACGGAGTCTTGCATTTAGAAGACCAGTCGCTCGGCGGTCCCAACGGCGTCGTATTCTCGCCTGACGAAAAGACCCTGTACGTCTCCTACACCACCAGTGGCTCGATCGCTGCGTTCAGCGTCGCCGCGGACGGCTCACTCGGTAAAAAGATCACATTTGCGAGCGCGCTCACGCCCGACAGCATGTGCGTCGACGCGCAAGGCAACGTGTACGTCGCGACTCTGCTCGGCCTCAGCGTGTTTGGTCCAGGAGGCGGCATGCCCATCGGCACCATCCCAGTGGGAGGAGACGTGGCCACGAACTGCGCCTTCGGAGGCGTGGACCAAAAGACGCTGTTCATCACCAGTCACTCGGCGCTCACGCTCATCGCGGCCCCCGTCAGGCCTGGTGGCTCTTCGCTCTCCAAGATCGAACAAATGCCCGTCGCCGGTATGCCCGGACGCAATTGAACGTGACCCGAAACGCGCACACGAGCCTCCGTATCAGACCCAACTATGATGAACAGAGCCCCGGATTCGGAAGGGAACATAGAGCTCCCAGGTCGGCCTCGAGGGGGGCGGGCCCATGTCTCTTGGCTGACGCTCGTCGCGCTGCTGGTCGCGTGCGGAGCGGACAGAGCTCCAAGGTCTCCGTCAGACTGTCGCGACGACCCTGATGGTTGTGCGTGTGTCGGCGACGAAGCGGCATGCAAGCCGGTCGCAGATGACGCGACCGCACGGCGGCCATCGTCCAAAGACGCTCGCGCAGGCGGCGACAGCGCTCCTGCCCCGACCGTGAGCGACGGCAGCGCGGTGGAAACGCCGCGTGACGCAGCGTCTGCGCGCCCTGGGTCGGCGAACGACGCTGGCGTCGTTGCATCTTCCGATGGAGCCACCGACAGCCCGAGCGCCCAGGACGCCTCGTCGCTGAAGGCAGACGCAGCCACCGGCGCACCGCCGACGAGCGGGACGTCGGGCTTCGTCAGCAAGCACGGCGCGCTGCGCGTCGAGGGCAACCGTGTCGTCGACAAAGATCGGCAGCCCGTCCAGCTGCGCGGCATGAGTCTGTTCTGGAGTCAGTGGAGCACGTTTTACACGGCCAAAAACGTGGACGTGATGGCCGACGACTGGAAAGCCACGGTGGTGCGCGCCGCCCTCGGCGTCGAGAACGATGGCGGCTACCTGGCTGCTGCGCAGGCCAACGTGGCCAAGGTGCGCGCCGTGGTCGACCGCGCGATCGCCCGCGACATCTACGTGATCATCGACTGGCACGACCATCACGCACAGGAGCACGTCGCCCAGGCGACGACGTTCTTCGAGGAGATGGCCAAGGCCTACGGCAAACAGCCGCACGTCCTCTTCGAGGTGTACAATGAGCCGATGGACACCACGTGGCCGGTGGTCAAGAGTTACGCCGAGCAGATGATCGGCAAGATCCGCAAGGCCGGCTCCGAGAACTTGGTCATCGTGGGCACGCCCAACTGGTCACAAGACGTAGACGTCGCCGCGCAGCGTAAGATCACGTCTGACAACAACATCGCCTACACGCTGCACTTCTACGCCGCCACGCACAAACAAGAGCTGCGCGACAAGGCCAAGGCTGCGCTCGACCGCGGCATCGCCCTGTTCGTCACCGAGTGGGGCACCTGCAGCGCCGACGGCAATGGAGCCGTCGACGAGGCAGAGACCAAGACGTGGCTCAGCTTCCTCGAGAGTCGGTCGATCAGCTGGGCCAACTGGGCACTCAACGACAAGACCGAGGCATGCTCGGCGGTCAAGACCGGCACAGGTAGTACCGGCCCGTGGCGCGACGACCAGCTCACGCAGTCCGGTCTGCTCGTGAAGAACGCGATCCCCTGACGGTCTACTCGCCGGTCGGCGTAGGCTTTTTCGTCGCGTCTATTGGCAGAGCGAGGTGGTGGTGCCGGGCGCTGGCAGGCCGAGCGCCGCCTCGCACGCACCTTGTGGAGGATTGGGCTGTAGCGCCCTCTGCACGTTGAGCACGCGACAGCTCAGCCCCTTGCCCGTCATGCCGAGCGCAACCGAGTACGGCTTGTCTGGCCCAAAATCGGGGAACGCGGCGCACTTGCTCTCGCAGCTCGTTAGCTCGTTCTTGAAGTCGCTACTGGCGAACTGAGCCGGGCACGCTGCCTTTGCCAGCGCACAGTAAGACTCGCACTTGCCCGCTCCACACGACGTCGATGCGAGGCTCGAGTCGCCGCAGTCGCTGGCGAGCATGGGGTCGGCGGGCTTCTTCGGGTCGGCGCGATTGAGGATCTCGTAGGTCCTGGTACGGCGGCAGCGCACCGTATTTTGGCGGGGCATGTCGAGCAGCTTACCCAAGGCAAGCGTGTTGCCGCTGGTCGGCGCAACGAGGTTGGCCGGCTCGAACTTTTTGCAGACCGCTTCGCACTGCTGTGCACTCTCGTAGACAGGCGAGCCGCCGCAGGCAGCAAGGTTGAGTTTGCAGAAGTCTTCGCAGCGGATGGCGATCTCGGGATGGTCCTTGTCGTTGACGTCGCACTGCGTGCTGGACACGATGCCCGAGTGATCACAGTGGTTGCGCCACGAAGGGTCGCCCGCGGCGTGGTAGCCCTCAGCCGCTGAGACGTGTGCAATGCGGCACTGAAGCGTGTCTTGACCACTGGCGAAGTCAGCGCCTGCGTTGAAGCTACGAACTGGGTTGGGAAGCGCCGCGCACTTGAATAGGCAGGCTGCTTCATCTTTGTCGAGATCGCAGATGGTGCGACGCAGTGCGCAGTATCCGGCACAGTCGCTGCCGCAACCTGACGAAGGGTCTTCGCCTGCTGCCGCTCCGCCTCCCGGCCCCGCGGCCGGGCACGTCAGCGGGGCCTCTACCTGGTCCGCGCCGAGTGCCTTGAGCTTGGTGATTCGACACGCCAGCGTGTTGCCGAGAGGCGCGGCGGGATCGCCCTTGTCGAACTTCGCGCAGACCGCCAAACAGCGGGCCTTGTCGGAGAAGAGCTGCAGCCCGGCGTCGGGCGTGCAGCGCTGCTCGGCAAGAGTGCAGTACGTCTCGCAGCCGGGATCACCGGCCGCTACCCCACCGTCGCCGACCGTACGCTCGTCTAAATCGATGAGGTTGGCGCAGCTGGCGACCAACGCGAGCAGCAACAGAAGAGCGGATCTCAAAACGCACCTCCGACGTGTAGCGCGAGACTGTGTGCGTCCGTGGAGAACGCGACCTTGGTCTGACGCTCGGCCTTGGGCGCCAAGAAATAAGTCAGTAGACCGCCGACTACCAGTGCGCCGCCGCCGATGATGCCGACGTTCGCGACCTTGGAGGCCGTCAGTGCCTGGTTGGTGAGATCGACACCGTCACCAGGGGGGCACGACTTCTTCCTGCAGCCCGCGTCCTTGGCGTCGTTGTTTTTGTTGATGGCGCGAATCCCGAAACCGCTGCCCACGCCGAGCAGCGCGACACCTGCACTGCCGACGATGATGCCCACGAGCTTGAGCTTCGGGCTGCGCTCTGGCTCGCTGGTGGTCACCGCCACGCCGGGCAGAGAGCCAGCCTGGCCGGGAACGGCCTGCCCGGGCGCCGCGTCAGACACAGCCGGGAGCGGCGCGCGCAGCAGCGGAGGGATGTCGACCTTGGCCGCGGTCGAGCCCTTCTCGACGGCCACCACGAGCGTGTGCGGCTGATAGCCGGGCGCCTGCACCACGATGCGCTGCTCGCCGGGATCGACCGGCAGCGGCATGCCCCATGCCCCCTTGTGAATGACGGTTCCGTTGCGCGCGACCTCGAGGCCAGGCACCCGACTCGGCTCGGGCACCTCGATGGTGAGCTTGGACAGTGAGGGCTCGAGCCGCTCGGCGCGCTGCCG
>JBEGTL010000714.1:0-4032 GCA_041179425.1 Pseudomonadota bacterium | reverse complement strand
ACCGATTGCTGCTCGGTCTGCAGCAGCGCGGGTGCGGTAAGCTCGCTCGACCCCGTCTGTGCACGAGACGTTGCGCTGCCGAACAAGCAGACGACGGCGAGCACAATGCCCATAGTCCAAGCGCGTACTGCGGAGCACACCACTCTGGCCAATATTGCAAGCCACGCAAAGAGTCAACGGAGCAGCCCCCGCGTGCGACGAATACTGCCATGCGGTGGCTCAGTTCGATGTCGCTCAGGTTTCCGTTGTCTGCTCAGCGCGATCGTAGAGCGCTCTAGTACGACTTCGGCAGCTTCAATAGTCCAGCCAGAGTGCACCCTGGGATCTACGCTGCGCTTGTCGAGCATCGACGGTTGTTGGCCGCGCCGAGCGGACGACCGATCTGGACGCGGCCTGTCTGCCGCGCACGTAGCGCGCAGGCGACTCAGCAGTCAGGTTGCGTGGGCAGGCCGAGGCCGACCAGGCCGCTCGCATCTACGGCCGCCACCGCCTCGCTGCAGCTCCAGTCCCTACCGTCGGGTTTGGCGTCCAAGGGCAGGAAGCGGACCGGATTCTTCGACACGGGACAGGCTTGCGTGCTGCCGCGGCTGCACGGCTCGCGCGCGCAGCGCAGCTGATAGGTGTCGACGTTCGCGACGAACTGCGCCGTGTGCCGACCATCGGCCGAGAGCTGTCCACCCACGATCTGACTGGCGTCGCGCATGCGACTGTACGAGAAGTTCTCCGCACCACCGGTGAACTGCACGGTGAAGCCTGGTTTGCCATCGCTGTCGGAGTCGATGACACGGCAGTCGTCGACGGCGGTGGGCGGCAGCTCGCTGGTCGGACACGTACATCGGCCGCCGGTCAGCCAGCCGCGGTCGCCGTGCGTCTGCGCGCTGCCGCTGGGACAGCTGCTCGCTGGCAGCGCTTCGTAGCCCGCGAGCCCCGGCTCGCCCATGGCCTGGAAGCTCGTGCCCGCGACGGTCAGCGCAAAGGTGCGCCGGGGGAACGTCTGCGGCGACAGCACGGCGTAGGAGATGAGCGGAAACAGCGGGACCGTGATCTGCCCACGGTAGGCGCAAGTCTCCCAGTTCATGGTCAGGCCCGTGCTGCCCGGCACGCGTCTCACATCGACGAGCGCCACGCTCTCTTCTGCGAACCAACCGCCTCCCGTCGCGGCGGAGCTGCCGTAGAAGCGCGCCAGCACCGCGTAGCGCCCGGGGGCAAAGCTCATGTCGCAGTCCGCGCACGGTGCACCAGCCTCGCCCGGCACGCCGGCGTCGGCAACGGCTCCGGGCTGCGCCGAGGAACCTGCATCCACTGCTGCTCCCGGCCCTCCATCGCTGGTTGGGGCGGGAAACGTCCCCGCATCGCCGGTCTGCGCGGGCCGCGTCCCTGCATCGTTGCCCTGCGCGGGGGGTAGCGCCGCATCCGGCACAGCGTCGTAGCTAGGTTGCTCACACGACGCGGTCGTCATTGCGATGAGCGTGAAGAGCAAGCAGCAGGCACTGCGTGAGAAGCAAAGGGGCGACACCGCGTCTCGGTACGGGAGTTCATTCCTCGATGCAAGCGCGGCGAGCGGCGCGAGCGACGCGTTGGGTGCGCGCCATACCAGGTAGATCACGTGCCCATGCTGGGACACGCCATAAGCCGGCGGTGTCTCGGCGCGCCATGGGTGTCGCGTCAGACCCAGCTGAGCTGACAGACGTGCGTTTGTGGCGTCGCCCCGCGCCGCAGACGCACGTACACCGTGCTCGCAAACATGGTGGCCGCAGCGTGAATCACGCCCATGTACGCATGAGAAAAGTAGCGCCCCCTGGCGACCGACAGACCGCGCGACTCGATCAGCGCGTCTTTGGGACCCTGCTCGAGGACGCGCACGCTGCCGCCCTGCCATATGCGGGCCCACAGTCGACCGTACTGTTTCATGGGCACCCAGGGCGAGGCGCCCACACTACGACCCGAGCGCACGAAAGGTCTGCAGGAAGGTACCCGTGAAGCGCTGTGAGACGGCCTGCCCCATGCGCTCGACTTCGCTGTCCGCAAGCTCCAGCGCCTCACACGCGCCGTAGTGCACCTCGGCCACGGACATCGGCAGCCACGTCGGGGCCAGTCTCAGCAAGATCAGCTCGCGCTCTGCCGGCGGCACCAGTGCCGAGTAGCGCTCGAAGTGGCCGAGCTCGCGCAACATCTGCACAGACGAGGACAGCAGCGTGCTGCGCACGTGCGTGGCGACCGGCCCCTCCGGCGCTTGATAGTCCACGACCACCGTGCCCTTCGCGCTGTTCACTCCCTGCGGCATACGCCGTGTCCGTGGGCCGGGAGAGCTGTTTCCCTGCGCGGGCGAGACGCGCCTTCAGGGTGAACCCGGAATGGCGGTAGTCCTCTCCGCGCCGCAGGCTCGACCCATCACCTCGAACGTGCATTGCCGCCGAGGCATGGAGCGCCGAGCTCAAGGTGTTCACCAACTTCTACGACGGGCTCATCTCGTTCGACTCGCTCGCGAGCGACACGGGCGGTTGTTCATCGGTCGGCTCTTCCATCCCTTCGCAAGCCATGCCGGACGATGGCTCGGGTGCGATCGCGCCGGTCACGCCGCAGGCTCCCATCGACGAAGATGGCGACCCGGACTGCCCTCAGAGCCGCCGCACCCAGCGTACCTCTTCGACCTCCTACGGCGCGGAGCTGATGCTTCGCCGATCGTACAGCGAGCGGCTGTCGGGCTGGCTCGCCTACACACTCAGCAAGGCGAACGCGCATGCCGCCGATGGCACCGAGCTGCGGCCCAACTACGACGTGCGTCACGTGATGAACCTGGTCTTGCAGTGGCGCGTCAACGCGCGCTGGCACCTCTCCGTGCGCGGCTACGTGCAGAGCGGGCGCTATCCACTCGGCGTGGAGAGCAGCCAAGACCCGCGCGAACAGCGGCGCCTGCCGAGTTTTTTTCGCGGCGACCTGCAGCTAGCGCGCGTGTGGAAGAAGAGCTGGGGCGAGCTGCGCTTCAGCTTCGACTGGCTGAACTTCACGTTCCAAAAGGAGCCGCTCGGCTGGGAATGCAACGCCCCCAACAAAGGCGGAAAGTGTAAGCTCGAGACCGTCGGCTTCCCGATCACGCTACCCATGTTCGGCGTGCGCGGCAGCTATTGAAGCACGAGTCAGCTCGCCTTCACGAGTTCATCTCGCCACGCAGCACCGAGTAACTTATGGAGGTGCGCCTCGAGCGGCCTTCGATGGGCGGTGTATGCACCGTGACTCTCGGTCAGACGCAGCAGGTGCTCGGCAAGGTACGGTAAGGTCGAGCTGCGCCGGGTCTGTTCGTCCATGCCGATACCGAGCTGAAAGCCGCGGCAGCCGAGCTCCCACGCAGCCTTTGTATCGCCCAGCTGAGAATGAGAGAACGAAGCCAGACGATGCGCATCGAGCTCCATGGAGGCATCGGCGAGCTGATGCGCGAGCCCTGCAGACTGCTCGTACGCGACAACCGCGTGCTTGTATGCACCGCACGACAAGAGGACGGCGCCCTGGCCGAGACGCGCTTGCAGTCGAATCCGTGTTCCGTACGCGGGCTCATCCGTGCTCGCCGACTCCTGCACCTCGCGCTCGGCCCCGAGGCGCTCCGCCTCGGCGTACGTCGCGAGTGCCTCGTTCGGCTTGTTCTGCGCACTGTACGCCGCAGCAAGCATCATCAAGGTCGCGGCGGCGAGGTGTGGCCAGCCCTGCGCCTTCGCGAGCTTCGAGGCGCTGGTGCCTGCGCGCACCGCCGCGGCCAAGTCGCCTGCGCCAAGACGCGCGGCGCACTGGGTCTGCAACGTGCGGAACGCGCCCCCCGGCGTGTCTGTGCCTACTGTCGCCGCGAGCTCCTCGAGCGCAGCCAGCACGGACAAGTCGCACACCTTTGCCATCACGCGCACCGGGTCCACCTTGGCTAACGACGCGCACTGCGGCGCGGCCTTCGCATCGACCACCAACACGCGGATGTTGGGCGGCATCTTCTGCGCAAGTCGGTGGAGCCAGCGTAGATACCCTTCCCAAGAGCGCACCTCTTCGGGC
>JBEGTL010000713.1:0-4037 GCA_041179425.1 Pseudomonadota bacterium | reverse complement strand
CAGCTGGTCGAGCTCGCCAAGTTCGACGACGCGCAGAAGCGCTTTCAGGCCGTGTTCGACGCGCACGCCAAGGACTCGCAGGTCGCTGCGCGCGCGCTCGAGGGCGTGGGCATCGCGCTCGAGGGTGCGGGCAGACAAGACGAAGCGCTGAAGGTCTACGAGAAGCTCAAGACGCTCGACGGCAGCAGGGAGCTGTCGGCCTACCACGTCGCGCGCATCAAGCTCGCCAAGGGCGATCGCGAAGCGGGCAAGACGGAGCTCAAGGCCCTGTACGACCAGCTCGCCACGCCCACCGAAGGCAGCGCACCGAGCCGCTACGTCAAAGCCGAGGTCGAGGTGCGGCTGGCCGAGATCGACAGCAAGCTGGTCGACAAGGGCGGCGTCGGCGAGGCACCGCAGCAGTTCTCCGAGGAGCAGATCCAGCGCCTGATGGAGCAGCTGCAGAAGCAGCAGGGCGGTCACGCCCCCGGAACCGGCAAGGAATGAGCCGCGTCGCCGCGGTGGTCGGGTTGGGATGTGCCCTGTTGTTTGGCTGCGCGGGACAGCACGGGCAGGGACCTTTGCGTTTGTTCGGCAACGGCGGGAGCGACCTGTCGCGCGGCGGACGAGGTGCTCTCCGTGTGCTGTGGCGCAAAGAGCTCACCCGTACGGAGCGCGGCAACTATCGGCCCGTCGAGAATGCCATCGCTGCCATCGATACCGTTCACGGACGGGTCTACGTGGGCGCGGCCTCGGGCAACCTGCACGCGCTCAGCCTCGAGGGCAAGGCGCTGTACCGGTTCGAGCTGCACGAGTCCATCGAGGGCGAGCCGGGGCTCGATGTCGAGGCCGACGAGCTGTACGTGGGCACCGAGCGCGGAGAGCTGTACGCCTTCGCGCCCAGCACCGGCAAGCTGCGCTGGAAGATCGAGGCGGGCGGCGCCATCCGTCAGCGCCCGGTCCTGTTTCGTGACGCCGTCTACGTGCTCAACGAAGAAGACTTGGTGGAGAGTCGTTCGCGCGCCGACGGCAGCGTGCTCTGGAGCTACCGTCGCGACCGCGGTGACGGCTTTCTGGTGGCGGGCCACTCTGGGCTGACGCTCACCCAGGACGGGCGCCTGCTCGCCGGATTCAGCGACGGCACCATCGTGGCGCTCGACGCGCTCGACGGGCGGCCCAAGTGGGAGCGCTCCACGTCCGACGACGTCCCCGACGCCGAGCCAGGTCGCCCCCGCTACCTCGATGCCGACGCCACGCCCATCCTGCTTGGCGACGTCGTGTACGCAGCCTCGTTCGGGGGCGGCTTGTACTGCCTCGACCAGCGCAACGGGAGCGTGATCTGGCGCGAGAGCGAGTGGACCGGCATCACCGGCATGGCCGCGACCGAAGACGGTGCACTCGTGCTGGTCTCGGCCGATCGCGGCGTGGCCCGCTTCGATCCAGCCACGCGGCGAGTGGTCTGGCTCAAGGCCACCGAGCGCGGTTCGTTCGGGGTTCCGGAGCTGCACGACGGCGTGGCGCTGCTCGGCGACAGCAAGGGCTCACTGGTGGCGCTCGACGTGGCGAGCGGTGACGAGCTGGGCCGTCTCGAGTCGGGGCACGGCTTTGTGGCGCGCGCGGCGGTGACCCATGGGCGCGGCTTCATCGTGACCAACAGCGGCACCCTGTTGGCGATGCGCGTGCGACCCCTCGAACCACGGGGATCAGCGGCGAGCGTGCAAAAGACCGACAGCGCGCGCTGAGGCCCGACGAGGTTGGGGCCTCGCTGCTCGGACGCGCCGCGAGTTGTTTGAGCGCAGCCTTTCGTTTGAGGCCACGTTGCGTACTACAGCGCTGACGAGCATGCTCGCCAGCGAAGAAGGAAGCCCATGAAGCCTGGTCACCTCATCCATCTGCTCGACAATCCGGACGCTCCGCGCACGGTGCAGCGCGACGAGCCGACCGAGATCTTACTTACCCTGCTGGTCCACATGTTCTTTGCCGACCGCACCCTGGCGGAGGGAGAGGTCAAGCTGATCCAGCGCATCCTGCCCGAGGGCGTGGACACGCAGTCGTACATCGAGGAGCTGAGCAAACGTCCGCTCGACCTCGATCGGCTGGCGGCGCTCTTCCCCGACGCCAAAGACCGCGACGACATCGTCACGCTCGCCGAGCACGCGGTGTGGGGCGACGACGAAGTCGACCCGCGCGAGTGGGACTTCGTCGACAAGCTCGTCGAGAAGCTCGGCGTCAGCCGCGACTGAGCGCTTCGACCCGTGACCGATGCGGGCCAGGCGGGGTCACGGGGCCACGTCCTCGCGCCCGTACGTGGGCCCGTGCGGCGCAGTCGGCGTCAGACCCACCTGGTCACGCAAGCACTGTGTCAGGGTCCGACAGCAAGCCGGCACCTGAGGCAGTTTCGTCGAACGCGCCCTGCACCTGCAGCATGGCAAGCTCTCGGATCGGGCCGAGCTGCGCAAAGGCTTCTTCGACCGCCGCAATCGGGTCGATGTCCCGGCTGATGCTGCGCAGCGACGCTTCGGCGACCGTGAGCTCGACCTCGAAGGGCGCGAGCTTGCTGGCAGTTTGTGTGATGGACAGGGTCGCATCCCCAGCCAGGCTGGAGATCTCGCCGCGCGCCTGTGCCTCGTTCCAACGAGCGCGCGCGAACAGCAACAGCTCCTCGGAGGGCAGCAGGTTGCGGAACTGAACGCAGAGGAAGCTGGCGGGCATGGCGTTCTCGCAGCGAAGGGGGAAGCACCCAAGGGCGCGTTGCACTTGCCGAAGCAGGCACCATGCCAAGCAGAGCCGCGGCGAGGCGAGGCGCGGCGCACGGTCTCGCGAGGCGCTATGCCCGACCTGACGCATAGCAGTCGTACGTCTGGTTTTCCGCGATGCGCCCCTCGCGAAAGGTGACGAACTGGGCGACCTCAGCACGCAGCGTTTCGCCCTCGACAAACGTGCCGAAGGGGACCTTGAGCACGCCCGACCAACCCACGCGCGCGACGAGCCGCTCGCCCACGACGAGCACCTCGCGCACTTCGTAGCGCTGCTGCGTGACTACGTGCTGGGCGCGCTCGCTCGCGGCCAAGACCTCTGCCAGCACGCTGCGCCGGCCGTCGGGAAACAGCATGTTGGGGTGCTCGATGTTCACCATGTCGTCGGTCAGGAACGTAGCCAGGGCCGAGCCGCCGATGCCGCCTTCGAGTGCTCGCAACCAGCGCTCGTACAGCTCGGCGTGAGGGTGTCGTGAGGGGTTCGTCATATACACAGCCGTGGTTGTGTATATGCGCCGTGTCAAGCTCCCGCGCGTGACAGACGAACACCCTGTGGTCATCGATCGCCTCGACCTTGCGCAGCTCTCGTTGTTCGTGGGGCAGCGGGCCGACGCCCTGGTGCTCGCGCGGCTCCATGCGCGAGGCTTCACGGGCCTGCGGATCTCACACGGCTACCTGATTCAGCACGTGGTGCAGAGCGAGCGCTCGATCACCGAGCTGGCCGCGCGCATGGGTGTGACGCAGCAAGCCGCATCCAAAGCGGTGCGCGAGTTGGTCGAGCTCGGCTACCTCGAGCTGGTCGCCGGGCGCGACGCGCGCCAGCGCATGGTGAAGCTCTCGGTCCGCGGACGAGAGGCGCTGGCTTGCGCGCGAAAGCTGCGTGGCGACGTCGAGCGACGACTGTTGCGCGGGCAGTCGGAGGGGGCAGTGCGCGCTGCGCGTTCTGTGCTCAGCGCAATGTTGGAGCAGCTCGGCGGCACGCAGGCCGTGCACAGGCGCAAGGTGCCCGAGCCGCGCTGAAGAGGGTGTGCCTCCCAACCTGGGATGCCAATCCGCCCACTGAATGCCGGCGTCAATGCGCGCAACGCCTGCGATCAGTCCCGTTTGACTGAGGCGCAATCACGCCTGCGGGGCTCCCGTCGCGGCGACGTCGGGTAAAGTCGTACGTGTGGTATTGGAATCTCGATTGTGTTTTGCTACACAGCACGTACGCACCTTTCACCTCGTTGTGGGTGCCAGTTTTTTTGACATCTGACAGCCTTGAAACTCGAGCTCCACGAAAATGAAACCTGCGCGTGAGAG
>JBEGTL010000712.1:0-4047 GCA_041179425.1 Pseudomonadota bacterium | reverse complement strand
CACCGGCCAGGCCAACACACGCGTGGCGATGCGGCGAAGGTCGTCCGACAACGCGTTGCGCACTTCCCCCGCCTGGATCACCACCACCGGCACGGGCTCGGCTCCCTCGCCACGCAGCGAGGACAACACACGCTCATCCGCGGCGAGGTCTCGGCCACCCTCGATCAGCACGGCGAGAAACGCCCTGCCCTCCGCGCGGGCACGACGCAGCGCCGCCAACACCTCGGCCTCGCTCACGCTCTCGCACTCGAGGCCCACGCTGCGCAGCTGTGCGTCGAGCAGGCGTGGGGCCGCGCTCTCGGGCCGCACGATGGCCACACGCAGCCCCGGCAGCTCGAAAGGTCGCTCGGGGGCCGCGGTGCCGGTGGGCAGGTCGAGCCGCACCTCGAAGCTGAAGGCAGCCCCTTCCTCGCCCGGGCACTCGTATTGGATGTCGCCTTCCATCAGCTGCACGAGCTCGCGCGCGATCGCGAGGCCGAGCCCCGTCCCGTCGCGCGCAGCACCGGCCCCGTTCTCGCCCAAGAGCAGCGGACTGAACAGCCGAGGCACCAGCTCGGCCGGCACGCCGGGGCCGGTGTCGCGCACACGAAAGTGCAGTCGATCACGGGCCTTCGCGGGCGAGATCTCGAGCAACACGAACCCGTGCTCGGTGTATTTGACCGCGTTGCCGACCAGGTTGGCCAGCACCTGGCGCAGGCGCGTGGGGTCGCCGATCACACGCCGTGGCACGGCGCGGTCGAACACGCAGCCGAGGTCGAGCCCCTTGGCGAATGCCTGGCCGGCAAACGCCTCGAGCGACTCTTGGACCGACGCGTGTAGGTCGAACTCGAACCGATCGAGCTCGAGTCGCCCCGCCTCGATCTTCGCGAAGTCGAGGATGTCGTCGATGATGAGCAGGAGCGCCTGGCCCGACTTCTGGATGATGTGCGCGTACTCGCGCTGCTCTTGTCCGAGCGCCGTCTCGAGCAACAGGTGCGTCATGCCGATCACGCCGTTCATCGGCGTCCGGATCTCGTGGCTCATGTTGGCGAGGAACTTGGTCTTGCTGCGCGCGGCCTCGAGGGCCGCCTCTTTGGCCGCGATGAGCTCGCGCTCGAGGCGCTTTTGTTTGGTCACGTTGCGAACGATGGCGAGCACCTGGTCGGGCGCGCACTTGACCAGCCGCGCCTCGTAGTCGGACTCGGCCTGCTCGCTGACGCTGTACTCGAGCTCGCCCGGCTTGCCGCTGCGCAGCACCTCGCGCACGCGCTCGCGCATCAGGTCCGCGGCGTCGAGCGGAACGAGCTGATCGAGGTAGGCAGCGGAACGCATGGAGCTTGCGCGCCCTCGTGCGCCACTGGCCCCGCTCACCTTGCCGGTAGCGTCGAGGCGAAAGATCAGGTCGGGCAGCGCGCCGAGCAGTGCCTGGTTACGCGCCTCACCGTGTCGCAACAGCCGCACAGCCCGCGCGTGCTCCTCGAGCTCGCGTGCGATGCGCACACTCAGATCGCGCAGACGCCCCGTGACGCACGCGATGAACAGGATGCCGACGTGTCCACTCACGATCGCGAGCAGCATGGGCTGATCGGTGGCGTGCAGACACACCGCCACGCTCAGCGGCAACGCGAGGGCCGAGCCGAGCAGCGCACCGCGCAGACCAAAGCTCCACGCGAGCACTGCCAGCGGTGCCGTGAGCAGCGCGGCCACGCTGATGCCGTAGACGGGGATGAGCCGCCACACCATGAACAGTGCGACGGCGAACGCGATGCTCGCCAGGACCGTCTCGCGCCACCCTGGCCGACGGGCCGGGTGGAGCGAGAGCGCCGTTAAGTGCAGCTGAGCTCGCGAAGCCATTCCCCGCCGGGGAGCATATCAACCCTCGGCGGATTCTGGCGCTTTCTCTGACGGTGTCGGCGCGAGAACGGCTCGTGTGCGCGCAGCCGACAGACAGTTAGCGGCTCTTGCCACCCATCAGCGGCGAGGCCGGCAGGTCGGTGTGCCCGCGCAGGTAGGCGTCGACGCCACGGGCGGCCTCGCGACCTTCCCAGATGGCCCACACCACCAGCGACTGCCCGCGGCGCAGGTCGCCGCACGCAAACACGCCAGGCACCGAGGTCTCGTAGCTGGCGTCTGCCTTGACGTTGGCGCGCTCGTCGAGCTCGAGGCCGAGCTCGGTGAGCAGACCCGGCTTCTCGGGGCCGGTAAAGCCCATCGCCAAGAGCACCAAGTCGGCCGGCAGCTCGAACTCGCTGCCAGGCTGCTCGATCATCTTCATGCGGCCGTCGTCGCCCGCTTCCCACGCCACGCGCACGCCGTGCAGCTTCTTGACGTTGCCGTGCTCGTCTCCCGTCAGCCGCTTGGTGAGGATGGCGTAGTCGCGCTCGCCGCCCTCTTCTTGCGAGCTCGAGGTGCGCAGCTTGATGGGCCAGTTGGGCCAGGTGACGTCCTTGCTGACCGAGGCCGGCGGCTCGGGCAAGAGCTCGTACTGGTACACGTGCGCCGCGCCGTGGCGATGCGACGTGCCCAGGCAGTCCGAGCCCGTATCGCCGCCGCCGAGCACCACCACGTGCTTGCCGGTGGCCAAGATCTGCTCGGGGACTTTGTCGCCCGCCACGCGCAGGTTTTGCTGCGTGAGGAACTCCATCGCGAAGTACACTCCCTTGAGGTTGCGGCCTTCGATGGGTAGGTCGCGCGCCTGCGTCGCTCCGCCCGACAACACGATCGCGTCGTACTGCTCGCGCAGATCGGCCGCTGTGATGTCGACGCCGACGTTGACGCCGGTCTTGAAGACGACACCCTCCTCGGCCATCTGCGCCATGCGCCGATCGATCAGGTGTTTTTCCATCTTGAAGTCGGGGATGCCGTAGCGCAGCAGCCCACCGATGCGGCTGGCGCGCTCGTACAACACCACGTCGTGGCCGGCGCGCGCGAGCTGCTGCGCGGCCGCCATGCCCGCCGGACCCGAGCCGACCACGGCCACACGCTTGCCGGTCTTTTCGGCAGCAGGTTGCGGCTTGATCAGCCCTTCGCTCCAGGCGTAGTCACCGATCTGTTTTTCGATCTGTTTGATCGTGACCGGGTTGTCGTTGATGTTGAGGACGCACGCCTCTTCGCACGGCGCCGGACACACACGACCCGTGAACTCCGGGAAGTTGTTGGTCGAGTGCAGCCTGTCGCTGGCCGCGTCGTGCTTGCCCTTGTAGGTGAAGTCGTTCCAGTCGGGGATGATGTTCCCGAGCGGACAGCCCTTGTGACAGAACGGGATGCCGCAATCCATGCAGCGTCCGCCCTGTTTGACGAGCTCGGCTTCGTCGAGCTTTGACTCGAACTCCTGCCAATTCTGCAGACGCTGCTGAACCGGAAGACGCTTTGGCAGCTTGCGCTCGTACTCCAGAAACCCTCGAAGCTTACCCATGGCTGTTCGTCCTCTCGCTCACGCGCTCGCCGCCGCGCTGGTCGGTGCTGCCAACTGGATCTGGGGAACCACGTGCCGAAGCTTCTTCTCGCTGAGCACACGCTTGTAGTCGGTGGGCATCACACGAATGAAGCGCCGCGACTCCTCGGCCCAGTTGGCCAGGATGTTTTTGGCGTGTTCGCTGCCCGTCATCTCGATGTGTTTGTTGATGAGCGCACGGACGGTGCGGTCGTCCTCGGCATCGAGCGGCTCGAGCTCGACGGAGGCTGGGTTGACGTTGGCGCGGAACAGCCCCTCGACGTCGAGCACGTAGGCCACGCCGCCGCTCATGCCAGCCGCGAAGTTGCGCCCCGTGGCGCCCAGCACCAGCACGGTGCCGCGCGTCATGTACTCGCAGCCGTGGTCACCCACGCCCTCGACCACCGCAGTCGCACCGCTGTTGCGTACACAGAAACGCTCGCCTGCCAGGCCGCGCACGTAGATCTCGCCGCTGGTGGCGCCGTACAGCGACACGTTGCCGATCAAGATGTTGCGCTCAGGGACGAAGCTCGCGTTTTTGGGCGGGTAGATGGAGATGGTGCCGCCCGACAAACCCTTGCCGAAGTAGTCGTTGGCGTCGCCCTCGAGCTGGATGCTGATGCCCGGCGCGAGGA
>JBEGTL010000711.1:0-4051 GCA_041179425.1 Pseudomonadota bacterium | reverse complement strand
GTAAGACCAAGAAGCATGTTCATCAGACAAAGGTCGCCGCTTGATCAGATTTCTGATCCACAACTCTTGACCATACCTCGCACACGGAATAGCCCACCCACAGGGCAACCAAGCATGCGGCGATCATCATCCGCGTCACGGTGTAGGGGCGGCCATGGGCGAGCGCAACTAGCGGCAGACCTCGTGGTACCCACGTGACAGCCGATGTCGACGCATGAGGAGCGATAGTGTCAATATCTGGCAAGCCATGGTCGACCCGCTTGCTCACGCGTTCAAATCCCCGCCGAAGACTGCGGTAGAGCACGCAGTCAGCGCCCTGCCAGCCACGCTCGTTGGCCTGGCACCAGCTGCTGCTTCTCTCGCCGCCCTGCTTTCTGATGGTCGCCCGCTGAGCATGGCCGGGGGCGCTGCGGCTCTGCTAGGGGCGTTCCTGGGTGTCACGTCAGCACGCGGCGGACGTCGGATGGCAAGTGAGGCAGTGCGTCTGCAAGAAAGCCTGAGCGACCTCGACGCAAAGGGAGTACTGCGCTCCGATCTACACCAGGAGTGGTTCCGACAGCTCGTACGCGACTTCTTGAAGGAGTCTGGGCGCGAGGAGGACGAGCTTCATCGCGAACAGCTCCGCCACGTGGTGTTGCACGGCTCGTCGCGAGAATCGCCACCCGAGCGGGCCAGCATCTACTTCGAAATCGCGCGCCGGCTATCGGGGCAGGATATCGACCTGCTGAAGTCGCTGCGTGACACGGGGGAAGCGTACGAGACCGCTTACGACAGCCACCCCGACGTCGGCGTACTGAGACGCGACCTGCTGGCCAAGCTTGGGACCCGCTTCGTCGGCCTCGATGAGTCTTGGGTTCTGTTGGTTCGAGAAGGTTTGAAAGAAGGGCCGCCCGGCACAGCGATCACATCGGGCGGCCGAGAGAATCATCCGTTCCGACTCACATACGCAGGGCTGAATCTGCTGGAGTGGGTCTCCTGGCCGCCTGCCATCACCGTCTGACAGTCAGCGACAGATTTCCCGGCAGACGGTGTGCCCGCCGCTATCCACGCGGCAAGTAGTGGTGCACCGCTGCGCCGGCTCGCGCTGACGCTCGACGCAGATGCGATGACCACCGCTGTCGGTGCGGCATGTCGTGGCGCTGTCAGCACGTGCGTGTGCAGCGGGCGCAGCAAGCGCAGCGAGTAGGGCGGCGAGCAGTGCGACGCGCATGACCGGGACCTCCTGTCAGAACACTCGAACCAACGAACCATCCGACAGCGGGCGCACCATTGCGACCGGCACACCGTCCAGGTCGCGCAACACGACGTCGTTGTCGTTGTCGACTTCGACACGCAGCAGTGCAGTGGCGCCCAGCAGACCGCACAGGCGGAGCCCGAGCTCCATCAGCTGGAGCTGTTCGCTACCAGGCAAGGTCGACCCTGTGGGGGCCTCGGCGGGCTTGCGAGCAGCGCGCGCGAGCCCACGTTCCCATCGACTCAGGCAAAGCTGCCGCTGCCATGCGTGGCGGGTCATGGCGCACCACCCAGTGCTTCGTTGACAGCCTTGTCCAGCGCCGCGCGTGCGTGCTCAAGCCGGGCGACTTCGGGCGCCCAGCGCGCGTCGATCGCGGCGCGCACTCGCATGACCTGGAGCTGTTCGTTGACGGCCTGGACGGCGATCAGTGCGACGCCCAGCGACAGGTTAACCCCGGTCACGATCGCACCGCCGGCTGCGCCAGCAGCTCCAGGACAGCCGCGCGCATGCGCACCAGCTTGGCGCGTGTCTGCGCGCGTGACCGACACGAAGTAGCAGCAGGAGTAGCAGCGGCTGCATTCGTGTGGTCCGCCGTGCTGGCTAACCGCTTGTTATCGTTGGTAGGCGGGACAGGGGTCGAACCTGCGACGTTCGCCGTGTAAAGGCGACGCTCTACCACTGAGCTACCCGCCCGGGTAAGTGGCTCCGCCGGATGTAACGCCCCCGCGCGGCGAGGGCAACATCGTTCGTGCGGAGCGTGCTGGTTTGCTGCCTGCAGCGCGGTCGTCGTTGCCCACGACCCCGATACAGGCAGCGCCAGCCGCGATCTTACTGCTGCGCGCCTGGCGGCTCGACCGTGGGCGTCGGAACCGGCGCCGTGCCGTCTACCGGGCGGCTGGGGTCGATGAGGACACCTCCCACGTACTGCAGGGGGCGCTCGCGCTGGCCGAAGAACTCGTCGGGGTCGTTGAGGGCGAGCGCCTCACGCAGGACCTGGTCCATGTGCTCGACCAAGACCACACGCGTGCTCTTGAGGATGCGACGTGGGATGTCGCGCAGGTCTTTGCGGTTCTCTTTGGGGATGAGCACGGTGTCGATGCCCGCGCGGTGCGCGCCGAGCATCTTCTCCTTGAGCCCACCGATCGGTTTGACGCGGCCGCGCAGGGTGATCTCACCCGTCATCGCCACGTTCTTGCGCACCGGGATCTTGAGCAGCGCGCTGGCGATGCTGGTCGCCATGGTGATGCCGGCGCTCGGGCCGTCCTTGGGCACGAACTCGGGGAAGTGAATGTGGATGTCGACCTTTTGGTAAAAGTCTTCTTCGAGGCCGAGCAGCTTTTGGCGCGAACGAATGTAGCTGACCGCCGCTTGCGCAGACTCTTGCATGCCCTTCTCGAGCAGACCCGTGATGACGAGCTTGCCCTTGCCAGCGACCACCGTGACCTCGCACTCGAGGATGGCGCCGCCGTAGGTCATGTACGCGAGGCCGTTGGTGAGGCCGATCTCGTCCTTCTCGCCGGCCTTGTTGCTAGTGTACTTGGGCGGTCCGAGGAACTTGGGGATGGACTTGGCGGCGACGCGGACCTTCTCGGTCTTGGCCTGCTCACCCTTCTTGAGGACGTCGCGCGCGATCTTGCGGCACACGCTGCCGATCTCGCGCTCGAGGTTACGGACGCCGCTCTCCTGCGTGTAGTGATGCACGACGGTGCGGATCGCGTTTTCGGTGATCTCGATGTCGTAGTCCTTGAGACCTGTCTCTTCGAGCTGGCGCGGCACCAGGTACTTGACGGCGATGTTGAGCTTCTCGAACTCCGTGTAGCCACTACACTGGATGATCTCCATGCGGTCGCGTAGCGGCAGCGGGATGCCCGAGAGCGAGTTGGCCGTCGTGATGAACATCACGTCGCTCAGGTCGTAGTCGAGATCGAGGTAGTGGTCGTTGAACGAGTGGTTTTGCTCGGGGTCGAGCACCTCGAGCAGCGCCGCCGCGGGATCGCCACGGAAGTCGCTCGACATCTTGTCGATCTCGTCGAGCAGGAAGACCGGGTTGTTGGAGCCGGCCTTGCGCAGCGACTGCACGATGCGACCGGGCAGGGCGCCGATGTACGTGCGCCGGTGGCCACGAATCTCGGCCTCGTCGCGCACACCGCCGAGCGACAGACGCACGAACTTGCGGCTGGTCGAGCGGGCGATGCTCTTGGCCAGCGAGGTCTTGCCGACACCGGGCGGACCGACCAGACACAACACCGGACCCTTGAGCTTCTTCACGAGCGCCTGCACCGCGAGGTACTCGAGGATGCGCTCTTTGATCTTGTTCAGGCCGTAGTGATCCTCGTGCAGGATCTGCTCGGCGTTGGCGATGTCGTAGTTCTCTTCGGTCTTGTCGTACCAAGGCAGGCCGAGCACCCAGTCGATGTAGTTGCGGACGACCGTGGCCTCCGCACTCATCGGCTGCATCATCTTGAGCTTCTTCAGCTCTTTTTTGATCTTGAGGCCGCCCTCTTTGCTCAGCTTCTTGGTCTTGATCTTCTCTTCGAGCTCTTGGATCTCATTCTTGAACTCGTCGCGTTCGCCGAGCTCCTTCTGGATCGCCTGCATCTGCTCGTTGAGGTAGTACTCCTTCTGCGTCTTCTCCATCTGCTTCTTGACGCGCGAGCGGATCTTCTTCTCGACTTGAAGAATCTCGATCTCGGCGTTCATCAGCTCGTAGAGCCGCTCGAGCCGCTTGATGGGATCCGTGGTTTCGAGGATCTCTTGGCGGTCGTTGAGCTTGATGGACGACAGGTGCACGACGATGGTGTCGGCGAGCCGCGCGGG
>JBEGTL010000710.1:0-4052 GCA_041179425.1 Pseudomonadota bacterium | reverse complement strand
AGCGAGTTCGACATCATGCTCGACACCGACGACGTGATCGGGCTCAGCAACTTCGCCGAGGCACGGCGCATCGTGCAGAAGTACGGCGCGCAGTAGCGTGACCTCGGTGGATCGCTCGCCCACAGCCGAGCCGCGTGTTTTGGCTTCGAGCGTGCGCGACTTGTGGCAGCTCGCGTCGCGTGGTGACGCCACCGCGCTGATCGACGCTACCTTTGGCGCGCGCATCACCTACCGCGAGCTACACGCGCGCGCACAGGCTCTGGCGACGCAGCTCGTCGCGTCTTGGTCCACGAACCCAAGTGCGCACGTCGACGCGCGCGTGGACACACGCTCCGATCCGAGCTCGTCGCGTCCGCTCGTGTTCGTGCTGGCGGGGCTCGACGTGGGGAGCGTCGTGGCCTACCTCGGTGCGCTCGCTGCCGACGCCGCCGTGTGTCTGCTCGACCGCGAGATCTCCCCGTCGCTGCGCGAGCAGCTCGAGCAGCAGTATCGACCCGACTTCGTGCTCACGGCGCGTGGGGACGACGTCGAGGTCACGGGCCTGGCGAGCGACCCCGCGCGACGTATCCACCCTGCCCTCGGCGTGCTGCTGTCGACGTCCGGCACCACGGGCAGCCCCAAGCTCGTGCGCCTCTCGCACGACAACCTGCGCGCCAACGCGCGCTCCATCGCCAGCTACCTCGAGCTCACGCCGGAGGAGCGCGCGATCAGCAGCTTGCCCTTTCACTACTCGTACGGGCTGTCGGTGCTCAACAGCCACCTCTTGGCGGGCGCGAGCGTGGTGGTGAGCGCAGAGAGCGTGATGCGTCCCGAGCTCTGGAACACCGTGCGCGAGCACGCGTGCACCTCGTTTGCAGGCGTCCCCTACGCGTATCAGATCATGCGTCGGGTCGGCTTCGACAAGATGGAGCTGCCGAGCCTGCGCACGCTCACCCAGGCGGGCGGCAAGCTGCCAGACAACCTCACCGCGCACTATCACAAGCTGATGACCGCGCGCGGCGGGCGCTTCTTCACCATGTACGGCCAGACCGAAGCCACGGCGCGCATGAGCTACCTGCCGCCAGCACGCGCCGCCGAAAAGCCTGGTTCGATCGGCATCGCCATCCCCGATGGCACGCTGCGCATCGTCGACCCCGTCACCGGTGAAACGTTGCGCGAGCCGCAGACGACTGGAGAGATCGTGTACAGCGGACCCAACGTCATGCTGGGTTACGCGACCCAGGCAGCCGAGCTCGCACTCGGCGACACCCAGCAGGGCGAGCTGCGTACGGGCGACCTCGGCCACAGTGATACCGAAGGGTTCTTCTACGTCACAGGCAGGCTCAAACGGTTCGCCAAGGTGTACGGCCTGCGCGTCAACCTCGACGACGTCGAAGCTCGCGTGCGCGCGCACGGCCCTGCCGCGGTGGTCAGCGACGACGAGCGCCTGAGTGTCTTCGTGGAGTTTGGCGAGCCGGCCGAGCACGAGGCGCTGCGGGCCGAGCTAGCCGAGATCTACAAGCTCAACCTCAACACGTTTCGCGTCCAGCGCGTGGACTCGCTCCCCCTGCTGGCGTCGGGCAAGGTCGACTATGAGTCCCTCCAACAGCGAACCCGCTGATCTGCTGACAGCACCGCCGTTCGGGCTCGCGCGCGACGACAAGGCGCGTAGCCTCACCGCCGCGCTCAACGCGCTCACCACGCTGCACCGTGCTCGCTGTTTGCCGTACGCGCGCGCGCTCGAGGTCATGCACCCGAGCGCGGCGCGCGGCGAGCCCGCGGCACGCAGCGAAGACGTGCCCTTCTTGCCCGTCACCGTGTTCAAGACCCACCAGCTCAAGAGCATCGCCGACGCGGACGTGTTCAAGGTCCTCACCTCGAGCGGTACCACCGGTCAGGTGCCGAGCCGCATCTACCTCGATCGCGAGACCGCCGCGCGACAGACCAAGGCGCTCGCCACCATCATGACGACGGTGCTGGGTCCGCAGCGGCTGCCCATGGTGCTGGTCGACACCAAGAGCGTCTTCCAAAATCGGGAGAGCTTCAGCGCGCGCGGCGCGGGGCTGCTCGGGATGGCCACCTTTGGCCGCGACCACTTCTACGCACTCGACGAACAGATGGCGCTCGACGAGGCAGGGCTCGCTGCTTTTCTCGAAAAATACAGCGGTAAACCGCTGCTCGTGTTCGGCTTCACGTTCATGGTCTGGCTCTACTTTTTAGAAGCTGCACGGCGCATGAAGGCCGACCTGTCCGAGGCCACGCTGATCCACAGCGGCGGCTGGAAAAAGCTTGCCGATCAGGCGGTCGACAACACGCGCTTCAAGGCGACCTTGCGCGACGCGACCGGGCTCGCACGCGTGTACAACTTCTACGGGATGGTCGAGCAGGTAGGCAGCGTGTTCGTCGAGTGCGACGCGGGGGTGTTGCACGCGCCCAGCTTCGCCGACGTGATCGCGCGCGACGTGCGCACGCTTTTGCCCGCACCGTTCGGCGTGGAGGGGGTGCTGCAGGTGGTGAGTGCACTGCCCACTAGCTACCCCGGCCACTCGTTGCTCACCGAAGACCTCGGCACCGTGCTCGGCGAAGACGACTGCAGCTGCGGTCGCAAGGGCAAGTACTTCGCGGTGCGCGGCCGGGTCGCGCGCAGTGAGATCCGCGGCTGCAGCGACACGCACGCGCCGACGCCCGCCCAGCACGAGCGAGGCGCAGCATGAAGGTAGAGCTGGTCGTACCCGAACGCGGCGAGCTCGCGCTCGACGAGCTGCTCGCCCGCGTGACGTCGGCGACCGCGCTGTCGCCCTTCGATCCCGAGCTGGTGGAGTTCGTCGACGCGCTGAGCCGCTCGCTCACCACGGGCCCGGAGCTGCGCGCGTACCCGGAGATCATCGCGCTCGGATACTGGGCGCGCAAAGCCTCGGTGCTCGGCTACCAACGCGCGTTCGAGGCGCTGGCGAGCGAGCAGGTGTTGCTCGCAGCGCGGGGCGTGGTGTTCCACGTCCCACCCGCCAACGTCGACACCATCTTCATGTACTCGTGGCTGCTCTCGCTGCTGGTGGGCAACGTCAACGTCATCCGTTTGTCCACGCGCGAGTCACCCCAGGTCGAGATCGTCACCACCAAGCTCGCTGCCCTGCTGAAGGAGCCGCGCTTCGAGCGGGTCAAGAGTGCGGTCGCCATCGTGCGCTACGGACACGACGCCGCCATCAACGAACGTATCTCGCGTGTCGTCGACCTGCGCGTGGTGTGGGGCGGCGACGCGACCGTCGACGCGCTGTCGGCGGTGCCGCTCCACCCGGCCGCACGCCAGCTCAGCTTCGGCGACAAGTTTTCGTTCAGTGCACTCTCTGCCCAGGCCTACCTGAGCGCCGACGACGACCTGCGTCGCAAGCTGGGCGAGCGCTTCTTCAACGACGCGATGTGGTTTGACCAGGCCGGCTGCTCCTCGCCGCGGCTCGTGGTGTGGTGCGGCGAACAGGCCGCTTGCGAGCGCGCATCGACGGCATTTTTTGCGGAGCTCGAGCGCATCGTCGAAGCCAAACATCACGAGGTCGAGCTCGGCCACGCGATGGCCAAGCTGCTGTTCACGTACCAGGCCGCGCTCGACGGGCGGATCACTGCCCAAGAGCGACTGTCGAGCGAGCTGAGTGTGTTGACGGTCGACGCGCTGACCAACTTCGATCGAGCCCACCCGGGCGCAGGGCTGTTCTTCGTCGCGCACGTGCGCGCGCTGAGCGACATCGTTCCGTTCGTCACGCGGCGTGATCAGACGCTCGGGCACTTCGGCTTCACGCGCGACGAGCTCGCTGCTTTGGTGCAGACGCTGGGCGGCAAGGGGCTCGATCGGCTCGTGCCCCTCGGCCAAGCGCTGACGTTCAACCGCTTCTGGGACGGGTACGACCTGCTTCAGGAGTTCTCGCGGCGCGTGTATCTGGAGCTGTGAACTTTCTGGTCGTGGTCGTGGTCGTGCAAGTTCAGTGATCACTGGCGTGCTCGGAGAGCTGTTTCTATCGGCTGTGGGCGAGCTATCGTTGTTGCTGCAGGGTCAGAGTGTACTGACGCTGCGCAGCGGGGGT
>JBEGTL010000709.1:0-4086 GCA_041179425.1 Pseudomonadota bacterium | reverse complement strand
ACGCCGCCAAGCAGCTGTTCGACGCCGCTGCATTGCGCCGCGAGCTACTCGCGCGCAGCGAACGCGAGGCCACGGCGGCCGTCTTGCTGGTCGCTGGCGAACTGCTCGGCAGCACGCTGCAAACGCAGCCCGAACTGATCGTGCAGCTGCTCGCGCCGCATCTCACCCGCCTACGCCGCGCCGAGCGGCTCGTGCTGCGTGTGCATCCCGAAGACGCCAGCTGGTTGCACGATCACGCCAGCGCCGTCGCTGAGTTGTGTCAGCAGCAACAGCTCGCGGGCAGTCTGCGCATCGAGAGCGACCCCGCGATCACGCGCGGCGGCTGCACACTCGAATCGAACTTGGGCGGGCTCGACGCGCGCGTCGAAACACGCTTGCAGCTATTGGCTGCAGCGCTCGGCCAGCCGCCGACAGCTGCAGCCCCGAAAGACACCCCATGAGCCGCGAGTTCGAAGCGAGCGTCGACGAGTCGATTGGCGAAGCGACCGATGACCACGAACCCACGACCAAAGACGGCCCAACGCACAGCTTCGCCACCATCGCGCTCGCGGTGTTTTTGTTCGCGCTGACGTTCGCCTCCACCACCTACATCGCGGCCGAGCGCAGCGCGACCGGCACGCAAAACCTCTGGGAGGGGCTGCGTTATTCGATCCCGCTCATGAGCATTCTGCTCAGCCACGAGTTCGGGCATTACATCGCGGCGCGCATTCACGGCGTGCCGGCATCACCACCGTTTTTTGTGCCTATGCCGCTGCAACCGCTCGGCACCATGGGCGCAGTCATCTTGATGCGCGGGCGCATCGCGCGCCGTGACGCTCTGCTCGACATCGGTGCAGCGGGCCCATTGGCGGGCATGGTCGTCGCCCTACCCGTGCTCATCTACGGCATCGCCACCTCGCCAGTCCTGCCCACGGTGCCGCACGCCGGCGACCTCATCGAAGGCCGCTCGCTCCTGTACATCGCGCTCCTGCACTGGCTCAAAGGCCCGATCCCAGACGGCTCCGACATCTGGCTCAATCCCACGGCGTTTGCCGGCTGGGCGGGCCTGCTCGTCACCATGATCAACTTGATCCCCGCAGCCCAACTCGACGGCGGTCACGTCGCCTACGCGCTCTTCGGTGAGCGCCAAGAACGCTACTCGCGCCTCATACGCCGCGGCCTCTTGCCGCTCGCGTTCATCGTCTCGCTCGCTTACGGCTTGCCGGTGTTGTTCAAAGGCGCGCGCGGTGAAGTGCTCATCAATGGCTTCATGCCCGGCTCGCAGTGGCTCGTGTGGTGGTTCGTGCTCGGCCTGATGACGCGACGCGCGGCCCGCGAACATCCGAGCACCGACGACGACGTGCTCTCGCCCAGACGGCGTGCAGTCGCCTGGGGAACGCTGCTCTTGTTCATCGTGCTGTTCATGCCGGCGTGGTTGCGCGTCGTGCCGCCGTCGTAACTGAACTCACGCCCAGCTAGATCCAGTAATTTCTAAGTGCGCCAGCACTTGGTTACGATGGTGGCATGAACACCTACATCTGGTTCCCGCGCGTTCTGTGCAGGCTCGGTGTCAGCTTGGCTTTGATCGCGGGCTGGCCGATGCCCACTGCCGCTTGGACGGACACGAAGTTGACCTCGGCGAGCGCACGCGTGGATGCGCGCAGCGCTGGGCGCGTGCAGGTCGAGCTCGAGTTGGGCGTGCGCGTAAACGCCGGCTGGCTGTCGCACTTCGAGCTGCTCGACCTGGGCGCCGACTTCGAGCTGGACGCCGCCCATCCGGTTCAGTTCGTCGATGCCAGCGGCAAGCGTTTCACGCCGAGCGTGCGCACGACCGATCAACACGGGGTCGTGCTGGAGTTTGCCCGCACGCAGGCGCCGAAAACCGGCGCTTACACGCTGTTGCTCGCCTGGCGCAGCCGCGCGCCACTCGCGGGCGACGACGGCCGCGCAACCTGGGCGCTGCCGCGTTGGCCCAACCGCATTCCGGACGTGCGTATCGACGTGCTCACGCCGCACGGCAGCGAAGCGCTGACCAGCGACACCCAGGGCGCCGATCGCGTCAGCGCCAGCGACCTGCCGGCTGAGCACACCACATGGCTGCGTTTCGGGCGCACCGAGCTGCCGCGCGCCGATGCGTTCTCGGTGAGTTGGCAGACGCCGCGCGCACGCAGCCAGCACCACACGCAGCTGGCGCTGGCACGCGCACTCGAGCAACCGCCCGTCAGTATGTTTGCAGGCCTATGCGCAGCCCTAGCCTGCGTATTCAGCGCGCTCGTGCGCATGCGCTTAAAAACCAAGGAACTAGGGCTGCCCCTGCCCTAGTTCTCAGGTTTTGTAAAGGCCGCGTTCAGCTGGCTTTTTTGCGGAGTTCGTCGATGACGGAGTCGAGATCTTTCAGTTCTCGGCTCACGCTCTCGGGCGAGGGGTCGAAATCGACCAGCGCTGCGAGCAGCTCTTCATAGAGCATCGTCGCCGCGCTCTCGTCTTTGACGCACTGCTGGGCCGTGCGACCCATGTGCTTCAGCTTCACCACGCGCGTCAAAGCTTGCTCGATGAAAGACATGCCGTTGCCGAGGTACTGACGCGCAAGCGCCAGATCGGCATCCAGCGTCTCACATACCTCTGGAGCGTGCTGTAACAGCCGCTCAGGGGCATCGGGCGCCAGCTTCTTTGTGTGCTCGAGGGCGAGCAGCAGCACGAGCACGTCGTCGACGTACGCGAGCGCACCCCCGCGAACGCCCGGAATGGTGTTGGTCTTCGATAACCAGTGAATGACCGCGCCTGCAACCAGCGCGCGCCCTTCATCGGCAATATCTGGGTCCTCGGCCACTCGCAGCGCAGCTTTTAGGCTTTGCGGCAATGCCAGAATGGAACCCTTAATGAATGTCAGAAATTCGTCGCGCACCATCGAACCATCGACCGCGTCGGTCTCCTCAGCTGCGGCAACGCGGCCCGCAAGCCATGCACGATTCGTCGGGGTGACACGGGCGCGCTCAATCGCTGGGTATCAGGTCCTTGCCGGCCGGGCAAGCGACCTCGACACCAGTGGGACCCGCATCGGTGCGTATGATCTTGAACTCGACGCGCCGATTCTTTTCCCACGCGGTCGCATTGTGGGCCGGATCGACCGCACAACGCTCGCCATAACCCGCACTTCGTAGGCGTTTGGCGTCCACACTGCGCTGAATCAGTGCCTGACGCACCGAAGCTGCGCGGTCCGAGGTGAGTCGCAAATTGTAATCGTCGGCACCCCGTTCGTCGGCGTGACCTTGGATTTCCACCAGGGTGATCTGCGGATTGCCCACCATCGTGGCGGCCACTGCGTCGACGATCGGGAATGATTTCGGCAAGATCTCCGCGCTGTCGGTCGCGAAATAAATCTTCTCGAGGATGATGATCTCGTTGTCCTCGATGATGACGCTGCCCTTGTCTGGGCAACCATCTTCATCCTGGTACCCGTTGTACGTCTCGGGGTCGTTCGGGCAGTGGTCGTCCTTGTCGAGGATGCGATCACGGTCGTTGTCGGGGTCCGGGCAGCCGTCTTGATCGTCGAAGTTATCTTTGTCTTCGGGATCGTTCGGACACATGTCGTCGACATCGAGGATGCCGTCTTTGTCGTTGTCCGGGTCCGGGCAGCCGTTTTCGTCTTCGAAGCCGTCGCGGTCCTCGGGATCGTCCGGGCACTGATCTACGTTGTCTAGGATGCCGTCGCCGTCGCGGTCGCCCAACGTGCCCTCGGGGCAACCGTCTTCATCGGCGTCGCCGTCGTGGTCTTCGGGGACGAGCGGACATTCGTCGTCGGCATCCAAGATGCCGTCGCGATCGTTGTCGGGCTCGGGACAACCGTCCTCATCCTGAAAGTGATCGAAGTCTTCGGGGTCGTCCGGACATTGGTCGACGTCGTCTTTGTAGCCGTCGCCGTCGCGGTCGCCGATGGACGGCTCGAAGATGAAGCCGAGCACCGCGCGGATATCTGCAGAATTGATGCCTTGCAGCACGCCCGCGCCGCCTGCAAGCACGAGATAGCTGTTCGATTCGACGTAGATCTTCAGACCGCCGATGGCCTCGGCACCGAGCCCGCCTTCATTGCCGATCTCACGCGCCAAT
>JBEGTL010000708.1:0-4106 GCA_041179425.1 Pseudomonadota bacterium | reverse complement strand
AGACACGCGACATCGCATCACCCCTTCTTGGGTTTTGGGGCCTTGTCTTTCTTCGCTGTCGCCTTATCGCTCGCCTTGAGGTCCTCCCTTGCGAGCTTCGCGTCGAACTTCACGACTCGGTCGGCGCCGACGCCGAACTTGTTGGCCGCTTCGGCTGCGAAGGAACGGACCGCGGCAGCTTCGAGCACCACATCCGACCGCTCGCCCGTGCGCGCGACCTCAACCCACGGCGTCTTCGCGCTCGCTTTCGGCACAAGGATGCATCCCGCGCGAAGGAAACCATCGAGCGGCTCGGTCGCCGCGACCAAACTGAGGCCAAGGATGTAGCGCCGGAGCGCTTCGGTCGCGGCGCCGCCCCGAAGACGACGAACCGCCACGAGGTTGATCGTGACGTCGCGCACGATCGGGCCGCGCGCAATGATGCCACCGTGGGCACCAGTGGCAGGCACGGCGACGAAGCCGCGCTTGGCAAGCGGACTTTTTGGATCGCCCTCCTGTTTGGCCTTCTCCTCCTCAGAAAACACCTCCAGCGCGGCGTAGTCGATAGCTGGTACGTACTGCGCCGATCTCGTTAGCCTGTCGACCTCCCAAGCACGGATCACTGACTGCACGAGTCGCGGAAGCTTCGCGTGCGTGTCGCGCGAGTCCCACACGCCAAACACGAGTGACGTGGGGGCAAGCTTCGCGATTGCGCTGGCGTCGCCTGTGTCCAGAAAGGCCGCAAACGCCGAGCGAGCGTCATCCTTGAGCTCGGACGAGCGGATGATGGCGTCGCCTAGCCGGTGGCCAGCACGTAGGATCGATCTACGCCGGTCATCAGCGATCTCGATTTCGATCTGCGGCACGAGCTTCGCCAGTTCATCGTCACCGCCTTCCGATCTCTCGAAGATCGGCTCGATGCGGTTTGCTTGTGAGCCGACGCTGTCTACCGTTGCTACCTGTGTCCCGTCCCCGAGCTTGTCGATGTTGTAGCCAACGTCCGCATACGTTGGCGGAAAGAACACTCCGCCGTCACCCTCGACAGGTTCGAGCTGCTGCTTCCAAACCAACGCGACCGGACCCGTGGGCGACAGCCAGCGATCCGCTTGTTCCTTCAGACTCGAACTCATAACTCAGACTCCTCCGTAACTTGGGTGATCGCTCGTGCCTGCCCTTCCTTGCCGGGCCAGCTCAGGAACATGTGGAAGTGGCGCGTCTCGAACGGCATCGCCGAAGCGCCGAGCGCAGCGCGCAAGAAACCAAGAGGCAGCCACGCCACCTCGCGCGATGTGCCGGCGACGCCGTAACGGTACTCGAGCTTTGTCCTGAGGCGCCGCGGCCGAGCATGCGTTAGGCCGATCGCGCCGAGCAGTTCCACGAGCGGATAGCCTACGGACTGAACGGCGCCACCATGCGCGTTCACCGAGAAGCCCGCATCGATTGGTACGTAGTCGCGCCTCCAGTCGAGGCGGAAGCTGCTGCTCTGAGGCACGGCGAGCGCGAATGGGTCGTTTGCTGAATCAACTGCGCGCTCGCGGACGAGATCGAGCGCGTCGCGCGCAAGCGCCGCACCCGGATACCCACCGGCACCTGCCCAGAACTTGACGTTGTCGCGCACGGTATCGGCCCAGTGGTCGATGTGAAGCTTGGCTTCGCTCGTACTGAGCACGCCAACGAGCGTCGCGGGTGACTCTGGATCGGGCGAAGGATATGAAGCGGTCGTCGGAAGCTCCGTAGGCGCAGGACCCCAGCTCTTGTTCCATGCCACAATGCTCGCGCTCTTCGCCGGCGCCTCCGCCACCACAGTCGCCTGCGAAAGGAAGCGCAGCACGCGCGCGATCGGATTGTCATCACCACGCGTACGCAGCCAGAACCGAGCCACCTCGCGGTTCGACCAGTCGAAGCAACCCTCTGCGTTCCCGAGCAGCACGTCGGCCGCCTCCGCGAACCCAATGCACGCAAAGACCTGACCGGGATTGAACAGGTCCACCGGGATCGATGCGTCAGCCACGCCCGCCTCCGCCGATGTCGTTCTCTCGCGACGCGCCCTGGTCGGCCGCGCG
This sequence comes from Pseudomonadota bacterium, assembly GCA_041179425.1. Classification (GTDB taxonomy): domain Bacteria; phylum Myxococcota_A; class Polyangia; order Polyangiales; family DASUME01; genus DASUME01. The sequence continues at coordinate 2,064 of JBEGTL010000708.1, read as the reverse complement.
CAAGAGCGTCTCCCACCACGCGAGTCCCCATGGACCCCACCGCTTCTCGAGACGAGCGAAGCGTAGCGCGATCTCTCGTGCTCGCTCGACGAGCGCGCTCGGCGGCGCGTCCTCGCAGCCGTCGGTCCGCAGAATCGGCCGCGCGAAGCCATGGTGCGCCGCGATCATGTGCAGGACGAGATCGCGGTCCTCGGGCGAGAGCGCTGCGACTCGAGGATCGCGCTCCGCATAAGGCAGCGACCCAAGCTCATGCCGATAGCCTGAGAGGATCGATTGGATCGGCCGACTCGTCGTCTTTCCGAGCGGGCGCTTCTCCTTCGGCGCGCGGAATGCGCGCTGCCAGCGCTCGGCTTTTTTGCCTTCATCGTGAAGCACCGCTGCAAGTGCCAGCAGGTTCACGTGCTCAGGACTGAGCCCAACACGCGCTGCGATGCCTCGCGCGTGACGCTCAGCAAACGCCTGGTGCTCGTCGAGAGCTTGCTCTCGACCGGTAGAGCGTCCGTCCGGCGTCGTGGACTGCTGCTTGATGTCGGTCTCGACTACGAGCCACGCAACAGCCTCGCCGTCATCGTTCGTTCGCGAAGCGAACGTAGCCTCGACACGCCAATCGTTGTCGGCGACCGCGGCTTCGAGGTTTTCCACTTCACGCACGCGAAACGGGACTCGCCGCGTCTCGCTGACGTCGGTGGCGCACTCGGTTCTCGACGAATCGAGCAAGCCGCCTTCGCTGAGACCGCCGAGTCGTGCATCGACCACGATCGTCTCGCCCGCGATCTCACGGAAGAGCTCCTTCTTATCGATCGCGTTGAGGGCCTCAAGAGTCCAAGCGCGCTGTTTCTTGTCGAGCACGAACATCACGACGTCATCAACTGCCAGCGGCGCTCGTGGGTTCTCCGTCTCCACATCGTTTTGCTCCGCAGCATCCGTCGGCGGCGCGCGACGCGTCTCCTCGTTGGCCTTCGCGACCCGCTTCGCGAGCTTGCTTAGCCATTCCACGACGAGCTCGCTCTCCGTCTCGAGCGTCTCTACCGTCTCGACCGCAGCGGCCTCAAAGAAGGCCTTCGCGTCTGTCGTCCTCGGAAGCCATGTGCGCCACACCACGGAGGTCTGAGGTTCCTCGTCGACCCAACCACGGAGCCAAGGCTGAACGCTCGGACGCCCGGTGTGCTCATCGAGCGAGGTCATCGACCAGGACTGCACGACAGCAAGCGTGAGCTCGGGATGCAGCGGCGCCGGCGTCGACCCCGCCTCGATGAGCGCCGTTTTTTCGCTCTTGAGATCGGTGAGCGCGCGAGGACTCGCGTCGTGTGCACCGTCCGAGGATGGAAGGCTGCGAATGGCGCGCTGGGTCGCTTCCCTCCTTTTCCAGCTATCCACCCGAGCGCGCTCGTCCACTTTGAGCTTCTTCGCCGGTTTGTCGTCGGCGCCGTCGTCTTCGTTTTCATCGTCTGCGTCAGCCCCGTCCGTCCGCAGCGCTCGGATCTTCTCGTCCTTCGCGAGTGCATCCTTCGTCTTGTCGTCGAGCGACAGCGGGACGATCCAGACGTCGGCCGCCCCGTCACCGCGTCGGTTCACGCGACCGAGCCGTTGCACCATGCGCTCCCACTCTACGAGATCGAGCACGGCGTGATCCGCATCGAGATCCACTCCGACCTCGCCCGCGCTGGTCGCTATGAGGAAGACCGGTTTGTCGGACCTGTGCGTGGATCCCGCGAGCAGACCGTGAGCAGCGAGCCAGTTTGCAGCTTCTTCGCGTTCGGCGACGCGGCGACCGCCTACGAAGAGCTCCGTCTCGATCGCGATCTTTGATGTCCCGTCACCTTTGGCAAGCTTTACTACTGCGTCTCTGACGCCTTCCGCCACCTTGCGACCGTCGACGAAGACGATGACGCGGTAGGCGTGCTGACCGCTGCCCATGAGTTCCCAGGCCTTGCTCGCGAGCGCGCCCGTGAGCGCACTGCTCTCAACGGACTCCAAGATACGAATGCGCTTTTTCGCATCAATGCGACGCTTCACGATTTCATGCTTCCGGTCGGCGTCGCTCAGCTGAAGCGCGCTCCCCAT
>JBEGTL010000707.1:0-4123 GCA_041179425.1 Pseudomonadota bacterium | reverse complement strand
GCTGCAGCTTCACTTCTTCGTCTTTCAGGGCATGCTGCGACGGCTGGCCGCGGGCTGAGCGCGAGCGCAGTGGCGTCAGGGCGCGGCAAACTTGATTGCTGCCACTGACGCTGCTCACCGCGTAGCACGATGGTGATCGATCGTCTCCAGCGTTCCCGGCACGTGGCCCTGTCCGACATACCAGCGCCACGGGGCAGGCAGGGGATTGCGGTCTCGGCGGACGACCGCGAGAGTTCACCGCCCTGCGTAACCTCCTTCGCCCTCGACCCCATGATATGTTCCCCGCGAAGGAAAGAGGGGCAGCATGGCTGAGGGGCTAAATCGAGCAATTTTGGTGGGTAATCTCGGGATGGACCCCGAGCTCAAGTTCACGCAAGGCGGTCAGGCGGTGCTGCGCATTCGGCTCGCCACGACCGACTCGTACCTCAGCAAGACGGGCGAGCGGCAAGAGCGCACCGAGTGGCACACGGTCACGGTGTGGGGCAAGCGGGCCGAGGCGCTGAACAAGATCCTCCAAAAGGGTCGCACCATCTGGGTCGAGGGCCGTATCCAGACCCGCAGCTGGGAAGACGCGAAGGACGGTAGCAAGCGCTACGCGACCGAGATCCAGGCCCAAAACATCGGTCTCGTCGGCAGTGGCGGAGGCGGTGGTGCCGGTGGCGCCGGCGGTCGCGGCAGCTACGGCGGGGGCGGCGGCGGCGGGACGTACGAAGGCGGCGGCGGCGGAGCTGGTCCTGGTGGTGGCAGTGGCGGCGGCGGCGGTGGCGGATTCGAGGGTGGACCCGAGTTCGACGGCGGCGGCGATGACGACATCCCGTTCTGAGTTCCGGCGCGCGTGAAGCGAGAACGGGTCGACAGGTTGTTGGTCGAGCGCGGCTTGGCTCCGAGCCGCACGCGGGCGCGTGCGCTCATCGAGGCGGGCAAGGTGTTCGCCGACGGAGCTGCAGTCTCGCGCGCGAGCGATCTGTTTGCCGCCGAGGTGACGCTCACGGTCAGCGAGCTCGACCATCCGTACGTCTCGCGTGGTGGGCTCAAGCTGGTGGGGGCGCTCGACGATCTGCAGCTCGATGTCACGGGGCTGGTCGTGGCCGACATCGGCGCGTCGACGGGCGGCTTCACCGACTGCGCCCTTCAGCGCGGCGCAACGCGCGTGTACGCGATCGATGTCGGCCACGCGCAGCTGCACCCCAAGCTGGCGGCAGATGCGCGCGTGATCGCGCGTGAGGGTGTCAACGCTCGGCATTTGACGGGCGACAGCTTGCCCGAGCCAGTGGACCTCGTGCTCGTCGACGCGTCGTTCATCAGCCTCGGCAAGCTTCTGCCTGCTCTCGTTTTGTTGTTGCCCTCGCAAGGCAGGCTGCTGTCGCTGGTCAAGCCGCAGTTCGAGGTGGGGCCCGAACACGTGGGCGCGCGCGGCGTGGTGAGCGACGACGACCTGCGCGCGAGCGCACTCGCGGGCGTGTGTGCCGCGGCCGCAGTGCTCGGTCTCGCGATGATCGGCCACGCCGACTCGCGTCTTGCGGGGCCTGAAGGCAACCGCGAGATCTTCGCCCTGTTCGTCAAGCGCTGAGTCGCAAGGTCGGCAGCGCTGCGGATGTCGATGCGCCGACTCGATCGTGCGGACAAGCCCCGCGAGCCTCGCGGCGGCGCGCTCCAGCGATTGGCCCAGAGTGGACCCGACACACGGGTCGGGGCCACCGGCACGCGGTGAGGTGGCTCAGCCCGGAGGCAGTATTTGGTGGCGAGACAGGTCAAGGATCGCCTCTGGGAGCCTCGATCATCTCCGATTGGAGCATGAAGGGCTCCCGCAAGCCTTCGATCATGCTCGACGCGGTGTCGTGAGGGCTTCCGGGAGCCCTTGAGCACGCGAGTTGCCGCTGTCAAAGGGGCTTCCTGAAGTCTTGTTGAGCCCCCGCTACCGTCGGTAGGGGCTTCCAGGAGGCCCTGGTTCCGCGGCGGTCGGTGCGGCGAGGCCTCCGGGAGCCTTGCGGCAGGGACGACCTGTGTTGACGGGCTTCCGGGAGCATTATCGTTCGGCGGTGCACGCTTCGACAGCCCTCGGTGGGCAGAAGGAACACGCGGCCCGCACCGTACGTTGCTCGTGCCGGAACACTCAGTCCAGCCGAAGCATTCGTCGATGCTATCATCGCCTCGATGAGGGCTGCCCTACGACCCCGTTACGGCCTCGAAGAGTACCTCCTGATCGAGGAGACGAGCGGCGACGTCAAGCACGAGTATGTGTCGGGCGAGATCTATGCGATGGCAGGCGGGTCGCCTGAACATGCCGCGATCACCAACGCGCTGGCATTGCTGATCGGCAGCCACCTCCGAGGTGGGCCGTGCCGGACTTACTCGTCGGATCTTCGGATATCGATCTCGGCGCTCGACGTCTTCACGTACGCCGACCTCTCCGTTGTCTGCGGTCCGATCGAACGTGACCCGAACTCCGTCACGCATGTTACCAATCCGCGCATCGTGGTGGAGGTGTTGAGCCCCGGCACCGAGCGCTACGACCGCGAGCAGAAGCGACTCTACTACCAACAGCTCGCGTCACTGACGGAGTATGTGTTGGTTGCCCAGGACCGGCGGCAAGTCGAGGTGTGGCATCGCGACGGTGACGGCTGGACACATCGCGTACACCGCGCTGGAGAGGTCGCCTCAATGCCCTCGATTCGACTCGACCTCGACGTGGACGAGCTCTACGTCACTGCTGGTCTCTGAAGCGCGGATCCCGTCGCCTGCTCAGGCTCGACACGGAGCGCTCTCCATAGCCCCGCAGCCGCTGAAGCGTTTGCTCGAGTTCCGCACGTGCGATCAGGTGCGTACCCCGTGGTCGTAGCGCATCATCTGCGAGTCGTTGGCGCGCAGCCGAAGGGCCGAACGGCGGCTGAATACACTGGCCTCGGTCTAGCGTCTCGACGCGACCACCCCGCTGAGCCGTCCGGTGGACCGTCCTGCGCTTCGGCGCGTCCGATGACAACGTTGAGCAGGCCGATGCTCGAGCCGACTGCCGACAACATGCGAGGCTTCATGCGCGCGGACGCTATTCGCAGGTGAGACATAGGTCAATCTCGAGTCGAGAGACTGATCGGTATTCTGTCTGTTGACGGTTTTGTCTCGATGCTGATGAGTCGGCTCGGTGACAGTCGTGCATCGGGGTCGAGCGACTGACCTCGTGGGCACCGCCGGTTGTCGAGGCGGATCGCGTGCCGACCGTGAACCAGCGGGCCCCGCACTGCGGGAACCGACAGGCTGGCAGTGGAATGTTCTGGCGTCTGAGTATTAGTTTGCCGGCCCCGTACCGGCTGTCATGCGCGCGCGTCGCGCTCGGCGCGCAGCGCTTCGAGAAAGAGGCGGGCTTTGAGCTCTGTCTCGTCGGTCTCGCGCTGCGGGTCGCTGTCCGCGACGAGGCCTCCGCCGGCCGCGTAGTGCACGTGCCCATCAGCCACGATCGCGGTGCGAATTGCGACCGCGAGCGAACAACCGCCCGTGCGATCGAAGAAACCGACGCAGCCCGTGTACAGGCCGCGCGCCGCGGTCTCGAGCGAGGCGATGGCTGACAGGACACGCGCCTTGGGAGTCCCTGTCACGCTCCCGGGAGGCAGCGTGTGCTCGAGCAGCGTGCGCAGGGTGATGTCGGGCCGGACCGTTCCCTGGATGGTACTGACCAGGTGCGAGAGCCCCGCGAACGGAAGCACTGCCATCAGCTCGCTCACCTCCACCGACCCGACAGCGCAGACGCGGCTGAGATCGTTGCGCATGAGGTCGACCACCATCGCGTGTTCGGCGAGCTCTTTGGGGTCTCTGCGCAGTGCCTGGGCCTCACCTTCGTCGTCGCCCGTGCGAGCGAGTGTGCCCTTGATGGGCGACGTGAAGAGCGAGCGATCGCCCGCGTGATAGCGCAGGAAGCGCTCCATGCTGCGACCCGCGATGGCGTGCGTCGGTGCCTCGACGAAGTAGCCGAGCGGCACGGGGCTCTCGCGGCGCATCCGCAAAAACAGGCCCAGCGCGCTGCCCGTGAAGCGGGCCCGAAAGCGGCGCGCGAGGTTGATCTCGTAGAGCTCGCCTTCGCGGATCAAGTCGAGCGCCTGGCGCACGGCCGCGCGGTGCTGCTCGGCAGGTG
>JBEGTL010000706.1:0-4143 GCA_041179425.1 Pseudomonadota bacterium | reverse complement strand
CGAGGGTGGCCGTCACAAGCCGTTCTTCACCAACTACCGTCCGCAGTTCTACATGCGTACGACGGACGTCACAGGCACCGTCGAGCTGCCCGAGGCGGTCAAGATGGTGATGCCCGGTGACAACGTCACGGTCATCGTCCAGCTCATCACGCCGGTGGCTCTCGAAGAGAAGCAGCGGTTTGCGGTTCGCGAGGGCGGCAAGACCGTCGGCGCGGGCGTCGTCACCAAGATCCTCGAGTAGTTTGTCAGACCGAAAACGCATCGTTCTGGCGTGCGAAGTGTGCTCCGCGCGAAACTACAAGACGACCAAGAGTCCGAGCACGCCTGCGGGTGAACGCCTCCGCATGAAGAAGTTCTGCGCCAAGTGTCAACAACACACTTGGCACAGCGAGACCAAGTAAGGTCGACTACGCCGGGTAGCGCTCCTGGACCCACCCTCCCTCTCGAGAGTGGCAGGATTCGAGAGCGCGCCACATGCGAAAAGTTCTAGGTCAGTAGCTCCAACGGTAGAGCAGCGGATTCCAAATCCGCGGGTTGTGGGTTCGAATCCCTCCTGGCCTGCCAATCTGAAACGAGCATCCGTATGAGCACCGAAGACAAAGTTGACGGCGAGCCGAGCACAAGCACCGAGCCCAACGATCCGCCAGTCGACGAGTCGGATACGCTGTTCGCCGAAGCGACGCAGCTGTCGGCTGCCGCTTCGGACGACGCGCTTGCAGACGGTGGTGAAGGCGCGGGCAAACGCACGGTGGGCCTCGACCGCTGGGTCCAGCTCGGCTTCATGGCGGCTGCCATCTTGCTGGTCTGGCTCTACGACCACCTCATCAACGGTATCTGGTACTTCTTCGCCGACCCCAACGAGTCGATCGTCACGGCCGGCGCAGTGGTGGCGGGCCTCGTCACCGCAGTCATTTTGTACAAGACCGCACCGGTGTACGGCATCGTGCACGGCGTCAGCGAAGAGCTGAGCAAGGTGACCTGGCCGACTCGCAAAGAAACGTCGTCCTCAACCATCGTGGTCATCGTGACTTCGATCGTGGCGGGCCTCGTGCTGTTCCTGTTCGACTCCGTGTGGGCCGCAGTGACCGACCTCGTCTACAAGGTGTGACCGTGATCCCCGAGAACGAAAACACTGCAGTCCCGGAAGACGAGCACACCGAGAGTGACGAAGAGTCCTCGGAGGGCGAGTCCACCGCTCCTGGTCCCAAAAAGAAGCGCTGGTACGTCGTACAGGCGTACTCCGGTTACGAGAACAAGGTGAAGGCCTCTCTCGAGGAGCGCATTCGCCAGTACAACATGCAGGACGACTTCGGCGAGATCCTGATCCCCCGTGAGCAGGTCACCGAGACGCGCGGCACCGCCAAGCGCGTGACGTCGCGCACGTTCTACCCGGGCTACATGTTCGTGCAGATGAGTCTGACGGACGAGTCGTGGCACTTGGTGAAGGACACGCCCAAGGTCAGCGGCTTCGTCGGCGGGCGCTATCCCACGGCCGTGCCGGCCAGCCAAATCAACCTGGTCGCCCAGCAGGTTGCCGAGGGTGCGGCCAAGCCCAAGCCTCGTGTGGTCTTCGAGCAGGGAGATCACGTTCGTGTCGTGGAGGGCGCCTTCGCCAACTTCACGGGCACGATCGAAGAGGTAAAGCCCGAGAAACAGAAGGTTCGCGTGCTGGTCTCCATCTTCGGACGAGCCACCCCCGTCGAGCTGGACTACGCGCAGGTCGAAAAAACTGTTTGACGTGGCGCCGAACTGAGTCAACTTCCCGCCCCCGGTCGATCGGGGACGGTGGCACGACGAGAGCATGCTTCGCGGCTCGCTCTCGACGCTAGCCCGAGAACAGCAATGAATTTCAGGGGTCCCATGCTTATGCGGGCTCCTCGTCCTGCGTAAGGGTCCCCGCCATGAAGAAGGTCACCGGACAGATCAAGCTCCAGCTGCCGGCTGGCAAGGCCAACCCCTCGCCGCCCGTGGGTCCGGCGCTCGGTCAGCATGGCGTGAACATCATGGGCTTCTGCAAGGAGTTCAACGCCCGCACCCTGCCGCAGGCCGGCATGATCATCCCCGTGGTGATCACGGTGTTCTCGGACCGCTCGTTTACGTTCATCACCAAGACGCCTCCCGCGTCGGTGCTGATCAAAAAAGAGCTCGGTCTCAAGATCGAGGGCAAGCCCGGCAGCGGCTCCAAGCGTCCCAACAAGGACAAGGTTGGGACCATCACGCAGGCCCAGATCCGCAAGCTCGCCGAGCTGAAGATCCAGGACACCAACGCGGCGTCGATCGAGTCGGCCATGCGCTCCATCGCCGGCACTGCCCGGTCCATGGGCGTCGACGTCGTCAGCTGAGTTCTGCGCGCCGCGTAAGCGGAGAGGCCGACTGCTTGAGGCGTCGGCCGTGTGTGTTTGAGGGCGCGACCGATGCACGGTCGTGTCGCTGGCCAAGATGTTCGGCAGCCGGGCCGAGAAACTCCACGACCGCCCCCGGTATACGGGCGGGAGGCCATGTCTCGAGAACGCTCGAGAGCTTGGCCACTAGGAGGTGGGATGAAGCAAAGAGGAAAGAAGCATACTGAGACGGCCAAAAAGGTCGATCGCAGTAAGCGCTACACGCTGGACGAAGCGACGTCTTTGGTGCGTGACGCGGGCTACGCGAAGTTCGACGAGACCGTCGACATCGCTGTGCGCCTGGGCGTCAATCCCAAGCACGCCGACCAGATGGTGCGTGGCGCGTTGGTGTTGCCTCACGGCATCGGCAAGACGGTTCGCGTCTTGGTCTTCGCACGTGGCGAGAAGGTGGCCGAGGCGGAAGCCGCGGGTGCTGACTTCGTCGGCGGCGAGGAGCTGATCGCGAAGGTCACGGGCGGCTGGCTCGACTTCGACACCGTCGTCGCGACGCCGGACATGATGGGCCAGGTCGGTAAGCTGGGCCGCGTGCTCGGTCCGCGTGGTCTCATGCCCAACCCCAAGGTCGGAACGGTCACGTTCGACGTGACCAAGGCCGTCAAAGAGGCCAAGGCCGGTAAGGTCGAGTTCCGCGTCGAAAAGGCTGGCATCGTCCATGTCCCGGTCGGCAAGCGGTCCTTCGAGTCGACCGTCCTGCAGGACAACGTGCGGGCGCTGATGGCCGCGCTGGTCAAGGCCAAGCCGTCCACGGCCAAGGGCCAATACCTGCGCAGCATTACGCTGAGCTCGACCATGGGACCGGGCATCCGCATCGATCCGCTGGTCTTCATCGCCGCGACGGAGGCCTAAGTCATGTCCGTGCTCGCAGCCAAACAAGAAGAAGTCGCCTCCATCCGGCAGGCGTTCGAGAAGGCGACCACGGCCGTCTTCCTCGACTTCCGGGGCGTCAACGTCGACCAGATCACCAACCTGCGTACGGAGTTCCGTAAGGCAGGCGTCGAGTACCGCGTCGTCAAGAACACCCTGGTCAAGATCGCGCTCAAGGGCACGGCTTACGAGAGTGCGGACCTCAACGCACAGCTCAAGGGCCAGACCGGGATCGCATGGAGCTACGAAGATCCCTCGGCCGCGGCCAAGGTGATCAAGACGTTCCGCGCGGTCAACGACGCGAACCAGAAGCTTGGCATCAAGTGCGGCGTCATCGACGCCAAGGTGATGCCGGGGGCCCAGGTCGAGAGCGTGCTCGCGACCATGCCCGGCAAGAACGAGCTGCGCGCAATGCTGCTCGCGACTCTGCAGGCTCCGGCGCAGAACCTGGTGCGCTTGCTCCAGGCCCCTGCCCAGAACCTCACGTACCTCCTCGATGCGCGTCGTCGCAACTTGGAAGAGGGTTCAGCCCCGGCGGCGCCTGCTGAAGCAAGCGCCGAATAAGCTGACTCCGCTCAGCGCCGCAGTCTCAAATTCACTAGTTTTTTCCAGTCATTCCACCGCACAAGTGCGGGCACACCGCAGCAGTGCGGTTAGCAAGTTTCGGAGAGTATCACCATGGCAACACTTTCGCAGGAACAGTTGGTTACGGAGCTCAGCTCGTGGACCGTCCTTGAGGTTTCTGGCCTCATCAAGGCTCTCGAGGAAAAGTGGGGCGTTTCGGCGGCTCCCATCGCCTCGGCCGCCGGTCCCGCGGCAGCTGCCCCCGCAGCCGTCGTGGAAGAGAAGACCGAGTTCGACGTTGAGCTCACCAGCG
>JBEGTL010000705.1:0-4153 GCA_041179425.1 Pseudomonadota bacterium | reverse complement strand
GCAACAAAGCTCAATTTCCTCCGCTCCAGAGCGGTAGGCAAGTACAAAACAACGCGGAAGGTAGGATGGTGTGTGACTTTGAGCTGCTCATCCGCTCACGGTTTTGGGCAGGCGCCGCCGAAGCTCGCACTCGGCTGAACTGTGGCCCCGGTCGCACGTAGGGCACGGTACAAAGCTTGGGCTTGTGCGCAGCGACCGGCCTGAAGCAGCTCGAAAACACGCTTTTCGCCAGCGCGCGCGAGATCGGACCGCACCGCTTGCAGGGCACTCGACGAGCCGAAGCGACCGGCCGCGGCTTGGTACAGACCGACGGCGGTCTCTACCCTCGTGCTGGATGCGGCGCGGATCTGGTCGATACGTTGCCTTAGCTCGGGGGAGATCGCCCCAGCCTTCTGCGCGTTGCTTTCACCGCTCGAAACGTTTCGTTTGGAGGCTGGCGAGCTGGCTGACGATGCAGGCGTGACAGCCAGCGCACGCACCGGTGGCGCGCTCGGGGACGAGGGAGCTCGCTCGGCTGGCGTGGGCGTGGGGACGGCCGGCAGGGGCGCATCCTCGGCGACCGTGCGCTCCACCGGGCCCTCGCGGTCGCGTCGATGCGTATGGCTGCGCTCTGCACTGCGGGCGCCGCGACTCGGTCCTTGGTCAGCGGCGTCCTGCGGCTCCGACTCCGCGGGAAGGGCAGCCCCCGCAGGCAGACTCGAGGGCAGCGCCGCGGGGAGACTGGGCAGGCTAACGACGGCGGCCACGGGCCTCGGGCCGCTGCGATCTCCACCGCTTCGTGCGAGCGCCAGCGCGCCCCCTACGAGCGCGACCGCGATCGCGGCGATCGCCCAGCGCACGCGGGTCGAGCGGGCACGCGCTTCCGTCGAGCCGGTGTGGGTGCTGGCGGCCGGCCGGCTCGACGCGGGCTTGGTTTCTGCGCCCGCGTGCTCTGGTAAGGTGGGCACGGAGCTCGCTGGCGTGCCCCGGCCCATGAACACCTCGAGAAACTCGGAGACGGTCTGCGGACGGTCTGCCGCGCGCTTGGCCAGTGCCGCCCGAATGGCGAGCGCGTGGCTCGCGCCGAGCCCGTTGGCGCCGTCGATCGGGAGCTCCTCGGGCCTGGTGGTGAGGTGCTTGGAAGCCCACTCCCAGGGCGTCTTTGCATCGAACGGCAGCTTGCCGGTCAGCAGCTCGAACGCGATCACGCCGAGCGAATAGATATCGGAGCGAGCGTCGATGGGCTCCGCGCTGAACTGCTCGGGGCTCATGTACGGGGGCGTGCCGATGATCATGCCTTGTTGGGTGAGCTTGGCGCTGGTGCTCGGATCTTCTGCCGACACCTTGGCGATCCCGAAGTCGAGCACCTTGATGAAGTCGCCGTGCCCCGCGCGCTCGGCGATCAGCAGGTTTTCGGGCTTGAGGTCGCGGTGCACGATGCCGTGGGCGTGCGCTTCTGACAGGGCGCCGCACACCTGCGAAAGCACGCGCTCGGCACGGGGCACGGAGAGTGCGCCGCGCGCCAGCTCGCGCGCGAGCGAGTGGCCCTCGACGTACTCCATGACGAGTGCGAGCGTGCCGTCGGGCAGGGCGCCAAAGTCGAACAGCTGGACCGTGTTGGGATGCGTGAGGCGCACCAGCGTCTCGGCCTCGCGTGAAAACCGGGCCACGAGCTGTTTGTCGAGGCCGAGCTGCTTGCGGAGTACCTTGATGGCGACACGTCGGACCACTGTTCCGACGGACTGCTCCGCGAGGTACACCCGGCCCATACCGCCCTCAGCCAGCAGACGAACGATGCGGTAGCGACCGAGCACCGAGCTGCCGATCAGGTCGTCTGCCTCTGCCAGGGTGGGCTGTCCGCAGTGCGGACAAGCTGCGCTGCCCTCTGGCAGCTCCACGTGGCAATGCGCGCACTCGACCATGGTCCTCCGAGACCAACACTAGCCCACACCTGTCGTCGTGCGTAAACGCGTGGGGCAGAAGCGCCAAAAAACGAGGGTGAGCGCCCTCGGGGCCTGCGTCGCCCACAAAAAAAAGGCCACCCGGGAGGGCGGCCTTTTTTGGTGGGCAGTTGCCTGGAGTCCGCCGCTAGGCGAGCTTCTCTTCTTTTTCGTAGACGACCAGTGGCTTGTCGCCACGCAGGATCGTCTCTTCGCTGACGAGGACCTCTTTGACGCCACGTTGCGAGGGGACCTCGTACATGATGTCGAGCATCGCGTGCTCGAGGATGGCGCGCAGACCGCGAGCGCCCGCATTGCGCTTGAGCGCCTGCGAAGCCACGGCCTTGAGAGCCTTGTCGCTGAACGAGAGCTTGACGCCATCCATGTCGAGCAGACGAGCGAACTGTTTGACAATCGCGTTCTTCGGCTTGGTGAGGATGTCGATCAGGGCATCTTCGTTCAGCTCGTGCAGCGTCGCGATCACCGGAAGGCGACCGACGAACTCGGGGATGAGACCGAACCGAAGGAGGTCTTCGGGCTGCACTTGCTCGAGCAGCTCGCCGATCCGCTTGTCCTTGCGGGAAGGGATGTCAGCGCCGAAACCGAGAGTCTTCTCGCCAATACGACGCTCCACAATCGAGTCCAGCCCGACGAACGCGCCGCCGCAGATGAACAGGATGTTGGTAGTGTCGACCTGCAGGAAGTCTTGCTGCGGATGCTTGCGTCCGCCCTTGGGCGGGACGTTGGCAACCGTGCCTTCGATGATCTTCAAGAGCGCTTGCTGGACGCCCTCACCACTCACGTCGCGCGTGATGGAAGGGTTGTCGCCCTTGCGAGCTACCTTGTCGATCTCGTCGATGTAGACGATGCCTCGTTGTGCACGCTCAACGTCGTGATCCGCATTTTGCAGGAGCTGGACGATGATGTTCTCGACGTCTTCACCTACGTAACCCGCTTCTGTCAGCGTGGTTGCGTCGGCGATGGCGAAGGGAACATTGAGAATGCGCGCGAGCGTCTGGGCTAGTAGCGTCTTGCCCGAGCCGGTGGGCCCGAGAAGCAAGATGTTGGACTTCTGTAGCTCGACGTCGTCGGCCCCAACTCGCGAGTCGATGCGCTTGTAATGGTTGTGAACCGCTACTGAGAGAATCTTTTTCGCGCGGTCTTGCCCGATGACGTACTCGTCCAAGATCAATTTGATCTCGGACGGCTTCGGAAGTGGAGTGCCAGACGAGAACGATTCTTCGCGGTCTACTTCTTCCGCGATGATGTCGTTGCACAGTCCGATGCACTCGTCGCAAATGTAGACCGTAGGCCCAGCAATGAGCTTCTTGACCTCCTTCTGCGACTTACCGCAGAAGGAGCACTGTAGGTTGCCGTGACCTTCTTCGCGCCGTCGATCCACGCGCTCCGACCTCACCGTTCTAGTTAACGAATGTTTCAGTGTACCGTCGTCGATCCGGCGTCGCAACGCCCCCGACTCAAACGGGAGGACCTACTTCAGCGCCTTTGCGGGGCGAGGGTAGATGACGTCATCGAGGATACCGTATTCTTTAGCGTCTGCGGCCGATAGGTATCGGTCACGCTCGGTATCGTCTTTGATTTTGTCGACGCTCTGGCCGGTGTGGGCGGCCATGATCTCGTTGAGGCGGAGCCTCAGGGCGAGGATCTCGCGAGCGTGAATCTCGATGTCGGTCGCCTGGCCTCGGAAACCACCGAGCGGCTGGTGAATCATGACGCGGCTGTTGGGGAGGGCACGACGGCGGCCCGCCGCCCCCGCGGCGAGCAGCACGGCGCCCATGGACGCGGCCTGTCCGAGGCAGACCGTGGCGACAGGGCAGCGCACGTACTGCATGGTGTCGTAGATCGCGAGGCCGGCCGTGATCACGCCACCGGGGCTGTTGATGTAGAGCGTGATCTCCTTGTCGGGATCCTCACTCTCGAGAAACAGCAGCTGCGCGATGATCATGTTGGCGACCGTGTCGTTGACCTCTGTGCCGAGGAACACGATGCGGTCTTTGAGCAAGCGACTGTAGACGTCCCAGGTGCGCTCGCCTCGGTGCGTCGTCTCGACGACCACCGGGTTCGGAATATAGAGACTGGGCGTCTGGCTCTCTTGTCCCACGGTCATCCCCCTGGCGACGAGACGGCACCCACGAATGTATGGCGCGCGCTCAGGTCGCGGATTCGTTGATGGTAGCCTGGCTCAGCAGATACTCAAGCAGCTTCGCCTCGAG
>JBEGTL010000704.1:0-4219 GCA_041179425.1 Pseudomonadota bacterium | reverse complement strand
CCGCTGCGAGTTCGTGGCGCTCGACGTGTGGAACAAGCGCGAGCTGTTGTCGCGCGAGCGCACGGCCCTTGGCTTCTACGTGTCGGGCCATCCGCTCGACGCTTACGGGGCCGAGGTGAAGCGCTTCTGCACCACCAACATCGCGGGTCTGTCGGACCTGCCGCCCGAGGCCAAGGTCGAGGTGGCGGGCATCGTCGAGGGCTACCGCGAGCGACCCACCAAGGCCGGCAGCAAGATGGCGTTCTTCATCCTCGAAGACGCCACCGACCGCGTCGAGGTCATCGTGCGACCCAAGTTCCTCGAGAGCTCGCGCGACGCACTCAAGTCCGGCGAGCCCGTGCTGATCTCCGGTCAGGTCCAGTTCGAGGGCGAGCGCGGTCCCGGCGGCGGCGGCGGTGGCGAAGACGACGAAGAGGCGCAGCTCACCAAGAAGCTGTTGCTCACCGACGTGAAGCCGCTCGCTTCGTACTTCGCCAACAAGGCCAAGGCCGTGCGCGTGACGTTGGAAGTGGACGGTCTGGCCGACCAGATGCTGCTCACACTCAAACGCACGCTACTCGGACATCCGGGCAGTACGCCCGTGCAGCTCGAGCTGCGCGGCATCGACTGGCGCGTCTGCCTTCGAGGAGAGGGCCTGTACGTCGCGCCGAGCGACCTGTTGATGACGCAGCTGGAGCGCCAGTTCGGGCGCAAGGTCGCGGAGCTGGTGTAGACTCGCCCCACGTATGCAGACCCTCGTCCGATGGTCGGCGCTGTTCGCGCTGACGATCTTCCCTTCGTTTGCCCGTGCACAGAGCGGCCCGCCGCACGCCGTGACCCTGACCGAGGTGCTGCAACGCGCGCGCGAAAATCCGCCGGCGATCTTGGCTGCGCTGGCGACCCTGCAGCGCACCCAAGCGCAGGAACAGTACGCGCGCGGCACGTACATCCCGCGCTTCACAGTCGAGGCGGGCAGCGGCATCGGCTACGCCGATCAGCCCTACCTCACCAAAGAAAACCGCGCGTCGTTGCAGAAGTTCTCGCAAGAACCCGTTCCGCCCACCGCACAGTCCACGACCCAGCAGACGTTTGGTCGCGCCAACCTCGACATCCCGGTCCTGGACCTGGGTCGGCACTACGCGGTCAAGGCCGCCCACATGAACAGCGACGCCCAGCGCAGCGCGTACAGCGCCGCCCAGCGCAGCGCGACCAACGCGGGTGCCGAGCTGTACATGCGAAGCCTCGCGGCCCTCGCACTGGTCGAAGACGCGCGTCTCACGCTCGAGCGGCGCACCAGTCAGCACGACGCGATCAGTGGTTTGGTGCGCGCCGGCCTGAGGCCTTCGGTCGATGCCACGCGCGCCCAGATCGAGGTCATCGCTGCGGGTTTCGCGCTTCAGACACGCGAGATCGAAGTGTCTGCCACGGGCGCATCGCTCGCCGCTGCGATGGGCAACGACCCGACCCAACCCGTGGTCGCCGCTACGTTCGACGACGGTGTGCTGCCCGCCCCGTTGCCGCCACTCGAGGCCAGCGTGCGCGCGGTCGAGCTTCGCCCCGAGATCAAACAACTCGAGTCCAACGTCGCCTCCAAGCGCGCCGACCACCAGGCCGCGATCGGCGCACGTCTGCCCACCGTCGGCCTGCAAGCCATCGGCAACGTCGCCCGCGTCTCGCTCTATCACGGCGACGGCGTCGAGGGCCGCACGCTCGCGGGCAGTGGGTCCGTGTACATGCGCTGGGCTGCGCTCGACCCCACCATCTGGCGGCGCGCCAACGTCACGCGCGGTGCGATCGAAGAAGCGCAGCGTCAGCTCGAGGCCACCCTGCTGGCAGTGCGGGTCGAGGTGGTCGATGCGGCCTACCAGGTGCAGCGCACGCGCGCGATGCTCGATCAGGCCACGCAAGTGCTCGCCGCCGCGGAGGCCGCGCGCACCGCACAAAACGAACGGTATCGTGCAGGCGTGGCTTCGTTGCTCGACTTGCTCGATGCAGAGAGCATCGAGCAGAGCGCGCGCCGTCAGCGCATCGAGGCCGAGCGCGACCAACGCATCGCGCGCGTGCGCCTGCTCGCGGCCTGCGGCACGATCGGCGAGCTCACCAAGTAGCACCCAGGCCACGCAGCGCGCGTTCGGTCACCGGCCGCCTGCCGCGCGCACGATGGTGCCCGTGATGTAGCTCGCCGCGCTCGACGCCAGCCACAACACGGGCTCGGCGATCTCTTCGGCGCTGGCGGCACGGCCGAGCGGGATACTCGGCGTCATCCGTGCGATGCGGCCCGGCTCACCGGTGGAGAGCGCATGGAGCTCCGTGTCCGTGAGCCCCGGCGCGACCGCGTTGACGCGAATGCCGTCCGCCGCGACCTCTTTCGACAGCCCGACAGTGAGCGTGTCGATGGCGCCCTTGCTCGCTGCGTACCACACGAACTCGCCTGCGCTGCCGAGCGTCGCCGCGCCAGACGAGAGCAAGACGATGGAGCCGCCCTTCCCTCCGCGCGAGCGCGCCATGCGACGCACCGCTTCGCGCGCGCACAGCAACGAGCCGACCACGTTGATGTCGAGCGTCTCTTGCAGCACTTGGGGCGAGGCATCGGCCAGCGACGAGGCTCGGCCCGTGATGCCGGCCGCGATCACCACCACGTCGAGTGCGCCCAACGCCTCTTCGGTGCGCGCAAACAGCTGCTCGACCTGCGTCGCGTCACGCACGTCTGCACAGAGCGCGAGCGAGCGCGCGCCCGCACTCTCTACCTGTGCGCAGACCTGCGCGGCGCGCGACGCCTGTTCGCGATACGAGATCGCAACGTCGTACCCGCGCTCGGCCGCGAGCCGCGCGACGGCGGCGCCGATGCCGCGCGCGCCACCGACCACCAACATCACCTTGGACGGTTTTGCGTGCACGACAGACACCCCTCAGCGCCCTGCGTCCGCATCGGGCTTGCACTCGGGCACCGGTGAGCACGGCGCCTTGATGCACTGCACGGGGATCATCTCGCAGTGTGTCCCGCCCGCGCAGCGAACGTTGTCGCACGTGGTGGTGGGCGCAACGCTCGACTCGTCGGGGCTCGGGCTCGACGGGCCATCACAGAACTGCTGGGTACACATGCCATCGGGCGGCGTACAGATTCCACAGCTGGGGTTACAGCAGATCTGACCCTCCGGGCAGCTCGCTGCGCCGCAAGCCACCGGGCCCGTGTGCTCGGCGCCCGTGCTCTCCTCGCCGCTCTCTGCCTTTTGTCCGCCTTTGCAGGCCAAACTCAGGCCGAGCGCCACGATCCAGATCTGATTGGCGTGCATCTTCATGAGAAAAGCCCCTCCTGCGCACGAGAGCGCAGCGAGAGGCTGACACACGGAGACCCAGAGTTCGAAGCTTACGGAGGAGGCGGGATCTGCGGGTCGCTGATGCACTGCGCCGACTCGGGGCACGGCGCGACGAAGCACTGCACCGGGACGACCTCGCGGTGCGTGCCGGCCTTGCAACGGACGGTGGCGCACGCATCGACCTTGGGCTCGTCAGGCACGCAGCTGGGCTGCGGCGGACAGGGCGCACGAATGCACTGCACCTCGCGCAGCTCGCAGTGGTTGCCCGCCGAACACTTGGCCAGGCACGGCGTCTTGCACGTCGCGCCGCTCGGGCCCTCGACGCACTCGCTGCCCGTGGGACACGTGGTGGCCGCGCAGGTGGAGACAGGGACGCACTGTGGACCGCCAGGTCCGTCGACACACGTGGTGCCTGACTTGCACAGCGTGACTGCGCAGCCGGGCGCGGGATCGAAGGGAAGACAGGCGCCTCCCGCGGGTCCGTCGACACACTTTGTACCGGTCTTGCAGAGCGTCGCGGCACAGGTGGAGACGACGACGCACTCTGCGCCCGTGGGCGTCTCTTTGCAGGTGGTCCCCGCCAGGCACGTCGTCGCGGCACAGGTCGCGACCGGCACGCACTGGGCACCCTTGGGCGACTCGACACAGGTCGTGCCGGTCAGACAGGTCGTCGCGGCACAGCTGGCCACGGGCTTGATGGGCACACACTCTGCGACCGGCGGACAGGGCGCACGAATACACTGCACCTCGTGCAGCTCGCAGCGCTGACCGTCGCGACAGTCGAGCAGGTTACAGGGCGACTCGGGCGCCGTGGCGTCGACAGGCGACGGCTTTCCCGCGTCGTGGGCAGCGGGACCCGCATCCTTTGGCTTCTTCCCGGGACGCCGCAGGTCGTCCGACTGCGCGTTGAGCGAGTCGGTGTC
>JBEGTL010000703.1:0-4221 GCA_041179425.1 Pseudomonadota bacterium | reverse complement strand
CGAGACAGAAGCAGAGCGCGAGCGAGCGACCGAGGCCCTTATTTCTTCGGGACCAACGCCTGCCCTGCCGGGCAAGCGACCTCGATCCCTGTCGGGCCTTCCTCGGTCTGGATGATCTTGAACTCGACGCGACGGTTCTTCTCCCACGCCGTCTCGTTGTGCGCGGCATCGATCGGGCAACGCTCGCCGTAGCCGCCGCTGCGCATCCGGGTCCTCTCGACGCCTCGCTGCACCAACGCCTCGAGCACCGCCGCCGCACGATCTCTCGTCAGGCGGATGTTGTACTCGTCGCTCGAGCGCTCGTCGGCGTGCCCCTGGATCTCGATCAGCTGGATCTGCGGGTTGCCGATCAAGGTAGCCGCCACCGCATCGATGATCGGGTAGCTGCGCTTCTGGATCTCGGCGCTGTCGGTCTCGAAGTAGATCTTCTCCAGGATGACGATCTGGTTTTCTTCGATGATGACCGAGCCCTTGTCAGGGCAGCCATCCTTGTCCTCGAACCCGTTGTAGGTCTCGGGGTCGTTGGGGCACGAGTCGCTCTTGTCGAGGATGCGGTCGTGATCGTTGTCCGGATCTGGGCAGCCGTCCTTGTCTTGAAAGCCGTCCTTGTCCTCAGGATCGTTGGGGCACAGGTCGTCGACGTCGAGGATGCCGTCCTTGTCATTGTCAGGATCGGGGCAGCCGTCGTCGTCCTGGAAGCCGTCGAGATCTTCGGGGTCGTCGGGGCACTGGTCCTCGGCGTCGAGGATGCCGTCACCATCGCGATCGGCATTGTCGCCCTCAGGGCAGCCGTCCCGATCGGAGTCGCCATCGAGGTCTTCGGGGATGAGCGGGCACTCGTCGTCGATGTCGAGGATGCCGTCCTGATCGTTGTCCGGATCGGGGCAGCCCTCGGCGTCTTCGAAGTCGTCGAAGTCTTCGGGCTCGTGCGGGCACGCGTCGACGTCGTCTTTGTAGCCATCCCCGTCGGCATCGCCGATGGAGGGCTCGTAGATGAAGCCGAGGATGCCGCGCCACTCGGGCTGGTTGAAGCCAGCGAGCGGCATGCACGCGTTGCCGCAGCTGCCCGCGATGAGCAGGTAGCTGTTCTCTTGCACGAAGATCTTGAGGCCCGCGAGCACCTCGGTGGCCAGCGACTTGCCGCCGTCCTTGGCCTTGTTGGCCACGATGTAGTTGCCGTACACCTCGGCCAAGATGTCGACGGACGGCGCCACGCGCGCGGCGAAGCCACCGCCGAAGGTGGCCTGATCGTTGTACGTAACCTTGTCGCCATTGGCGATCAGCATGGGCATGGTCGCGCTGCCCGACCCCAACGCCGGCGCAGTGCGCCGGTTGAAGTTGATGGTGGCTCCGTCGCCCGTCACCAGCCGATAGCCGCCCTCGGCATTGAGCCTGAGACGACGCAGCGGACGGTAGCTGACCGCGAGGCTCGGCCACAGCGTCACGCCGGGCTCTCCTGCAAACTTCTCCGCATCGCCCGTGGGCAACGAGACCTGCAACAGTGCCGCGAGCCCTACTGGCGCCGTCTCCATGCGCAAGATGCGGTACTTGGCGTGCAGGACGATGTTGCCGATGCCCTGGTAGTCGAGCCCGCCGGTGGCCGGATCGTTGTAGTCGCCGGGTGCCGCAACGTTGGGGCCACCAATCACGAGGATCGGCAGCTGCGCACCGACCACCACGCGGTTCTTGATGCCGTAGTTGAAGTGCAGCACGCCCGTGAACACCTGATCGACCAGGTAGTGCTCACGCTGCGCTTGATCGGGGCGCTTGTTTTTGTCGTTCTTGAAGCCCTCGTAGGGCACGAGACGGAAAGCTCCGTCGAGGATCAGACCAAAGCTGTAGCTCTTGTGCCCGAGGATGTCGGTGCCGTTGACGGACGCGAGACCCTTCGAGTCGACCGCGTGTCGGAAGAGCCGCAGATCGAAGCCGCCCTTGCGCAGCTGCGCTTCGCTTCTCGCCGGTGCCCACGCACAGATGAAAAGCAGCGCACAAACCATTCCGCAGAGCGCACGACTCATCGGCCCCTTCCTTGGCGCACACGCGCCGGAATCCCCCAAGCTTAGCTGCGTTCGAAGCGCGGCATTACCACGCGCGAGCGAACATCCGTTTCGCGCGCGGCTTTCCGCGCGCGAGCAAAAGATAAGATTCTACCGACCTACCGGCCGCAAACGCTACCTGCTCACTGCTCGTGTTTCGCGATGAACTGCCGGTACTGCGGTGTCTGGCGCGCCGTTGCATAGCGCGCAACGAATGTCTCCATGTGCTTGACCGCTTTTTTGGTCTCGCCGAGCGCTCGGTACGTCTCGATGAGCAGCGCTAGCTCTTGTGCACTCTCGGCCTTGCCCTCGAGTGCCTTGACCACACAGCGCTGATCGCCGCGTGCCAGACAGTTGCGCGCGACCTTGGCCGGGTCGTCGTCGTCGCGAGTCGTGGCCTTGGCCTCGCTCGGGGTCGTCTTGACGGGCCTCTGCGCTGCGGGCTCGACGGTAGCGACAGGCTTGGGCGCCTTGCTGACGGTCGTCGCCGCGGCACCCGCTTGTGCAGCCTGCTGGCTGAGGATGGTCTGCGCCTCCGCGCGCAACGGCTGCGCGACACCCTGCATCTCGAGCACCGAGCTCGCGAGCTCGGTCGCCTCGGTGGGATTGCTGCGCACGAGCTTCTTGGCTCGCGCGATGCGCTCCTGGGCCACGCGGTCGGTGGTGATCTTGACCTCGGGCCGCTCACGAAATGCGTGGTCGTCGGGGATGCCGGCGAACAAGAAGTAGGCGTCTTCGAGCTTGTTCTCGGCGAGCGCTTTACTTCCTTCTTCGTAGGCGGAGCTCGCCCGAACGGCGTCGTTGACGCTGCGCTTGCAGGTAGCGAGATCTTCGCCGCTACCAGGTAGTGCGAGTCCCTCTTCGGCCGCGCGCGCCGCCTCTTGATAACGCCCGCTCGCGAGACCTGCGCGGCAGGTCTCGAGCGCCTTGGCGAGCCCCGTCTGATCGAGCGGCATCGCCTCGGTGGAGGGCGCCGGCTCGATCTGGGGCTGGGCCGGCACCTCTTTGCGCATCGCCGCCCCGGCCTGCTTGCTGCCGTCATTGCAGAACGCAAGGATGCCCGCCGCAACCGTGGCGACCGCGATGACCGCTGCCACGGTCTTGCCATTGGGCCCCGATCGGGCTGTCGGCAGCGATGCCGGCTCTTGCTCGTCGCTGGGGTCGAAGACGTAAGTCTCCCCCTGACCGACGAAGCGGAAACGAACCTGGCCGAGCTCGACGATGTCGCCGGAGCGCAGTGGGCTGCGCTTGATACCCTGCCCGTTGACCCGCACGCCGTTGGCGCTGCGTAGGTCTTCGATCTCGAAGTTGCCACCCTTCTGGGTGACCCGCGCGTGCTCGCGCGAGATGGACCGGTGGCTGATGCACAGGTCGAGCTCCTCGAGCCGACCGATGCTGAGCGCGGGCTTGGTCATCGAGAACTCGGCGCCGGGTGCCGGCGCGGAGACCATGACCAGGCGCGCCGGTGGGGGCGCACCAAAACCAGACGGCAGGGAGTTGCGGGCCTGGGCTGCCCGTGCGCCGGCTCCGGTGGCGGCCTCGGCCCGCAGCGCGATGACGTAGTCGCCGACCCCTACGCGGTCGCCATCTTTGAGCTCGGAGAGCTTGTCGATGCGCACGCCGTTGACGGTGATCCCGTTGTAGGAATCGAGGTCCTCGATGCGATAGCCGCTCGCGTCTCGCACGAAGCGGGCGTGCTGACGCGACACGTTGCGCTCCGTGAGGCGAATCGTGTTCCCATCTTGCCTGCCGACCGTGATGAGGTCGCGGACGAGGGGAACGATGATGGTCTTCCCTTCGTCGTCAGAGATGACGAGCTTGTACATCGGTCGAAGTGATCCGACTCTCCCCCGGAGCGAGGGGCTGAACAGTAACAATGATGGTACAGAACGAGGTAAGGGTGTCAACGTTCAGCGACGCGGCCCAGCACGTCCGCCCAACGCATACGTCCCCCACATGAAGCGCTTGCCGTTCCCAGTTGTGAATCGCCTCCTCATCCTTGGTGCCACAATCGCCGTGTCGAGCTGTGGGCCACCCGCCTGGGTGGGTGGCATCCACGCTCATCTAGCTTGGTCGCACGAAGCCGTGCGTGTCGTCGAGGTTCCTGCGCATGGTCCGGCCGAGAAGGCTGGC
The DNA here is from genome assembly GCA_041179425.1 of Pseudomonadota bacterium. Taxonomy (GTDB): domain Bacteria; phylum Myxococcota_A; class Polyangia; order Polyangiales; family DASUME01; genus DASUME01. The sequence continues at coordinate 52 of JBEGTL010000703.1, read as the reverse complement.
CTCCGCATCGACGACCGGCTGCTTCGAGTCGACGACAAGCCGGTAGCTGGGC
>JBEGTL010000702.1:0-4232 GCA_041179425.1 Pseudomonadota bacterium | reverse complement strand
GTCCCTACGCTGGCTTGGCTCGCGAGCTTGGCCTCGAGCTCACTGGCTTGCGCGTAGAGGGCCTCGGCCGAGGGGCGCAACGCGCGCCCCAGCTCGCTCAGCTCGAGACGTTTGCCGATGCGCTCGAACAGCTTGATGGAGAACTGGTTTTCGAGCTCGGAGAGCGCCTCGCTGACCGCCGACTGCGAGAGCGCGAGGTCTTTGGCCGCCCGGCTGACGCTGTCGTGTTTGGCGACGCACAAAAAGACCTCGAGCTGACGCAGCGTGTAGCGCATATCGGTTTCTCCGAAGACTGACTACGGAACAATGTATTTCACCGATGAGTCAGCGGGCACTACAAACTCGTCCATGAGCAGCGCAATGAATCGAGAGACCGTCCTCAGCGTGCGTCACTGGAACGACACGCTGTTCAGCTTCACCACCACCAGGAACGGCGCCCTTCGCTTCAAGAACGGGCACTTCGTGATGGTGGGCATGGAGGTCGAGGGACGGCCGCTGATGCGCGCGTACAGCGTGGCCAGCCCCAACTACGAGGAGCACCTCGAGTTCTACAGCATCAAGGTGCCGGGCGGCGGGCTCACCTCACGGCTGCAGCACATCGCACCCGGCGACACCGTGCTGGTCAGCAAGAAGCCGACCGGGACGTTGGTGATGAGCCACCTCTTGCCAGGCAAGCGGCTGTACCTGCTGGGCACGGGGACGGGACTCGCACCGTTCATGAGCATGGTGCGCGACTTCGAGACCTACGAGCGCTTCGAGCACGTGATCCTCGCGCACGGGGTGCGCTACGTCAGCGAGCTCGGGTACTCCGCGTACCTGCAGAACGAGCTGCCCGAGCACGAGTTTTTGGGAGAGCAGGTCAAAAACCAGCTCTGCTACTACCCGACCGTCACGCGCGAGCCTTACGAAAATCAGGGCCGGCTCACCGACGCGCTGTTCAGCAACGAGCTCGCGGGCCACTTCGACTTACCGGATCTCGACCCTGCGCACGACCGGGTGATGATCTGCGGCAACCCCGACATGCTCGAAGAGCTGGTCACCAAGCTCGAGGCGCGCGGCTTTCGGGAGGGCAAGAGCCACGAGCAAGGCGAGTACACCATCGAGCGCGCCTTCGTAGAAAAGTAAGGTCCCGCGCTCGGGAGTCCTCCTGAAACGAGCGCTTGCAACTAGTTGCGATTGTTGTTAACTATTTCCCTACAACGCAACCACTTGCAGGAGCCCGTGATGACCCAAAAGCTCAAACCGCCCCCCGCCGGCTGGCCCCGGATCTCGACTTCCCTCTTCTACGACGACGCCGCCTCCGCGATCGACTGGATTGTTCGTGTCTTCGACTTCGAGGTTCGCCTCCGAGTCGAGGGGGAAGGAGGCCGGATCGAACACTCCGAGCTCACCTATGGCGACGGGCTGATCATGATCAGCACCGCCGAGGGCAAGACGGGGCGCGAGTCGCCGCAGAGGGGCAGGAGTCCACGCGCGGTCGGCGGCGCGTGCACCCAAACGCTGTGCATCGTGGTCGACGACGTAGACGCGCACGCAGCAAAGTCGCAGCGCGAGGGCGCCAAGATCGTGGAGGGTCCAAGGACCAGCGACTACGGCGAAGAGTACTGGTCCGACCGCGCCTACCTCGTCGAGGACCTGGAGGGCCACCAGTGGTGGTTCATGCAGCGCGTGCGCGACCAAGGCGCGCGTGCGACCTGATCTCGATCAGACCTTGTCCGCCCTGGCCGACCCCTCGCGGCGAGCCATCGTCGAGCTGCTGCGCGAAGGGCCGCAGCGGCCGAGCGACGTGGCCGATCGGTTGTCGATCAGTCGCCCCTCCCTGAGCAGACACCTTCGCGTGCTGCGCACGGCGGGCCTGGTCGACGCCGAGCTGGTCGAGAGCGATGCGCGCGCCCGCCTGGTCCAGCTTAAGCGCGCTCCGTTCACCCAGCTCGGGAGCTGGGTCGGTGAGGTCGAAGCGTTTTGGAGCGATCAGCTCGACGCGTTCAAGGAGCACGCCGAGCGGGTGCACAAGAGGCGGCCCAAGTGAGCGACCCAAAGGCTGTTCCCGCTGGCGATCGGGCGCGCGTGTCGGTGTCGGTCGCGGTGCCGCCCGCCGCTGCGTTCCGCATCTTCAGCGAAGACATCGATCAGTGGTGGCGGCGTGGTCTCAAGTACCGCGTCGTCGATGGGCGGCGCGGCATGCTGCACCTCGAGCCGCGCGTCGGCGGTCGGCTGTTCGAGTCCGTCGAGCGCGATGGCCAGACCACCGTCATCGAGACCGGACGCGTCACGGTCTGGCAACCTCCGGCTCGGCTCAGCTTCGAGTGGCGAGCCGTCAACTTCGAGGGAGACGAGGTCACGCACGTGGAGGTGACCTTTGCGAAGACCTCGAGCGGCACCCTGGTCACCGTGACGCACAGCGGGTTTGGCAAGCTACGGCCCGATCATCCAGTCCGTCATGGGCGCGATGCGGCGGCCTTCGTGCGTGAGATGGGCATGTGGTGGGGCGGCTTGATGACCTCCCTGCGCGAGCACTGTCAAAGGGACGACGCCGCGCGCGAAGGGACGGACCCATGAATCGCCTCATCGTGCGCCCCGATCGGCTCGAGCGATTGCGCAAGGTGTGCCTCGCGCTGCCCGACGCGACCGAAAAAGAAGCCTGGGGAGATCCGACGTGGCGCATCCGCGATCGCATCTTTGCCACGCAGAAGGGCAACTTCGAAGGCGGCCGGCCCTCGCTCTGGCTCAAGCCCGCCGAGGGCGCACGAGGCATGCTGATCGAGAGCGCACCCGCGCTGTTCTACGTGCCGCCCTACGTGGGAAACAAGGGTTGGGTCGGCGCGTACCTCGACGGCAAGACCCTGCCCTGGAAGCTGCTCGGCGAGCTCATCCACGAGAGCTATCGGCTGATCGCACCCAAACGACTCGGTGGACGCCCCGGCGTGTAAGCGCAACAGCCCGGCACGCAGGTGTCGGGGCGCGGCGCGGACACGCCGTACGTGCGGCGCGTGCTGACGGTGCCGAGCTTCTCTTCTATGAGCTCACGAATCATGGCGACGAACAGCGGGTGCTCGCCCACGGTGGCGGCGCGCACGAGCGTGACGCCCAGCTCGTCGGCGATGGCTTTGGCCTCGTGATCGAGATCCCAGACCACCTCCATGTGGTCGCTGACGAAGCCGAGCGGAACGACCACTAGCTCGCGCACGCCTCGCTCGCCGAGTGCGCGCACGTGGTCGCCGATGTCGGGCTCGAGCCAAGGCACCTGCGGTGGACCGCTGCGGCTCTGGAACACCACGTCGAACTCGCGGTCTCCAAAACCAACGGCGATGTGTTTGGCAATCTCGTTGAGCTGCGCCACGTAGTCGCAGCCGCTGGCCATGGCGAGCGGGATGCTGTGCGCGGTGAAGACCAAACGCGCACGCGAGCGCGTCGGCTCGGGCAGCTTCTGTAGGGCCGCCTCGACGCGCTCGGTGACCGCATCGACGAAGCCCGGATGGTTGTAGAACGCGCGGAGCTTGTCGAGCTCGGGCGCCCCCGCACCGACGGCGGCACGCGCTTTTTCGAGGTCTTCGCGGTACTGGCGACAGCCGCTGTAGCTGCTGAATGCCGAGGTCACGTACACCGCCGCGCGCGCGACGCCGTCGTCGCGCATGGTGCGCACCACGTCTTCGAGCAGCGGCGCCCAGTTGCGGTTGCCCCAGTAGATGGGCAGGTCGATGCCGTGCGACGAGAGCTCGACGCGAAGTGCCGCGATCAACGCACGGCACTGATCGTTGATGGGGCTCTTGCCACCGAGGTGGTGGTAGTGCTCGGCCACCTCGAGCAGGCGCTCGCGCGGGACGTTGCGCCCACGCACCACGTTCTCGAGGAAAGGCATGACGTCTTCGGGCTTTTCGGGACCTCCAAAGCCGAGCACCAAGACAGCGTCGTAACTCGCGGCACTACTCATGGCCCAAGCATCCCGTAAACTGCGCACAAGCTCCACTGTGGAGGCGCACGAAGGGACCTCGTCGATGAAAATCGTCTTGTTTGGAGCGACCGGCATGGTGGGCCAGGGCGTGCTGCTCGGCGCCTGACTCCATCACGAAGCACGCCCGGTCACCAACACGCGCGACGGCATGCGCAGGCTACGCACCACGCGCACCTGCAGAAAGCCCGCTTCGCGCAGCCAGCCTGCGTAGTCCTCCCCGCGAAAACAGGTCGAAGTCGACGAGATGCGGAAGTACAGCGCAAAGCCATCACCGATGGCG
>JBEGTL010000701.1:0-4260 GCA_041179425.1 Pseudomonadota bacterium | reverse complement strand
ATGGAGCTGCTCGTCGAGCTCAACCAAAAGCGCAAGATCACCATCGTCATCGTCACGCACGAGCCAGACGTCGCCGCGTACTGCTCGCGCACGATCACGTTTCACGACGGGCGCATCGAGCGCGACGAGCGGCGCGCAAAGGTCGGGGCATGAGCGCACTGCTGTTGATGCTGGGCAGCACCGTGTTGATGGCGTTTCGCGAGATTCGCCGCAATACCTTGCGCTCGGTGCTGACCATGCTGGGCATCGTGATCGGCGTGGCGGCGGTGATCGCGCTGGTGACGCTCGGTCGGGGCGCGAGTCAGAAGGTGACTGCCGAGGTGGCCAACATGGGCACCAACATGCTCACCATCATGCCCGGTGCGCAGCGCCGCGGTCCGTCCAACGTGACTGCCGCGCCGCTCACGCTCGACGACGCGCGTGCCCTCGCGCGCGAGGTGACGTCGCTCTCGGCCGTCGCGCCCACCAGCTCGCGCGGCGTGCTCACGGTGTACGCCAACAAGAGCTGGAACACCTCGGTGATGGGCACCACCAACGAGTACTTCACCGTGCGCAACACGCACATCGAGACGGGTCGCTTGTTCGCCGACGTCGAGCTCTCGGGCGGGCAGCCGGTGTGCGTGATCGGCGCCACCGTGCAGCGCGAGCTGTTTGGTGCCGACTCGCCGCTCGGCACCTCCATTCGTCTCGGGCGCGTGTCGTGTCTGGTGATCGGCACCACGCGCGCCAAGGGACAGTCCACCTTCGGCATGGATCAAGACGACTACGTGCTCATGCCGCTGGCTGCGTTCCAGCGTCGCATCGCCGGCAACGCCGACGTGGGTGCGATCGCGGTGAGCACCGTCAACGAGTCCCAGACCAACCGCGCCAAACAACAGATCTCGGCGCTGCTCCGCGAGCGTCGCCGTGTGGCCGACGGCCAGGTCGACGACTTCTCGGTGCACGACACGCGCGAGATCGTGCAGACCTTGCAGACGGTGACGGGCGTGCTCACGGCGCTACTCGGCGCGGTGGCAGCGGTGAGCCTGATCGTGGGCGGCATCGGCATCATGAACATCATGCTGGTGTCGGTCACCGAGCGGACGCGCGAGATCGGCATCCGCCTCGCCATCGGCGCACGCAGCTTCGAGGTGATGCTGCAGTTCTTGGTCGAGTCCATCGTGCTGTGCATCTTGGGCGGCATCTTGGGCATGCTGCTCGGCCTGGGCGGCTCGTACGCGGTCGGCCGCTACATCGACATCCCGTTCACGTTCCTGCCCGAGGTGGTGGTCATCGCGGTCCTGTTCTCGGGCTGCGTGGGCGTGGCGTTCGGCTTCTTCCCGGCGCGCAAGGCGGCGCGCCTCAATCCGATCGAGGCGCTGCGTCATGAATAGGTGGCTCGTGGGTCTGTGCTCGTTGTCGTTGTGGCTCGGTGCGTCCGCGGTTCGCGCACAGGACACGACGCTCAGCGTGCGCACCGTGGTGAGTGCGGCCAAACAACACAGCCCCACGCTCAAGGCGGCCATGCTGCAGTTCGAGAGCGCGAGCTGGGACGTGTTCGGCAAAGACGCGCTGTACGACCCGGTGCTGCTGGCCGATGCCAGCGCCTCGCAGGTGGCGACGCCCAACGTCTCTTCCAACGCGGTGCGCATCAACAAGGTGCGGCGTGTCGACTACGGCGCGACGCTCAGCAAACACCTGCTGTGGGGCACCGATCTGTCGCTGCGCGTCAGCAGCTACGTGCAGAAGAGCGAGTTCTCGGGCTCGTCGGCGGCCACCACACCAGGCGGCATGACCGGCTTGCCCGCAAACTTCGCGTCGTTTTTCGGCATCGGCTCGTACGGTCCGGTCTACGCGCTGGTGGCCAAGGCAACGCTCAAGCAGCCGTTGTGGCGTGGGCGCGGTCGCAACATCGGCGAGGCGTCGCTGCGCGCGGCGCGCCTCACGGAGACCACGCAGGAGCACACGCGTGATCGCGTGGGCAGCGAGCTGCTGCGCGACGTTCTCACCGCGTACTGGGAGCTTTGGTACGCCGACTCCGCGGTGGCGATTCAGGTGCAGGCGCAAGCCGTGGCCACCAAACAACGCGACGATGCGCAGGCGCGCGTCGACAGTGGCAGCCTCGCGCCGGCCGAGGTGCTCACGTTCGACACGCAGGTGGCGACGCGCGACGAAGACGTGCTGACGGCGCGCACCGAGCGCGAGCGCCGCGCGCACGAGCTCGCGCGTCTGATCGGGAACAACGAAGACGAGGGCACGTACGGCGCGGTCATCGACGAGCCGCTGTCCGACGCCAGCGTACACACGTTTGCGCGCGAGATCGTGGAGCAGCGCGCGCTCAACGAGTCGACCGAGATCAAAGAGCGCGCGTCGTCGCTCGAGCTCGCTCGTGTGCAGCAAAAGACGGCGGACGACCCCAAAAAGCCGCGCCTCGACCTCGACTCGTACGTGCAGACGCAGGGCCTCGGAAACAAGAGCGTAGGCGACGCCGCCGAGCAGTTCGTGGGCGGGGACGTGATCAGTGCGTTCGTGGGTCTGACCTACGAGGCGCCCATTCGTGATCGACAGCGGCGCGCCGAGGCCGCCAAGGCACGTCTGGCGACGGAGGTGGCGGAGCAGCAGCTACGCGAGGTGCGGCAGCGGGTCTTGTCGGAGGTGCGCGGCGCCCTCGACCGCGATTCCGCGGGGCGCGAGAAGGTGGCGCTGGCAGAGCGGACGTCGGGCATCGCGGAGCGGCAGCTTGCTGCGGAGCAGGCACGGTACGCCAGCGGGTCGTCTACTTCGCTGGCTGTTCTGGAGGCTGAGGACAAGGTTCGCGCTGCTCGACTTCGGTTGGCGCGCGCCCGTGCGGATCTCGTGGAAAGCGCATTGATCATCGAGCATCTGACTGGAGAGTTGCTCGATCGGTATGCTTCTCTGTGATCTCTTACTCGGGTCGTGGCTAATGTCGCCGCGTGGTCCGGGGGCTGTCTCTACCTTGGCGCTCCCTCTTCCCCAGCGCCAAGGTCGAGACACCCCCAGACCACGCAGCAACGTCACAAGAGACAGCCCCGACCAGCCAGCAACGTGACAAAAGACCGCCACGCGGCAACGTCACCAACTCAGCGATTGTCTTGCGCGCGTTCCTCGTGCTCAGCCAGTTGAGCAAGCTCGCGTTCGACGCGAGAGATCTGCTCGCGATAGTTGTCGGGCGTCACCAGCTTGGCCGCAGCTTTGCGGAAGTCGTCGGTCAGCGGCATGTCGCTCGCCGTCAGCTTGTAGTCGCCGCTCGGCACCGGCACCTCGAGGGCAGCCGGCTCGTCCAAACCTTCGCCGTGTGCCTCCGGATCGTGCTCGTCCTTCTTGCAGCCGAGCACACTCAGACTCGCGGCGAGCACACATCCCACCAAAACCAACGAGCGCGTCATCGCTTCGCCTCCGCGTGCTGCTCCTTGCGCATCTGATCGAGCCGCCGCTTGTGACGTGCGTACTCGGCCTCGAGCATGCGCTCGCTGCGCGAGGTGGCCGACTTGTCGCCCGCGCCCTCGGCCAGCTCCTTGGCGCGCTTCAGACGCGCCACGCGGTACTCGTGGTCGCGCAGCTCCTCGCTCAGCACCATGGTCGGCCGATCGCCCTGCAACGAAAAGCGCGCCTTGAGCTTTTCCCAGCTCGCCTGACGCGTGCCGCTGCGACTCTCTTGGGCGCGGTTGTCGAGCGCCGCCGCCATCCCAATCAACGCCTTGCGCGTCTCGTCGCGCACCAGCTGCAACAGGTCGCCCGCGGCCGTCTTGCTCTGCGCCCCGACCCCTGCGGCGCCCTCGGCCAGCTGATGCGCCTGCTCACGCGCGCCGACCACCAGCTCGCTCGCGAGCTCCTTGGCGGACTCGGCCACGTCGCGCGCGCGCTCAGTCAGCGACTCGGCCGCCTCGAGCGACCTCTCCTTGGCGCGCTCGGCGGCCTCTCCGGCGCGCTCCTTGGCAGAGTCGACCGACTCGCCCACCGCCTCGGTGGTGTCGTCGACTCGTTTGCCAAGGGTCCTCTGGGCCTGCTTGGCGGCAACGCTGGTGACGGTCTCCTCGGCATGCGCCGGCTGCGCGAGTGCGCACAGCAGCGGCACGGAGGGGAGGGTCAGCAGCGCGATGGTGATCACGGCCCGCTTCATGCGCGCAATATAGCGCCAGTGGGCCCAGACAGCCTGTTCTCGGCACGCGCGTCGCTTGCGGAAACCCCGTTTTCCACTACATCACCGGCGCCGGCGGGGCCATTCTCCCGCGTAATTCCGGCCCCCGTGGGCCCATCAAC
>JBEGTL010000700.1:0-4271 GCA_041179425.1 Pseudomonadota bacterium | reverse complement strand
CAAACGCACTCGCCTGATCGTACTGGCGCTCGCCGACCGCGCCCTGCCCGCGCCCGACGCGGTGTGCGCCGCCTACGTCGAGAACTTCCCCGAGGCTGGGCCGCTGCGCATCGACGCGCAACGCACGAGCGCCGACACGCTCGCCCTGCGCTCCCCCAACACCACGTTCTTCATCGGCCTCATGCCCGCACCGCTGCCGCCCGCCGAGCTGGCCGACCCCGCGTCGGCGGCCTGGTACTGGCCCGAGGCGGCTGCCACGCTCAAGCCGCACCGGGCGCACGCCGTCGTCAGCGCGGAGAGCGAGACGCTCGACCCGATCGACCTCATGCTGACCTTGTCACGGGTGGTCGCCGCACTGGCGGTGAGCGCACCGTCGTTGGGCGTCTACGTGGGCGGCGCCAAGCTGGTGCACAAGGTCGACGACTTCGTCAGTGAGACCATCACCGCCACCCGTGAGCAGCTGCCGCTGTACCTGTGGCTACGCTTCGATCTCGCCGAGGCCAGCTACCGTTCGTTGGCCAACGAGCCTCGTACGTCGACCCCCGGCGCCCTCTCGCTGCTGACCACGGGTCTCACGCAGTTCGAGCTGATGGAGCTCGAGTTCGCGCCCTCGCTGCTCGACCCGCAGACGTTGATGGACCGCGCTTTCAACATTGCGCACTACCTGCTCGATCACGGTGCGGTGCTGTCCGATGGACACACCATCGGCACGTCGGCCGACGAACGTTTCCGCGTGCGCCACGGTGCGTCGATCCGTCCCGGCCACGACCCCGTCTACCGCATCGAAGTGCAGAACTGGGAGCAACAGATCCCGCAGGCGTAGCGGCCGACGCGTCCTCTCGTCGTCGCTGACGAGCGGCCCCGGGCGCTTCGTTCAGCCCGAAAGCTCGCGTGCGAGCTGCGCTTCTAGCTGCGTCGACCCGTTGTCTTCGACCGCCTGGCGCAGCAACGAGACCAGTCGCTCGTCGTAACGATGGATGCTCAAGATGCGCACCGCGGCCTCTGCATCGGCCTTGCTGCCGTCGACGATGAGCCCCAACAACAGCTCGCGCGCGCGTGGCCTGACACTCAGGCCCAGGGCCTCGATGATGGGCGTGCGCTCGTGCGAGAGCGAGTGCCGCTCGAGCTCGTCGTGCAGCACCGCCAGGGCACGATCGTCGTTGGCCGTCCCCAGCGCCTGGAGCGTGAGCTCGCGGGTGTTGGCGTCTGCTCCCGCCAGCAACCGCTGCGCCGCCGGCACGGCCAGGTCCGAGGCCAGCACGAACAGTGCGCGCAGACACTCCATGACCACGTTGGGATCGACGTCGCCCGCGCCCAGCTTGAGCAACAGCAGGCCCGCCCCGTCGCGCTGTCCGCGGTGCGCGATTGCGCCCGCCGTCGCAAAACGAACGCTGGCCTCGGGGTCGGCCAGGCGCGCACCAAAGATGGGCCACAGATCGGGATGCCCGAGCCGCGCGAGGCCCAGCACCCCGCGCGCACGCACCCGGCCTGCGCTGTCGCGTGTGACCGTCTTGCTCCGATCGAGCTGCGTGTACGCCGCCGCCTCGGCGAACAGCGACGCGTCGAAGTAGTCGCCCGCATCGAGCGAGCGCAGCAGCGCCTCTTTGGCGAGGCAGCCCGGATCGGCGCTCTTTTTGGGCCCTGCGAGCGACTTGTAGACAGCCGCGAGCTCGTCGTCGAGGCCGCTGACCCCGTGCTCACGAATCAGCCGCGCTGCCTGCACCACGAGGTCGGCCTCGCGCGACGACAGCGCCGCCTTGAGGGCCGCGCGACCGGTGTCGCTCGCGAGCTCCGTGGGAGCCATCGCGTCGAGCCCGACGTCCTTCGCCTTTGCGCGCGCCATGACCGCTGGGTCTATTCGCCGGCCGCACTGAGCGCAAGCAGGTCGCCAAAACGCGCCCGCACCGACCGCTCGATGCCCACCGCGTCGAGCCCTTGCTCGGCGAGTAGCGCCTGCTGATCACCGTGCTCGACGAAGGCGTCTTGCAGCCCGAGCATCAGCACCGGCGTGGTCAGGCCGAGCCGGTGCAAGAGCTCGGCGACGGCGCTGCCCGCACCGCCCATCACGCTGCCCTCTTCGACCGTCACCAGCGCCACGTGGGTCTCTGCGAGGTCGCGGATCAGTGCCTCGTCGAGCGGCTTGACGAAGCGCATGTTGGCGACGCTGGCGTCGAGCGCGTGGGCCGCGTCGAGCGCCGCATAGAGCAACGTGCCGAAGGCCAAGATGGCCACGCTGTGTCCTGTACGGCGCAGCTCGCCGCGCCCCCAAGGCAGCCCCGTCAGCGTTGCCTTGGGCGTCACGCCTGCACCCGCGCCGCGCGGGTAACGAACCAGCACCGGGTGCTGTCGCTGGTAGCCGGTGCTCAGCAGCGCGCGCAGCTCCGCCTCGTCGGCGGGCACCAGCACGGCGAGGTTGGGAATGCAGCGCGAGAACGAGAGATCGAACGCCCCCATGTGCGTTGCCCCATCCGCGCCCACGACGCCCGCGCGGTCGAGGGCGAACAGCACGGGCAACCGCTGCAGCGCCACGTCGTGGATCAGCTGGTCGTACGCGCGTTGCAAGAAGGTGGAGTAGATCGCGACCACCGGCTTGAGGCCCTCGCAGGCCAGACCTGCTGCAAAGGTGACCGCGTGTTGTTCGGCGATGCCCACGTCGTGATAGCGGCCCGGGTAGCGCTTCTCGAACTCCACCAGGCCCGAGCCCTCGCGCATCGCCGGCGTGATCGCGCACAGCCGCGGATCGGACGCGGCCATGTCGCACAGCCACTCGCCGAACACCTGCGTGAACGTCTGTTTGCCCTCGACGGCGGGCGTGGGCAGGCCCACGGCCACGTCGAAGCTGCCAAGCCCGTGGTAGATGATTGGGTCGCCCTCCGCGAGCTTGTAGCCGTACCCTTTTTTGGTGACCACGTGCAGCAGCTGCGGGCCGTGCGCGTCGCGCAGCCGCTCGAGCGCAGGGATGAGCGCGTCGAGGTCGTGGCCGTCGATGGGGCCCGAGTAGCCGAGGCCCGCATCCAAAAAGCGCGGCTCTCCGCGACGCAGACGCGCCAGGTACTCGTTGAGTGCACCCACGGGCGGCGAGATGGACATGTCGTTGTCGTTGAGCACCACCAACAAACGCGGGCGCTGTCCATCGTGCGGAACGCCCGCGTTGTTGAGCGCCTCGAAGGCGAGGCCCGCGGACATCGCGCCGTCGCCGATCACCGCGATGCAGTGCCGCGACTCGCCCTTGCGCTGCGCCGCCATGGCCATGCCCAGTGCCGCCGAGATCGAGGTCGACGAGTGCGCCGTGCCAAAGCTGTCGTACTCGCTCTCGTCGCGCCGCGGAAAGCCGCTCAGGCCGCCGCGCTTGCGCATGGTCGACATACGCTCACGACGACCGGTCAGGATCTTGTGGGGGTACGCCTGGTGACCCACGTCCCAGATCAGCCGGTCGTACGGGGTCGCAAACACGTAGTGCAGCGCGATGGTCAGCTCGACCGTGCCCAAGTTCGACGACAAGTGACCGCCCGTGCGCGCGACGCTCTCCAACACGAAGGTCCGGAGCTCCGCCGCGAGCAAGGGGAGCTCGGCCCGGCGAAGCGTGCGCAAGTCCGCTGGGCGGGCAATTCGTGACAGCAGAGTACGACTCATCGCGCTTCTCCCTACACGGGCACCGTGCACTCGGCCAGTGGCCCCCGATCGCTCCCTGGAGATCACACGAGAATGCGCGAACTTTGGCGTGCCGATAGACCGGCCTGCCCGTAGTCAACGTGGAGACGCCGCCGAGCCCACCACCCACCATGCGCGCGTTTCATAACCGAGTCTCGTCATGCGCGTTCGCACACCCCCGTGTGGACTTTCACGCACGGCCACCGGCACAACGTCTTGTCCGTCGGTAGACTGTCGGCATGGCAACGCACAGCACCGTAGTTGGCTACATCTTGTGGTTCTTCGGCGGTGTTCTCGGGGTGCACCGCTTCTACTTTGGCAAGCGCACCAGCGGGGTCATCTGGTTTCTCACGCTGGGCCTGCTCGGGGTCGGGTGGCTCGTCGACGCCTTTTTGATCGGCTCCATGAAGCGGCAGATGGCCACCCGTTACCAGGCCGGCCGCTACAACTACAGCATCGGCTGGCTCCTGCTGGTCGTGGTCGGCGCGCTCGGCATCCATCGTTTTTACGTGGGCCGCTGGGGCACGGGGCTCATCTACCTGTGCACGCTGGGGCTCGTGGGCATCGGCGTGCTGTACGACTTCCTCACGTTCAACGAGCTGCTCAGCGAGACCAACGAG
>JBEGTL010000699.1:0-4281 GCA_041179425.1 Pseudomonadota bacterium | reverse complement strand
TCGAGCTCGCGACCGGAGACGGCGTGCTCGTGCTCTCCGACTTCACGTCGCTGGACGGTGCTCCGCTCACGCCGGCACAGCTGCGCGCGGAGTACGGACTCCACGAAGGCGGCACCCTGCCCGTCCTCGAGCCGGCCGAGCTCGCCGCGGCAGAAGAGTACGATGCGCTGATCACCAAACACGAACGTTTTTGGGTCGAGAGGCTCAGTCGTTCGTTGTCTCCAACGCTGAGCGAGCTCTCACCGCGCCGTGGTGGCGCACGCACTGCGGTGCTGATGCGCGCGCTGCCCGCAAGTCTTTTGCGCTTGCACGCCGACAACGAACGACAGAAGTGTGCACTCGTTTCTGCGCTCGCCGCCTACCTTGCGCGCGTGAGCGACGGCAGCTGCTTCGACCTCGCGTTGCAACAGACTCGTGTCGCCCCCAGCGGCACGGCAGCCGAGGCATTTTCCGCGATCACGCCGCTGCGCTGCGACGTGCAGCTCGAGGCATCCTTCGCGTCGCTCGTCGAAGACACGCGACGAGAGCTGCTGACCGTGACCAAGCGTCGAACCTTCGCGCGCGACGTCGTGCAGCGGTACCAGGTGCTGCGAGGGCGCGGGCCCGTCGCGCGCGGCCGCTTGCCCATCGGTGTGCGGCTCGATGCCGACGAGCCGCCGGCGTTGGTCGAGGGCACGCAGCTGAGCCTGCTACGGACCGCCGACGCGCGACGATATGCGTGGGCGTACGATGCAGACGCCATCTCTGCCGAGGCCATCGCGAACCTGGCGGAGCGCTTCGAGGTGTTGCTTGCCGCGGGTCTCGAGGACGACAGAAGGCCCGTCGCAGAGCTCGCCATCGTGCCGGCGGCAGAGCGCGAGCAATTGCTCACGAGCTGGCAACGAACCGAAGTCGTGTACCCCGCCACTTTGTGTGTACACCAGCTGTTCGAGCAACAGGTGGCAAAGACCCCCGACGCACGCGCCGTCGCGTTTCGAGCGGAGAGCCTCAGCTATCGAGAGCTCAACCAGCGCGCCAATCGCGTCGCCGAGCACCTGCGCACACTGGGCGTCGAGCCCGAGACGCTGGTCGGTATCTGCGTCGACCGCTCGCTCGACATGATCATCGGACTCCTCGGCATCCTCAAGGCCGGCGGAGCCTACGTGCCACTCGACCCGGTCTACCCGCGCGAGCGCCTCGCGCTGATGCTCGAAGACGCGAACGCGCGCGTGCTGATTACCCAACGACAGTGGGTCGACCGACTGCCGGCACACAGTGCCCAAGTGCTGTGCATCGACGAGCTCGAGCTTCGTGCGGACGGCCCCTGCGAGGACCCGAGCTCGAGTGTGCAGCCCGACAACCTGGCCTACGTGATCTTCACCTCGGGCTCTACCGGTCGCCCCAAGGGTGTGATGGTGCGGCACCGCAACGTGGTGAACTTCTTCGCCGGCATGGACGCGGCCCTGGGCACCGACCCGGGCGTGTGGCTAGCGGTCACGAGCATGTCGTTCGACATCTCGGTCTTGGAGCTGTTCTGGACGCTCGCGCGCGGCTTCGAGGTGGTGATCCAAGAAGAGAGCGATCGCGCCTCGCTGGCGGACCCTGCGCAGGTTCGGCGAACGCACACACGCATGGACTTTGGGTTGTTCTACTTCGCTGCCGACTCGGGTGCCGCGCACGCCGGCAACGCCTACAAGCTGCTGCTCGAAGGAGCAAAGTTCGCGGACAGCCACGACTTCAGCGCCGTGTGGACGCCCGAGCGGCACTTCCACGCGTTCGGCGGGCTCTACCCCAATCCCGCCGTCACGACCGCAGCGCTCGCGACCATCACGAGCCGCATCCAGCTGCGCGCCGGCAGTGTAGTGCTGCCGCTCCACAACCCGCTGCGCGTGGCCGAAGACTGGGCCGTGGTCGACCAGCTCTCGGGCGGCCGTGTGGGGCTGTCGTTCGCCTCTGGCTGGCACGTCAACGACTTCGCACTGATGCCGGAGAACTTCGAGCGACGGCGCGAGATCATGCTCGAGCACATCGACACGGTGCTCAAGCTCTGGCGGGGCGACAAAGTGACCGTCCTCAACGGTCAGGGCGCGCCGATCGAAGTCAGCGTCCTGCCGCGACCGGTGCAGACACGACCGCCGCTGTGGATCGCCTCGGCCGGCAGCGTCGCCACCTTCGAGCTGGCAGGAAAGCTCGGCGTAAACGTGTTGACCAACATGCTCGGGCAGGACCTCGCCGACCTACAGACCAAGCTCGCCGCATACCGCGCGGCTCGCGTCGAGCATGGTCACGAGGGTCCCGGCCACGTCTCCGTCATGCTGCACACCTTCGTGTGTGGAGACACGGACGAAGCCAAGCGCCTCGTGCGCAAGCCCTTCTGTGACTACCTCGCAAGCTCGTTCGACTTGGTCAAAGTCGCTCCTTGGATGTTCCCTGCGTTCCGTCAGCCTTCGGTCCTTGCCTCGCGCGCGGCGCAACCGTCCGCTTCGACGACGACGGTGAGTGATGCCGGCATCGATCCGAGCGTCTACACGCCCGAGGACATGGCGGCGCTCCTGGACCACGCGTTCGAGCGCTACTTCGACAGCGCAGGACTCTTCGGCACGCCTGAGCGAGCGTTGGCGATCGTCGACCAGCTCAAGGCAATCGGCGCAAACGAGGTGGCTTGTCTGATCGACTTTGGCGTCGATCCCGATCTCGTCCTGGCGAGCCTTCCGCACCTCGATCGCCTGCGCCAGCTGGCCAACCCGAGCGTCAGCTCCGACTCGGCTGCGCTCGCGAGCGGCGGGTTCAGCATTGGTGAGCAACTCAGAGACCGCAAGATCACACACCTGCAGTGCACGCCGTCGATGGCACGCATGCTGGTGGCCGACCCAATGACCCTGCAAGGTCTCAGGGGGCTCTCGCGACTTCTCTTGGGCGGAGAAGCGCTGCCCACCGATCTGGTCGAACAACTCTTGCCTGTGGTTGGTGGCGAGATTCTCAACATGTATGGCCCCACCGAGACCACCGTCTGGTCCACCACCTCCCGAGTGCAGAGCGCGGGCAACATTACCATCGGCCGCCCGATCGCCAACACCGTGACCCGCATCCTGGACGCGCGCCGCCAACTGCTACCGATCGGCGCGGAGGGGGAGCTGTGCATCGGAGGCGATGGTGTGGTGCGCGGCTATCTCGGCCGTCCTGATCTTACCGCCGAGCGCTTCATTCCCGACCCTTTCGGGCGCGAACACGACCTGCTCTACCGCACCGGCGATCTCGCACGCTATCGCGCCGACGGGACGCTCGAGTTCCGCGGACGCCTCGACCATCAAGTGAAGGTAAGCGGCTACCGCATCGAGCTGGAAGAGATCGAGACGGTCCTCCGCCGGCACCCCGCCGTTCGCCAATGCGTAGTCGTGGCTCGGAGCGAGGACGGGCCCGCTCAGCTGGTCGGCTACGTCGTCGGCGCCGGGCCGGAGGCAACGCCTGCGACGAAGGTCGAAGCGCGCGGTGCCGCGGTGCGCGAACAGAACCAAGAACGCGTCTCGCACTGGCAGAGTCTATGGGATCAAACCTACAGACTCGCGGTGCCTGGCGAGCACGACGCCCGCTTCAACATCACCGGTTGGAACGACAGCGCAACTGGCGAACCCATCCCGCGTGAGCAAATGCGCGAGTGGCTCGATGCGACGCTACGGCGCATCCGGGCGTTCGCTCCCAAGCGTGTCCTCGAGATTGGCTGTGGCACCGGCATGGTGTTGTACGGCGTCGTGCCGCACGTGGAGCACTACACCGGCGTCGACCTGTCTGCCCACGCACTCGACACCATCCGCCGCGAGCTCAGCGCATCGGAGTCCGCCAAAGTCACCCTGCTGCAGCAAGCCGCACACACACTCGACGGCGTGGCCGAAAAGACGTTCGACACCGTGGTCATCAACTCGGTCGTTCAGTATTTTCCCGATGCCGACTACCTCGTGCAGGTGCTGCGGCGCGCGAGCGAGTTGGTCGCAGACGGCGGTCGCATCTTCGTCGGGGACGTGCGCAGCCTCGAACATCTGCAGGCCTTCCACACCTGGGTGGAGCTGAAACAGGCTCCATCTCACGTGAACGCCGTAGAGATTGCACAGCGCGTGGAACAGCGAGTCGCCAACGAGCGCGAGCTCGTGTTGTCCGAGAGCTTCTTCCACGCTCTCGCTGGCTCCGTACCGCGCGTCGTTGCCGTGGACGTGCGACTCAAACCGGGGGCTGCACACAACGAGATGAATTGCTTCCGTTACGACGTGACGCTGCACATCGGCAGTGCGCTCGGCGCAGACGGGGTCA
>JBEGTL010000698.1:0-4289 GCA_041179425.1 Pseudomonadota bacterium | reverse complement strand
GTATCCTGGTCAACGGCGTCTCAGGGAAGCAGTGGATGGCGCGCGATCTTGCGGACAACATGGTTCGTGTTCTTGTCGGCTTTCTGTATCCGTAGCCTTCCGCTGATCTCTCTTTGTGGCGGTGGACCTGGGGCGGGCCGGCCACGCCGATCTACATCGCCACATAGAGGGATCAGCATCCACCGCCACCGCGAGAGACCACCGCCGCCGGATGGATCGACCGGCGACTAGTCCCGCAGCTGCTTACGGATCTTGCCGAGAGCCTGCTCCTGAAGCTGACGGATACGCTCACGGGACAGGTTGTACTTGTCGCCGATCTCCTTGAGCGTCAGCTCCTCCTCGTCGTCGAGGCCAAACCTCCAACGAAGAATGCGAGCCTCCATCGGCGACAGCGTCGACAACAGACGTTGCACCTCGTCACTCCACGCCTGCTGCACCAGGGTCTCGTGCGGAGACGGGATGTTCTCGTTCTCGAGGAAGTCGACGAACTTGCGGCCGTCTTCGTCGTTGACCGGGCGGTCGAGCGAGAACGGGGTCTCTGCCCAGTAGCCCTGCATCTTTTCGAGCTTGTCCTCGGCGATGCCGGTCTCCTTGGCCAGCTCCTCGGTGCTCGGGTCGTGCCCAGTCTTGCTGCTCAGCGCCTGCGTGGCCTTCTGCACGCGGTTGAAGGTGTCGAGCATGTGGACCGGGATGCGGACCGCACGCCCCTTGTCGGCCAACGCGCGGCTGATGGCATGGCGGATCCACCACGACGCGTACGTGCTGAAGCGGTAGCCGCGCGCGTGGTCGAAGCGCTCGACCGCCTTCATCAGACCGAGGTTGCCCTCTTGGATGAGGTCGATGAGCGGCATACGCCCGCGGTTGTACCGACGCGCGATGGACACCACGAGCCGTAAGTTGGCCGCGACGAAGCGGTTCTTGGCGTGCTTCTGCGCGCGGCGCGCCTTCTCGACGCGCTCGACGTAGCGGCGGAACGCCGGGGTGAGCTGGACCTCGCCGCCGATGAGATCGCGGTCGGTCGCGTAGCGCCCGGCAATACGCTCGACAGCGACGTACGACCCTTCGACGTAGAGGCGATCGCCGTCGAGCTCGCGCAGACGGCACGCGAGCTCCCAGCTGAGCGCGTCCCAGCGCTCTTGGGACTTCTTGGCGAGCTTTTGATGGACCGCCGTCGTGGCCAGCTTGCGCAGCTCTGCCAGCTCGGCAGGGACGACCTGCTCGTGGGCGACCACGGCGCTGTCGATGACGAGAGCGACCGTCTCGAGGGCAGCCGGGTACGCGAACAGCGCGACCCAGTACTGACGCTCGAGCTCTTCGACCTTCTTGGCCGCCTCGACCTCTTCTTCCGGACGCAGCACGCGATGCGTGGCCATGTCGCGGAAGTAGCGCGACAACATGGTGTCACCGGTGGCCTTGTCCTCAGCCGCCCGGGTATTGTCTTCGACCTTGCTCGACTCCAGTGCTGCAAGTGAGATGTCGTCTGGAAGCTCCACCTCGACCGACTCGGCGAGGTCCTCAACGTCCGCCTTCTCAGGCTCCCGAACCGCTGCCTCAGAGCTCTTCATCACGGCACCCACTCTTTCGTTACGAGCGGCGCGCGCACCCACGCGACGGCCCGTGTCTCTTCGTCCCCTGGCACGCCCGTCTGTGCTCTCCACAGCAGATACGTCGCCGCTGCGCACAGACCTACCTTTGATGGCGGGAGATGGTGACGGTTTTGCGGGCGCGGCCGACGCGTGCGAGCGCATGGCCGAGGCGCGCGGCTCTTCGACGCGCGAGCGAGCAGCGACACGCGTCGCCCGGCTCTCCGCCGTACGCTGCCGCACTCTCTCGTGGACCTTGCTTCCGCCACTCTGCACAGCGCCCTCCCCTACGTCGTAACCACCGCCACGCTTCTCGAAACCCTCGCCGCGCGGGTTGTCATGCTGGATTGCACGCTCGCGCTTCACGGGAGGCACCTCGGGGGTGCTGTCGCGGCGCGAACTCGAAGTGTTACACGCGACCGGCCGCGAACGATCTGTGCGCGCTGCGCTCGCGCTGGGCTCGGGGGAGCGCTGGGCCAGGTTTCGCTTCGCGTTGACGCCCGACACCACGACTCCTCTCGGCCACCCGCCGCGCTCGAAAGGGAACTTGCGAGCAGCCCGTTGTGGTGACGTGCCCTTGGAACTCGCCACACGAGATAGTTATTCCGACTTCTGAAGCGAACCTCACACGCTGTCCGAGGCGTCACAACCGACCCCTCGTACGTCGTCCGCTCGTACGTTAGGGTGCGCGGCATGTTGCGGTCCTTCGTCCTTGTTTCGGTCACGCTTCTGGCTGCGCTGTTCCCTCTCCGCGCGTCTGCGGACGGGCCGCCCGCGCAGGCGCCGGCCACCCCCGCGCGGGGCGCTGCTCTTCCATACGAGACAACGCTGCAGATCGGTCGCCCACTTCACCCCGTGCGTGTGTCCCTCAAGACCGGCACCGAGCTGAACTTGGTGCTCGCGGGCAAGCGACGCGGCCTGCCCGCATCAAATGCGAGCGAGGTCACCGTGGAAGTGGTGCCGATCGCGGACGGCGCCGTCGCGGTGCTGCGGGTCAAAGCGGACAACGGACAGTGGGTGGGCATCGTCGGAGGTCGCTCGGGCAGCGAGCTGTTGTTGTTCGAGCGCGCAGAGCCCACGGGTGACCCCGGCGAGCGCCACACACGCGAGCTGACCGTGAGCGGGGAACCCAAGACCGTTCGCACCGGCATCCGCTATGAGGGCGTGTCCCTCTGTGGCCAGCGGCCGGCATGGTTCGACACAAAGCGGCTCGACGAGACCACGCTGACGTTGTTGGCCGACGAAGGCAGCACACTACCGGCCGGCATCCAGCACGAAGAAGCGCGTGTCACACCGGTGACCGCTGCAGGTCCGCTACCCGTGCTGCCCGCGCTCGCTCCGGTCGCGTCTTCGGAGCTCGACCCGGGCACGCTCTTCCCGCGTGCTCCGCGCAGCCTGGTCGACGGCGATCTCACGCGCGGCCAAGCGCTGCGCGGTGGCTTTGCGCTGCTGCGCTGGGAGGGAGGCGCCCTGCCCATCGAGAGCTTCGAGCTGGCGGTGCACGCCGACACCGCGCGCACGCTCGAGCTGACCTGGCTCGGCGATCGCGAGGTCGCACTGCACGCGAGCGTGCCGGTTGCGCGCGGCGACACACGGGTCGCCATCGCTCCCCCGCGCCCACTCGACGGGCGTTGCCTTTCGCTGGTGTTGCCCAAGGCCGACGGGGTCGAGCTCCGCGAGCTCTACGCGTACACCGATCTCGATCGCCAGGGTGGACTCGACCGGCTGGTCGGCACGTTGGTCCAGGACGATCAACGAGCGTCCGCAGCGGTCGACCTGCTCGAGAAGCTGGGGCCCCTTTCCGCCGAGCGCGTCGCGACGCGCTGGGACGAGCTGTCGGCGCGCGGCAAGCGACGCGGTCTCAAGGTGCTGGCGAAGGCACTCGCGCACGAAGGCGTGCGACAGCGGGTGCTGCAGACGGCAGCGGGCGACGACGCGGAGCTGCGCACGGTGGCCCTCAGCGCACTCGAGCGCGGCGGCGAGCCCGGGCGGCTGGGCCTGCGCGAGCTGGCGCAGCACGCGACGCCGGCCGGCGATCTCGCGGCGACCGCACTCGCTGCGCACCCCGAAGAAGTGAGCAGTCTGCTTACGGCCCTGTCCGGCGACGGCGGACCCGCGCGCGCGCCGCTTCGTGCGGCCCTGACCAAGTTGGCCACCAAGGACGTCGCGCGTACGCGGGAGGCAACGACGCGCTGGCTCACGAGCGCGCCCAGCATCAACGCACGTGCGGCACTCGCGCTAGCCCTTGCGCACGCAGGCGATGCCGCGTTCGCGGCCAGCGTGCTCGACGGCCAGCTCGCAGCCGCCCAGTCGTTCGAAGAGCGGTACCGGGTGGCACGCGCGCTCGGTGGAGCTGTGCCCAGCCCGGAGAGCGACGCTTGGCTGCGCACCCAGGCGGAGAGCGCCGAAGAATGGATGCAGCGCAGCGCCGCACTCGTTGCGCTCGTGCAGCGCACGTCGCCGACCACGGCCGCCGTCGCGGACAAGCTCGCGCACGACGCCTACCCACGCGTGCGCGCCGAGACGCTCGTGCCGCTCGCGGCCGGAGGACAGCAGGCCACTGTCGAGGGTCTGCTCGCTGCCGACCCCTGGCCGCTGGTGCGGGCCGAGGCTGCGCACGCGCTTGCGCCCTCTTCGGCCGGTCGCGCCGAGACGCGGGTTGCGCTGACGAGCGCGATCTCCGATCGTGCCCCACGCGTGCGCCGC
>JBEGTL010000697.1:0-4303 GCA_041179425.1 Pseudomonadota bacterium | reverse complement strand
TTCCATAGGTGTGTGCGCGCGCACCTTCCCCTTTCGGCATGCGCTCGGCAAGCCGGCCCGCTCGCCGGGTGAGACGCGGGCTCGCCGACAGCTCGTTCGCCGCGCTACGCCATCAAACCCAAGAACACGCGATAGCGATGCTGTGAGGGTGAGAGACGCGTGGCCGCACGAGTTTTACGTAGGTCACCTTCGTGAACATGTTGCCGATGGCCTGCATGTAGTACACGTACACCCGCCGCCAGTAACGACTGGCCACCACCGGCAGGCCCGTGTTCTCCAGCACCAGATCCTTGGGCCCGGTCTTCAGCACCGACATGCCGCCGCCCTGGTACATGCGCTCGAGCAGTCGGTGATTCTGCTTGAGTACAGACCAGAACGCCTCCACGCCTGCGTTGCGGGTCGTCCGCAGCACCGTGGCAAGGAATGTCTCGGCGACGCGGGTCGCCATCATCGTTCCCATCTTTGCGAGTTGTTCTTCGCTCAGCCCCATCGCGTCACACGTCTCGTAGTGCAGCAGTGCGATGTCGATCGGGATCCAGCTCGCGGCAATGGTGTACGGGATCACGTCTTGGTGAGACGCCGGGAGTGTCCCCAAGTAGCGATCGTACAGACCGAGGGCGCGCAGGTTGTCGAGCGAGTTGACCAGCAACGTGCCACGCATGTGCGTCACGTTGGGTCCCAACGCGCTCATGTAGTCGAGGATGACCTCGAACTCGAATGCACTGCTCGGCCGCTCGACCATTGCTACCGCATTGTAGGGGCGCGGGGCGTGCGCTTAGAAGCTTGTTCCTACGTTACCGATCGAGATGCTTGGGCCAAACACGAAAGCAAAGCGCTCTTCGGCCTTGCGCATCACGTTGGCCTCGAACCAAGCGTGCACGTTGATGGATGCCTGGCTGACCTGAGAGCGGTTGGCGATGGGGACCGCAAAACCATACCCCAGTATCAAGCTGCCTGGCGTAGGTCGGACGATCCACAGGTGCACACTCGCTGACCCTCGACTCTTGTAAGGGGCTTCCCTCTCGTCCCAGCCGGCGCACACGTTCTTCGGGAGGTAGGCGATGAGCGCGCACTCGTGATCGTTGCCACCAAGCGCGGCACCGCAGCCGAAGGCCGTCGGCAGTTGCTCAGAGTGATAGTTCCTGGACTACAGCAATCTTCCTCGGCGATGCATGGGCGCGGCATATCGCCGCGATTCGCGGAAGACGATTTCAAACGATTTCAGTGCATATCAGACGATATCAGCCAAGTGTCTGTTCGCACCCATCGATCCGAAAATAGTCATCGAACGCCGTGCGCCAAAATCGCCGATATGTATACTCCGATTGGGACGCCTACTAACAGTTGTGTCCGCATCGTGCCGCAACGAACGCATGGTCGTAGCGAATACACGCGGCAGTTGGAGCCGAAAAATCTGCTTACCTAGGAATGAAACGATGAAAATACGGTTGCCTAAACTGGCGCAGATTCAGTACCGGTTCGCTTTGACGTTTGCCCTTCTTTCAGTGAGCTGCGCCGATGCCGGCGAAGCTGAGTTGTCAGATGAGTCCCATGAGCCAACGGATGAGTACCTTTCCTCGTTGTCGGCGCAGAAGGTACCAGCCGCCGCTATTGCTAAGGTAGCAGTTGGAACTGCCACTACGATCTCATACTTCGAACCAGAGCAGGGAACGGTCGTCGAGGTCGAGAAGGGACGTATTTCGGACATCGGATCAGCACCAGGAGCAGACCTTAGCTTTCACCAGGAGCAGACCTTAGCTTTTCGGCACGGTTTCAGCTGCTGACTGGACGAACCCCGCCTAAGGGGTTGATTGACGCCGAAGCGCGCGCGCAAAACAATTCCGCTAGCGGAGGACAGCTCAGCGCTCCAGTGGCGACGAACGGATCTTCTGACGAGGCATCGATTCAAAAAGACCACGGCCCTCTTCCGGAGGACATTTTCCGTGGTCGATACTGCGAGATAACGGACCGGTTCTGGGGAAGTCCACGATGGACAGGAGAGCCTCTTTTTGGTCAGACAACGGTCTGAACTATATGAAGGCCGGTGCAACTGTTTATCGTGGATCGGTAGAATACACCATCACTTGGACAGGCTGGCATGAAGGCGTTCCTGATATCGGAACTCCGTTCGTCCTAAACGTTGGGGAGTATGTCGGAGTCAGAGTTACTTCAACGTTCGATCGCAGCGGATCCTCCAGAGTCGCATTTGCAACCGGAGACGGCTATCACCATTGCATCAACTATCACTACTAGGCCGATTCATGAAAACCCTGCGCGGATAGGTAGATGTTGAGTAGATGTTGTTTGTAGTTGACATCGCGCGCCGTTGAGGCCGTATTGTTCGGCAAGTGCAATAGACCCTAGAAGCTTGCGCCTACGTTACCGATCGAGATACTCGGCCCGAAAACGAAGGCGAACCGGGTGTGTGGCTCCACGTCGACCATCACGTTGGCCTCGAACCAAGCGTGTACGTTGATGCTTGCCTGGCTTACCTGCGAACGGTTGGCGATAGGAACCGCGAAGCCCACGCCAGCGACTACGCCAACCTGTCGCAGTTGCTCGCCGGTGGGCGACTGAGAGTTGACGACGCCAAATACCAGCACGCCGGTTTCGAGCGCGAGCGGGAACTCCTTGCCTTCCTTGTCCAGTAAGGCGAGACGCGAGATGACCCCGAAGTTCAGTGACAATACGCCACTCGTGGTTTTTGAGTTTTCGCCCGTGCCGAATCGATAGAGACCCGTGGGGATGGTGCTGGTGCCGTACAGACGAAGGCGCCCCGCGCCCAACACGGCGGCCCACTGCGCGGCCGGTGATCCAGTCTTCAGCTCGGTCGCGCCAATGTAGTGATCTTCGTCGGCCACGTGCGAGACACGAATGCGCACCCGATCGAACGGGTCGGTGATGCCGCGGATCCAGGCGTAGCGAGGCTCGTTGCCCGCGCGCATGGTGACCACCTCGCCGATGTGCGCTTCACCGCGCGCGCTGCCGTCCGGCTTGAGGACGTCGACCTCGAAGTTGAGCTTCTGCGTTCCAGACTCTTTGCTCAGCCGCTCGCGGTGAAAGATCACACGACACGTGTCGCGCAAGTCGTAGTTGAGGTAGGCCGTGACGCCGATCTCGATCGTTTGCAGCGGGACCGAGCCACCTCCACACAAAAACTCGACGAGGGGAGGGGTGTCGGGTGTGCCTTCGATGGAGGCGGGCACGTTGGCCTCACCGGTCCCGCGCTGCAGCGGATCCTCGACCACCGCCAGGTCCACGTGGTCGAGACCTGCGGGCACACGATCGGAGCGCACTCCGAAGCGCAGCACCGTCATCCCGGCCGCGTGCAGCTCGGCACGTACCAGCGCGGGCGACGCGGGCTGCTCTTGCACCATGTACACGCCCTCGAGGGGTAAGAGCGCAAAGTACTGGTGCTCGCCGGCAGGCGACACGTGCACCGTGGCCCAGCGGTTGTTGGGGATGAAGCTCAGGATGGGCTGGTCGGGCAGGGCGAGTGCAGCGCGCACCTGCGGCGCCGAGCGCAGCTGCGTAAACGCGACCGACACCGCGATGCCCTCACTCTCGCCACGAAACGCGCTGATCGAGAGCGTGTCCCCGCCCACGCGGCCGATCGCCAACAGCACGTAGGTAGAGTCGCGCTCGCTCAGCAGCTGCAGCACCTTGAGCGGCGTGTCGCGCATGACGAAGCGCAGGTTGTTCACGTCTTTGGCGCAGCGCCCGTCGAGCTTGAGGATGACCTTGGCGTCGTCGTTGTTGCGGATGGGTATGCCGGACGCAAACGTCATCGGACAGTGCATCACGGGCAGCTTGACCGCGACGGTGGCGTCGAGCTGATCCTTGCGCAGCATGAACACGTGCGGCACCAGCCGCAGCCGGACGTCGATGCTGTTCACCAGGCTGCTCGCGCCGCGCACGATGAGCTTGCCGCCCGCCATCTCACACGAGAGCTGGCCACACTCGGCAGAGCCCACCGCCTCGGGATGCACGAGCGGGATCTCGCCTTGACCCGTCGCCAGGTCGACCGCGGCGTCCGTCGGCACGAGGCGCGTCAGTGTGATGCGCGACGCGAGCAACTTGAAGCTGTCGGCCGGCACGCGTCGACCCGACAGGTCGTACCAGACGGAGCTCGCTTCTGCGCGTCCACCGCGAGGCACCCACTGGAACGTGGTCTCTGCCGGGTCGGCGGATGCGCCCTTGGCCACGCCCCACGAACAGTGCTCGACACCTTGCTCGGTGTAGACGTCGCGACAGGTGTCGAAGCCGGTGCGGTCGCCGCTCTTCCACGCGATCGCCACGCCCG
>JBEGTL010000696.1:0-4322 GCA_041179425.1 Pseudomonadota bacterium | reverse complement strand
CCCGCGAGCAAGAGCAGATGCTGCGCTCGCTGCAGGAAAAAGAGACGCTGCTCAAGGAGATCCACCATCGTGTGAAGAACAACCTGCAGGTGGTCTCGAGTCTGCTCTCGCTGCAGCGCAGCTACACCCACGACGAGCAAGCGCTGGCACCGCTGGTCGAGAGCCAGCAGCGCGTCCTCGCCATGGCGGCCCTCCACGAGTTCCTGTACCAGTCCAAAGACCTCGCCCGCGTCGATACGTGCGCGTACCTCAAGCACCTGGTCTCGATGTTGACCGAGACCTACGGCGTGACGTCTCAGCTAAACATCGTGCTCGCGCTGGACGAGGTCTCACTCGACGTGGACCACGCCATTCCGTGTGGCCTCATCACCAACGAGCTGGTAAGCAACGCGTTCAAGTACGCCTACGCGGGGGGACGCGCGGGCAAGCTCACGGTGAGCCTCACAGAGCAGGCCGGACGCATCGAGCTGATGGTTCTCGACGACGGCCCGGGACTGGTCGCACGCCGGCCACAAGAGGCGCCTACCACGCTGGGTCTGTCGTTGGTCGAGCTGCTGGCCCAGCAGCTCGGCGGCGACCTGGCGGTGGTGAGCGACGGTGGAGCGAAGTTCGTCGTGAGCTTTCCGAACCCAAAGCGCGCGAGCGCCTGAGAAACTCCAGAGCTCAGAACATCAGCGTCTCACCCTCGGCAACCGGCGTCTCGCCCTCGTTGGGCGACAGCTGGAAGTCAGGGCCAATCTCGACCTCGACCCAGAGCGACACGGTGCCGCCGGTCTTGAGGCTGTAGCCGCGCGGTCCCAGCTTGCGCCGAGGCAGGGGCTCGATGCGCGTTGCGCGCAACACGATGGGTGTGGTGATGTACACCTCGACGCCTTGCGTCAGCAGCTTGTGCTTGAGCCGGCCTGCGAGCTGATTGGACAGCTCGGCCACCCAGTCGCGCAGAGACCCGCCTGCCGGGTTAGACGCGATCAGCGGCTCTTCGGAAGCTGACACCAGGCACATGCCTGTGATCGAGTTGCCCGTGAAGCCGATGATGCCCGTCAGCGATCGCTCGTCGTTCGGCGTTGCCGCGCCCTGTTGGTGGTCCAGCTGGACGCCGTACGCGTCGAACAGGCTCAGACAGGCTTCTTCTGCCAGGTTCTCGACGAGCAGATGAGTCTCTAACTCTTGGGCGGACGTAGTCTCTTCCATGTTTCTTCTCCACCTTCGTCTCTCAGAACAGCAGCACTTCGCCGGCATTGTCTTGATCTACGGGCTTGTCCCCGCCGATCTCGTTGTGCCGGGTCTGTGGCAGCTGTGGGATAATATCTTCGATGCCAAGCTCGACCGCTTGTCCAATCTGCAGCTGGTAATAGGGCAGCTCGAGGCGCGACAAGCCCTGTGCAATCACATCCTGGAACTGCAGGTGCGACAACGCTTCGTGGGACGAGGTGATCAAGTACGACATCTCGTGATCGCTCTGCTCCATCATGCGGCGGATCACGTCTCGCATGCCGTCGGTCTCTTTTTCGACCTCTTGCGTCGCAGCCGACAGATCTTTGCTCAGCTCTTCCGACGAAGCGCGTAGTGCTCGCGCGGACAGCGCGACCTCCGGGAGGTCCTTGGACATACGTGCGGCGACGCTATCGATGAACTCGTTGGCCTGCGTGATCTGCTCGGCCAAGTGCTGCATCTCGCCAGCGATGGTGGAAAAGCAGTTGCCGTGACCGCCGACCCGAGCGGCTTCGATACGAGCGTTGAGGGCTAACAGACGCGCGGCACTCGCGAGGTGAGCCGTGTCGCTCGCCGCCTTGGTGATCCGCTGCAGGCTTTGCTGCGCTCGGTCGGACGCCGACTCCTGGCGCGCAATGTCGCGCGACACGGACTCGAAGAAGCGCCTCAACACTTCGCTCTGGCGCGCCACTGCCGCCGCTACACCACCGCCGTCGTGACCGTCGATGCTGCCGACCATCTCCTTGACGCGGCGGACGTGCGCGGTCGCGCCGTCGACGACCGCCGCCACGCTGCTCGCCGCTGCGATGACCTCGCGACCGGTGGTCGCGTTGACATCGTTGATCCGCTGCATCAGTAGCGTTCGGAACTCAGCGAGTCCGTCGGCGAGCCTGCGCGCCAGCCGCTTGGGCACGGCCCCACCGTCTCGGCCCTCGAGATTGGTGTCGAGCAGAACGAGACTCATGCAACAAGCAGCTTCTTGACCGCGGCCACCAGCAACTCGGCCTTGAAGGGTTTCACGATCCAGCCCTTGGCGCCTGCCTTCTTGGCGCGCTCGATCAGCGACTGCTGTCCTTCGCTGGTCAGCATGATGACGGGCAAGTCCGCGTTCGCGCCGCCGGCCTTGACGGCCTCGAGCATCTCGAGGCCGTTCATGCGCGGCATGTTCACATCGAGGATCACCATCCCGATACTCGGGTCCGTGCCGACCTTCGCGACTCCGTCCGCGCCGTCGGTCGCCTCCACCACCTCATAGCCCGCCTGCTTGAGAGCGAGCCCGACCTGCTGACGAACCGTCGGCGAGTCGTCCACGACCAATACTTTCTTCGCCACTGTGATCTCCTTCGTATGCGTGCGGAGCGCCAAAGACCCCAGGCCTCGCGGCGCGTCGGCGACTGCTCACTCGCTTCGTTGCCTCTCCCATCCCTTGGGAAGAACGTACGAGACGCGACAGACTTGAGGAAGATCGTTCTCCCCAAACAAAGTCTGCCCTTCGTTCAGTCCGAAGGGAACACGGTATTGCCACGCAGCTCGACTCTCACTCGCGAGCCGAAGAGCAAGAACCACTGCTCGGACAACAGAGCATGTGCGTGCTCTCGCGCAGCTGGCCCGGCCTCTTGCACGTACGGCAAGGTGACCTGACAGTCCCCAGGCAGGATGCCTTTTAGGTTGCCCGCCGCGATGTTCACCACCTCGCCGAGTGCATCGTACAGATCGATCTGCGTGCACTCTGCGGGCGACATCTTCATCATCATCGAGGTCAGCCGCCGCGCCAGCGGCTGGTCGAACGTCGCGACGAGCGAGCCCTCGAAGCCGCCGCGGTAGTCGATGCGTGCGATCAACGCATCGGGCGAGAGGGTGTCGACTCGTAAGGACGAGACGCTCAGCTCGGTCTGAAACAACGTCTCGGCGATTGCGGAGAAGACGGCGACGAGTTCGTTATCGAGCATCGTTGCCTCCTCGTCCGGGCACCTGGCAGGCCCGGTACACACCCGCGCGGGCGATTTCCACCCGCTCGAACGAACGCATGTCGTACGGCGTGGTCTCCGAACCGCCGAGTAGGAGGTATCCATCGCCCCGAAGCACCTCGCGTGTCTTGTGCAGCAGCGCGACCCTGGTCATCTGGTCGAAGTAGATTAACACGTTGCGCAAAAAGACCAGGTCGAAGGGCTCGCGGCGGGGCCAGGTGCCGATCAGGTTCATCTCTTCGAACTGAACGCGACGCTTGATCTCCGGCCGGATCTCCCACTCGAGTCCATCGCGAAGAAAGTAGCGAACCAGCGCTCTGGCACTGAGACCACGGTTGACCTCGATCTGACGGTAACGACCGCTCTTGGCTCGGTCGAGCACCGACTTGGCAATGTCGGTGGCGCGAATGCTGACGTTCCAGGTACTCAGCGCCGGGAAATGCTCGTCGAGCAGCATCGCCAGGCTATAGGGCTCCTGCCCCGTGGAGCAAGCGGCGCACCAGACGCGCAGCGTGCGGGTGTGCTGACGTTGCCCGATCAGCTCCGGCAGGACGGTGCGTCGCAGCGCCTCGAAGGGGTGGTGGTCGCGAAAGAAGCTGGTCTCGTTGGTGGTCATCGCCTCGACCACTTCTTCGATCAACGCCGCGTCCCTGTGTTCGAGGCGAGCGCACAGCTCGTCGACGTCACGGAACCCGCGCGCGCGCGCGATCGGCGCGAGGCGCGACTCGACCAGGTATTCCTTGCCTGGATCGAGCACGATGGCGGCCCGTGCGTACACGAGCTTCTGCACCTGCTCGAACGCGGCGGCTCCGAGTGTCACCTTACTCCCTCGCTGGGACCGACCAAGAACATGGAGGCAGACACACGCTGCAAGATGGCCTGAGCCATCTCGGGCAGCGGCACGACTTCTTCGGCGATGCCGGCTTCTTCGACCGCTTTGGGCATCCCCCAGATCACGCAGGTGGGGCCGCTCTGGACGATCACACGACCACCTACCTCGTGGATCTCTCGCGCGCCTCGCGCGCCGTCCTGTCCCATGCCAGTCAACACCGCGCAGAGGGCGTTGGCGCCGTACAGCTTTGCGACCGACCGAAACAGGACGTCGGCGGCGGGGCGACAGGAGTTTTCGGGCGGCCCGTCGGT
>JBEGTL010000695.1:0-4326 GCA_041179425.1 Pseudomonadota bacterium | reverse complement strand
TGCCGGTTCACATGACTACGCTCGCCCCCGATTGTGCCGGGCAACCCAACAACCTGATCGGGATGGGCAAGTGCCTCGTCGCTCTCGCGCGCAAGTACGCGCCCAAGGCGTTGGTCGGGTTTCACGCCTCCCTGTGGGCCGATCCCGACCCGACAAAAGTCGCGCAATTCTTGGCGCAGATTGGCGCAAGCGAGGCCGACTTGGTCTTCGTCGAGATGCTCGACCGCGACGCAGGTTGCTACGAGACCCACACGGATCCTGCTTGCCAGCGCGGCGGAACGACGGGCTGGTACTTCGACGAGTCGAACCAAAGCAGCCCCAACTTCAAGGAGCATCTCGCGAGTGTTGCCGCGATCACGGCGACCCTGGGCAAGCGGGCAATCTGGTGGCAGCTCCCGCTTGGCGTGCCGAGCCAGACGCCCGGCGGCACGTCCGGGCACTACCGCGACAACCGCGTGAGCTACCTGTTCTCTCACATCGGGGAGTTCATCGCGGCCGGTGGTGTAGGGGCGGCGTTCGGTACCGGGGCGGGCAACCAAACGGATATCAAGACCGATGATGGCCAGTTCAAGGCGGCCGTGACGAAGTACTTCCAGTCACCGACGCCACTCTGAGCGCAACGCGCGCGGCACCACGACCGAGGGCAATCGCCACGATCGAGGGCATCGTGCTGCGCTCAGGCTGTTAACTTGGGCACGTGCGGCCACCCGTGCCCAGCCGCTTGCGGGACCCCCGCTCGGCGAAATGTCGGCAGGCGCGCGCATGCTTTGGCCTCTAGCGGCGTTAACCCCCGACAGCGCTACCGATCCAGCACGATGTGGGTGAGATGCTTACCCCCTCCGGGAACGCTGGCCCATCCTTTGCTTTGAGTGCACTCATGCCCAGCAACCGTCCCCAAGAGACTCGCTTCTTCCCACGAGAGCCGAAGACTGGAGCGCACGGCCACGCCATGGTGGCGCAGGCGCCGGTTGCGACGGGACCACGCCGACACGCGACGACCTCCCCTCTGCGAGCGGCCGACTCGCAGAGGCGCGCCGTGCGGCCGGTTGCACAGAGCCTTTTTGCTGGCGCGTACGTCGAGGCACGGATGCCACCGACCGTGCACGCGCTCGACTCGGCCGACGACGTCAGCGCGCAGAGAGAGGTCAGACCACAAGCCCCGGCAGCGACTACGGCCGAGCCCGGCCACGACCCAGGAGCAAGCCCGTTGCGCACACTGATGTCTACCTTCAGCGGCTCCTCGACGAGCGGCGGCAAAACCGGGCGCACGCGCTTGGCGGGGCCCTTCGGGTTTGCCAGAGACGTGCTTCTCATGGCGGTCGGGCGTGATGACGACGACGACTACGAGTGCGGCCACGGCTGAGCGGCGAACAGCCTGAGAGCTACGGAGCGCCGCGAGGGGACGAGCGTCAGCGACAGCGATGCGCGCAGCAGACGCACGACGTGTAGTTCTCGGACTTCGACGCGGACTGGACCGCGATCAGATGCGCCGTATGCTTGCTCCGCGTGCGTACGTGGCTCCGTCATCTCCGGCGTTGGTTGGTCACCCTTCCGTTGATCCTGCCCGTGATGGCGTGTCGCGCGGCGAGCTGCGAGAGCACGCAGGGCACGCCGAGTTGGGTGAGTCGCGATGGCGGCGCCGACCTCGGACGCCGCATACGGGCGGGGGAGGTCGAAGGCATCTCCCACCACGTGTTTCGATCGACCGTCTTGCGCCGAGACGTGGGCCTGGTCGTCGCCACGCCGCCCGGCTACCAGACTCGCACCGCGGACCGGTACCCCGTGGTCTACATGTTCCCCGGCATCGGCGGAGACGAGTGGGCATACCTTCTCGAGGTAGGTCTCGAGGGACCGACCTTGAAAGCGCTGTTTGCCAACCCGGAGACAGCCCCGATCGTGGTCTTTTGCAACCCCGGCTCGAGCGGTGCACACGGCCCGGCAGAACGGGTTCTGAGCGAAGAGCTGGTTTCCTTCGTCGACCATGCGTACCGCACGCGCGCGCAGGCCAGCGCGCGTTCCCTCGAGGGATTTTCGCTCGGAGGGGTGACGGCCTTGACCTTGTTTTTGCGGCGTGCCGACGTCTTCGCCAGGGTGGCGGCGGGGTCGAGCGCTTGCTACCTGCTGCCTACGTGCGGCGCACTGCGAGCGGAGCTCACGGCGCGCGCCAAGGCGAGCCTCGGCAGTCACGTGCTACTTTCCGTCGGCAGCCGCGAGAGCGCCGAGAACGCCGCGGTCAACGACGAGATGGCTGCACTTTTCGGCACGCCCGCAATACGTGTCCCAGGCGCACAGCACGACTGGGGTGTCCAGCTGAAGACGCCGGTGAACGGTACCGAGTTCGGCAAGCTGCTCGCCGACTTTCATCTTGCCGGATTCCGTCCCTGACATGTGGGAAGACTCTTGGAGGGGCTGCGTAGAATCGCTAGCCTTGCTCTACGCACAAATCGAGAAACGGCTCGGGGCAATCACTCAGGTCTACCCAGTTCGCACGTTCCCCGAGTTGTCGCGCGTTGTGCAGACACGCAACGGCGGTCTAGGGGCAGGTGGTTTGCCACAGGAACGGCACAGACGATGAGCAGCCCTTCAGGTGGCGACGGTCCCGGGCCTCCGGTCGGCAACGACATCGCTATCATCGGGATGGCCGGACGGTTCCCCGGAGCGCGCAGCGTAGGTCAGTTCTGGGAAAACCTCCGTACGGGCGTCGAATCCATCCGCACTCTCACCGACGAGGAGCTCACCGCGGCCGGGGTGACTGGCGCCGAGCTGAGCGCAGCGGAGTACGTCAAGGCGTGTCCAGTGCTCGACGACGTCGACAAGTTCGACGCCCGCTTTTTTGGCTTCAGCCCACGCGATGCCTCCGTGATGGATCCGGCGCATCGTTTTTTCCTCGAGGTCTCCTGGGAGGCCTTCGAGCATGCGGGCTACACGGCCCTGCCGGCAGAGGGCGCCGTTGGCGTGTTCGCCGGCTCGGGTGCGCCGCTCTACATGATCGAGAACCTGCTGACCAACCCAGAGCTGATGCGCTCGATGGGCGAGTTTCTGGTCCGTCACACCGGCAACGACATGAACTTCATGGCCACGCGCGTCTCGTACGAGATGGACCTACGTGGGCCGAGCATCAACATTCAGACCGCGTGTTCGTCGGCGCTGGTCGCGCTGCACATGGCCTGCCAGAGCCTGCTGCGAGGGGAGTGCACGCTAGCGCTCGCGGGAGGCTCTACGATCCTCATCCCCAACGGGCGCGGCTACCTCTACAAAGAAGGCGAGATCATGTCGCGCGACGGCCATTGTCGGCCGTTCGACGCCAACAGCACGGGCACTGTCTTCGGCAGCGGGACGGGCTGCGTCGTGCTCAAGCGCTTGCAAGAAGCGCTCGACGACGGGGACACGATCCACGCCGTGGTGAAGGGCTCGGCCATCAACAACGATGGCGCCGTCAAGGTGGGGTATCTGGCGCCTGGCGTGGACGGCCAGGCCGCGGTCATCACGCGCGCGCTCGAGGTGGCCGGCGTCTCGGCCGACAGCATCAGCTACATCGAGACCCACGGCACGGGCACGTTGGTGGGCGATCCCATCGAGGTCGAAGCCCTCAACCAAGCGTTCGGCGCCCAGACCGATCGGCGCGGGTTCTGCGGCATCGGCTCCGTGAAGTCGAACATCGGTCATCTCGGAGAGGCTGCGGCCGCGGCATCGCTCATCAAGGCGATCATGGCGCTCAAGCACCGTGAGCTGCCGCCGAGTCTCGGCTATGAGCGGCCCAACCCAGCCATCGACTTCGACGACAGTCCGTTCTACGTCAACACCACGCTGCGCGCCTGGCAAACAGACGGCCCGCGCCGCTGCGGCATCACCGCACTCGGCGCGGGCGGCACCAACTGCCACGTGATCCTCGAAGAAGCGCCCGAGCGACTCGACGGCGAAGGCGCACGCACGCAGCAACTGCTCGTGCTGTCGGCCAAGACGCTCTCGGCACTCGATAGCGCAGCAGACCACCTCGCCCTTGCGCTCGAGCAACAGCCCGAGCTCGATCTGGCCGATGCGGCGTTTACACTCGCGCTCGGTCGACGCGCCTTCACCCACCGTCGCGTGTTGGTCGCCAAAGACCGTGCAGACGCCATCGCCCGCCTGCGCAGCCGCGACGACAAACGCGCGCCGACGCAGACCGTGGCGAGCGACAAGCCGTCGGCGGTCTTCATGTTCCCGGGTGGCGGCGCGCAATACGCACGCATGGGCATCGGACTGTACGAAACCGAGGAGGTCTACCGGGACGCTCTCGATACTTGCCTCGCTCTCATCGAGCCCGAGCTACGACAAAAGCTTCGCGAG
>JBEGTL010000694.1:0-4327 GCA_041179425.1 Pseudomonadota bacterium | reverse complement strand
AGCGTGATGGGTGCGGCGCCCGCGCGGGTGAGCACGACCTGGTAGCGCCGTGCGGGGGCGAGGCCGAGGATACGGAGACAGCCACAGCTGCCCTCGACCAAACGACGCACCTGGAAGCTGGTGACGCGCTCGACGCGCAGCGTGCGCTCGACGGACTCGACCGACTGCACCTCGAACGGCGCCACTTCGTAGAGGCCGAGCGCATACCAGATCGCGATCTCGTTGGGACCCGGCAGCCCGAGCTGCACCAGCGCGTCGGTCGTAGAGGTCAGCGGCGCGCGCTTGAAGCGACCTTCTTCGGCGCTCTGGGTAGAGAGCGGCTGCTGGTCTCCGAATGGAAACGCTTTGGCGAACTCGTTTACATCCACGACCAGCTCCTGTTCACGGGCCCCCGCCTCGTCTGCTGAGCCGTGCTGGACCTCACGCGGAGCTCGCACGCCTCCCCGTGTATGTACCGCGCCGAAGGTGCAGACTTTCCCTGCGATCTGCAGATTGACAGGACACGCCGGTTCACGGCGAGTCCTCTGATATGCTGCGCGCGCCCGTCACGAGACTTGTAGCCCCAACATGGAACCAGCAGCGAACGGCTTTCGCGGCACCGACCGCTACCAACTCGTGCGCCTGATCGGGCGCGGAGGGATGGGCGTCGTGTACGAGGCCTACGATCGCAAGGCCGCTCGTAAGGTCGCACTCAAGCTGCTGCCCAACGCGACGCCCGATCGCCTGCTCCGTTTCAAGCGCGAGTTTCGTGCGGCCGCCGAGCTGCACCACGACAACCTGGTCCGGCTCGGCGAGCTGGTCGGCTCCGAAGATGTCTGGTTCTTCACCATGGAGCTGGTGGTGGGCACCGATCTCGTCAGCTTCGTGCGCGGTCACAACGTCGAGAGCGCCGAGAGTCACTCGCGGCGCGCCGAGCTCTCCGACACCAGCGCGTCCGACCCGAATCCGCCCTCCAGCCTCGCCACGGCGGTGCCGCTCGAGCCCGCCGAAGAACAACGGCTGCGCAGCACGCTCGCGCAGCTTGCCAGCGGCCTGGCCGCGCTGCACGCGGCAGGCTCCATCCACCGCGACGTCAAGCCCAGCAACGTGCTGGTCACGCGCGAGGGGCGGGTGGTGCTGCTCGACTTCGGGCTGGCCAGCCTGTCGAGCCAAGACACCACGCTGTTCGGGGCGGGCACGCCGCTCTACATGGCGCCCGAGCAGGCCAGTGGCCCGGTCACCGCGGCCGCGGACTGGTACGCGTTCGGCGTGCTCATGTTCGAGCTGCTCACGGGTTCGTTGCCGTTCCGCGGCGCGCCGCACCTGGTGTTGCTGATCAAGCAGGGCGGCGTCGCCCCGGTCGTGCGCGCGCGCAACTCGGCGGCGCCACTCGACCTGGCCGAGGTGTGCGACGCGCTGCTCAAAGCCGAGCCCGGCGCGCGGCTGCGTGGCGCCGAGGTCCTGAGCCGCCTGCACAGCCCCACCTTGGTCCTGTCGCGCAGCGACACGCGACGCCTCTCGACGCCCACTCTCCCCACGCGCGCGAGCGAGGGCGCGCTCGGACGCGACACGGCGCCGCCACTCGCTCCCGAGCGCGAGCCGATGCTCGGTCGCGAGCGCGAGTGGCAGGTGCTTTCGGGAGTGTTCGCCGAGGTTCGCGCGAGCGAGCGACCGCGCGTTTTGTCCGTGCGCGGCGAGTCGGGCATCGGCAAGTCCAGCCTCGTGCGTGCCTTCGTCGAGTCGTTGACCGCGGCGCAGAGCGCACTGGTGTTCGCGGGGCGCTGCCACGAGCGCGAGCTGGTCCCGTACAAGGCCATCGACGACATCTTCGACGCGCTGTCGCAGTGGCTCCGTCACCGTCGCACGCACGAGGTCGAGCCGCTGTTGCCGCGCCGCGCAGGGGTGCTGGCGCGCGTGTTTCCCGTGCTGGCGCGCGTCCACGCAATCGCGCGGGCCGATCAGCCCGAGCTCGCGATCGATCCGCAGGAGCTGCGCACCTTACTGTTCAGCGCCGCGCGCGAGTTGTTGATCAACATCGCGCGTCAGCAGCCGCTCGTGCTGGTGATCGACGACCTGCACTGGGCCGACCAGGACTCGCTCGCGCTCTTGTCCGACGTGTTTGCCAGCGAGGCCAAGGCCAGCATCCTGCTCTTGGGCACGGTGCGCACCAGCGCGGGTTCGCGCCTGCCCGAGCGCCTCTTGTCGAGCCAGGTCGACGAGCACAGCCTCTCGCTCGGTGCGCTCACCTCCGAGGCCAGTGCACTGCTCGCCGCAGAGCTGCTCAGCGCGGCCGACGTGCAGGGCGTGAGCGCGGCGCGGGTAGGCGCCGAGTCCGGAGGCCATCCGCTGTTTTTGCGCGAGCTGGTGCACCAGATCGCCACGCGCGCGGGGCGGCCCGAGGTGCTCACGCTCGAGAACATGTTGCGCACGCGCATCGACGCGCTGACCGAGCCTGCGCTGCGCACGCTTCGGCTGCTCGCCACCGCGGGCGCCCCGCGCTCGATTCCGGTCGTCGAAGAGGCCGCGGCGCTCGATGCCGAGAGCATGTCGCAGGCGGTCTCCGAGCTGCGCTCGAGCGGCTTTTTGCAAGTGAGCGCAGCGACCGACGGCGAGCTGCTCGACGTCTCGCACGACCGTGTGCGCCAGGCGGCGCGCGCCGGGCTCAGCGAGCGCGCGACCCAAGCGCTGCACGCACGCCTGGCCGAGGTGCTCGAGCGACGCGGTGATCCCGCGGGCTCGGCCGTCCACTGGCGCGAGGCCGCAGAGCCCGCGCGGGCAGCTGGCCACTACGTGCGTGCGGCCGAGCTCGCTTCGTTGGCACTCGCGTTCGGCGATGCCATCGATCACTACGCCGCCGCGCTCTCGCTCGGCGTGTGGAGCGACGAGGAGCAGCGCGCGCTGCGCGTGAAGTACGCCGATGCACTCTCCAACGCGGGCAGAGGGCGCGCTGCAGCCACGGCCTATCGCAGCGCCGCACAAGGTGCCGAGCCCGGGAGCGGGCTCGAGCTCAAGCGCCGCGCGGCGGGCGAGCTCATGCGCAGCGGCTACCTCGACGAGGGGCGCTTGCTCTCGCGCGAGGTGTTGTCCGAGGCAGGCATGGGCTTCGCGCGCCTGCCGCTGCTCGGCCTGGTGCTGCGCCGCACGATGATGCGACTGCGCGGGCTCGGTTTTCGGCAGCGCGCGCACTCGGCGGCGCAGGCGCGTCTGCTCGAGCGCATCGACCTGTGCTGGTCGTTGTCGACGGCGCTGGTGGTGACCGACCACATTCAAGGCGCGTACCTGCAAGTGCGTGGGCTGCTGCTCGCGTTGCGCGCGGGCGACCCCGCTCGTGTCGCGCGTGCCCTCGCCGCCGAGGCCGCTTTTTTTGCGGGCTACGGCGCGCGGGCACAGCCGCGTGTCTACCGACTGATCGACGCGGCAGACAGCGTCGCAACGCGCCTCGGCGAGCCGCGCCTGATCGGCACCGTGTCGCTGATGGCGGGCATCGCGGCGCACCTCGGCGGCCGCTTTGCCGAGGCCAAACAACACCTCGAGCGTGCCGATCAGCTGTTTCGCGAGCGCTGCACCGGCGTGGTGTGGGAGAGCGACGCCTGCAAACAGTTCTGGCTCGAGAGTGTGTTTTACCTGGGCGAGCTCGACACCTTCCCGGAGGCGGTGGCGCAGACGCTGAAAGAGGCCGAGGACCGCGGCCTGATGTACGCGCTGGCCAACCTGCGCACCGGCCTACCCAACGCCATGTGGCTGATCCGCGACGAGCCGACGCGTGCGGCGGAGGCGAGCGAGACCGCACTGCGTCAATGGTCGGGTCGCGGCTTTCACGTGCAGCACTGGTACCAGCTGATGAGCGGCACGCAGGTCGAGCTGTACCTCGGCGACGGCGCGGCTGCGCACCGCCGCATCGAGTCCGGCTGGTCCGACCTGTCGGTCGCACACCTCTTGCGCTTGAGCCACACGCGCATCGTGGCGACCCACTTGCGCGCACGCGCGGCGTTGGCAGCTGCGCAGGGTGAGCCAGCTTCGTCCCCGGCGCGCGCGCGGCTGCTCAAGCAGGCCCGGCGAGCGGCGCTTCGTCTCGAGAGGGAGCGCGCGCCTTGGTCGAGTGCACTGGCCGCCCTCGTCGTCGCGGGTGCCGAAGCACTCGACGGGCGCACCGCGAGCTCGACGCGCCTCGGCTACCTGCGCGGTCTGCTCGAGCGCGCTGACCTCAAGCTGTACGCCCTGGCGCTCGATACGGCGCACGGCGAACACACGTCAGGCGGTCTCGCGCGGCTCGGTGTGCAGAACCCACGCGCTTTCGCGCGTATGTTGCTGCCCGGCATGGTGGCCTGAGACTCAGGTCGCGCCCTTG
>JBEGTL010000693.1:0-4330 GCA_041179425.1 Pseudomonadota bacterium | reverse complement strand
CGTCGTCATCGCGGCCAACTCGCGCTTCACGGACGGCGGCAACAACGAGATGCTGCGCGCCCTCGACTTCGCCAAAGCCATCAACGACGACGCCAAAAACGTCCTGTACCACAAGCTCGACCTCGAGAAGGTCGGCGCGATGGGACACTCTCAGGGTGGATCGGCCACCGCGCACGCGGCCACCGACCCGCGCATCAAGGCGCTCATCTTGTGGAACGGCGGCGTGAGCAGCACGGTCGCCAAGCCGTTCTTGGCGGTCTCGGGCGACCGCGACATCGGCAACCAGACCGTGATGGCGTTGTCGTCCACCGTCAACGCGGCCACCCAGCCTGCGGCTTGGCTGTTTTACCACAAGGTGCTCGAGACCGGCGGCAACGTCACCGGACACCTGACTCTCATGGAACAGCCCGAGCGCGTCACCGACGTCACCGTTGCCTGGTGGAAGTACATCCTGCTGGGCGATGCCGAGGCCAAAAAGACCTTCGTCGGGTCCGACTGCACGCTGTGCAACAACAAGGCCGAGTACGAGTACGGTCAGCACAACCTGAAGTAGCGGCTCGCACGCGCCCTCATGGGTGCGCGTGCTCGAGCGCTGCGATCCACGCGCGCAGCGTCGCCTCGCCCTGCTCGTCGCGGCGCTCGGTCGCGAGCGGTGGCATGTGCAGCAAGATGCCTTCGCGGCGCCGCACCAGACGCATCAACCGACCCGCCTCAGGCTCGCCTGGGCGGACGAAGTCGGGGACCACGGTGGCCACGATGGCAGCGCGCGCGGCCTGGTCGTTCTGCGTGTCCTCTGTGTACGGCAGCCACAGGTCGATCTCTCGCCGAGGGTCGTAGCAGCGTGGGCCCGTCTGCACGGGTCGCTGCTGGTTGTGGCAGCTCCCGCAGTTGGCGTGCATGTAGCCCAGCGCGGCGCGCTCGGTGGGAGGCAGCGTGAGCGTGTGCAGCTCGCTCGGTGGGTGCGTCAACAGACCCGCTGCTGCGATGCTCGAGAGCGAAGCGGGGGCCGCGGCGTCGACGTTCGCGAGCTGCACGGCGGAGAAGCCGAGCACGTAGCTGCCGCGCCCTGCATGACAGCCGCCGCACTTCTTTGCGGCAGGCGCGTCGTGCTGCGTGCCCAGGATGTCGAGTGCACCTTCGGGCGCGAGCCGCGCGTCGCTCTGATCGGCCTGCCAAACGTACGATGCAGAGGCCCAGTCGCGTGCGCCGGTGCCGCGCTTGACGAGCAGGCGCGTCTCGAGCCGCACCCCATTTCGTGAGAACTCCTTGAACAGCTTGGTCCCGACCGGAAACGACCAGTCGTTCATGTTGCTCGTGTCGATACGGGCGCCCGCGGGTAACAGAAGCCAGCGCTTTTTGTCGGCGCCATCGCTCCACAGCGCAAACGCGGGCTCGTACGCCAGCGCGTCGTCGCGCACGGTGCGCAGCGCCGGGTCTCGATACAGGCCAGCCAACGACAGCTCGGCGGGCAAGGTCGCCAGAGAGGCCGCGGAGGGCGCGTCACACGTACGGAAGGGGGGGATGCCCACGCAGCTGGCGGTCGCGACCGCGAGCAACGCGGCAAGCAGCAAGGGTCGAGCGAAGAAACGAAGCACGGCACACTCACTTTCGTCGGAGGCGGTCGCTGCACGCTTTTGCGCAGTCTCAGCATGTCGCCAGCAATATCGTCCAAGATCGGCGCGACCTCTGGCCTAGACGCCCCGCGCCATGGTCACGGCGTCGGGATGGTCACCACGAAGGTGGTGCCCTCGTCGGCCGAGGAGCGTACGCGTACGGCTCCACCGTGTGCAGTGGCGATCTGCTCCACGATGTACAGCCCTAGTCCCACGCTGCGCGAGCCGCGTTTGACTTGCTGTTCGCCGCGCCGCAACGGCTCGAACAGGTGGGGCAGCAGCTCCTCCGGGATGGGCGGACCCAGGTTGTGCACTTGGATCGTCAGTTCGCTTGCCCCGATCAGCGAGCTTATCGTGATCGGTCGCTCGGGCGCGCCGTAGGTCATGGCGTTGCTGGCGAGGTTGGTCACCACCTGCGCGAGACGGTCTGCATCGGCCAGGCTGGTACCGCTGCCGTGCGTTTCGTGCCTCACGGCGCGGCCGGGCCACGCGAGCTTGAGTTCTTCGATGCAGTCTGCCACCAGCGCGTGCAGGTCGAGCTCGCTGCGCTGCGCGCGTAGGCCCCCACCCAGGCGCGCTTGTGTGAAGTCGAGCAGGTCTGCGATCAGACGGTTGGCGCGCTGCGCGGCGGAGCTGATACGGCCCGCCGTGCGCGCTTGTGCGGCCGTCACGTCGCCCGCTGCGAGTAGGCTCGCGCCGAGGGCAACGGCATGGAGTGGCGTGCGCAAGTCGTGGCTGACGATGCCGATCAGCTGCTCGGCCAGCACCGCGCGCTGAAACGTTTGTTGCTCCTGCTGGCGCAGTGCCTCGGCGAGTGCGCTCTGGGCCTTGCGTTCGCTCTCGAGCAGCTCCTCGGCGCGCCGCCGCGCCGTGAGCAGCTCGCGCTCGTACTTGCGACGATCGTTGGCGACGAACACGGCGATGTCGTGCCGCAGCTGGTCGCCGGTGCCGCGCTGTTTGCCGTTGACCAGCACGGGAAACGTGTCCCCCTTACGGTTGGCAAACTCGAGCTGCACCTCGGCCACCGAGCCCTGGATCTGCATGAGGGGCATCCAGTGCGTCTGGTGAAAGATGCGGCAACCGACCGTCATCAGGTCTTGCCAGCGCTTGCACCCGACCAGCTCGTCTGCCGCAAAGCCCATCCAGCAAGATGATGCGATATTTTTGCTCGAAAACCGGCGTCAGCCTGCGCCACATGTTCTGGTCGCAGCCGTAGCCGTGCGCGAACATCAGGGTCTGCTCGCCTGCCCCGATGATCTGCACGTTGTTGCGCGTCTGTGTGCTCATGCCCCTCCGCTGCTTGCGTAGCGCACTCGCGAGGGCTCGGACAACGAGAACAGAGGTCTGGGTGAGGACTGGATCTCGCGTGGAATGGGGGTCCGTACGTGCGCTCTCGGTGACCGGCGGGACCGCTCTTCCGACGGCTCTGACCGCTCTGCGCCGGACCGGGAGGCCCTCGACCGGGACACCCGCCGTCCGACCCGGCCCGGGGGCCTCGACCACTGCGGTTGCAAAACTGCACGCGCGCCGGCTGGAGAAGGCCGGCGAGGCTGTAACACCCCGTCAAAGATCCAGATTGGGGCGGCAAACCTGTGCATTTGGGACGCAGAACGTGCACATTCCTCCGCACATTCTGCTTAAGGCTTCGGCAGCGAGGAGGGCGACAGTGCGCCACGGTTCGTTTGTTTCGATCATGAGCACGTTGCTGCTGTCGATTGCAGGGTGTGCAGGTCCAGCCCACGTCCGCCAGACCGTCTCTCGGCCGCGCGTCGCTTCCAGCGCTGCGCGGGTGCGGGCGCGAGAAAAGGCGCGGGAGCAGGCTGACGACAACGCGGAGGGCACGGGCAAGAGCTCGGCGCAGGCTTCGCGTGGCGAGCCTCGCGCCTCCAGCACCGGGACACGCAAGTCCACCCCGGCCGGTGCGCGCGACGCCAAGGCGTACGACGCGCCCGACGTGCAAGAAGAGACGCCTGCTGCCGATCTGTTCGCCGGCACGGACACCGCGGCTCCCACCGACGTCGAGACCGAGCGCAAGACCGAGGCGGTCGACGTGGCCGGTATCGAGGGCACGATGACCGAGTACGACGTGCGCTCCACGCTCGAGGGGCGCAACGAAGACTTCGATCGGTGCCACGACAGCAATGGCAACGGGGGCGGCAAGATCGTCTTCCGCATTCACGTCAACGCCGACGGCAACGTCGGCGACGTGAAGACCCACCGCCTCAGCGGGCACAACCGCAAGCTGATCGATTGTTACTCCGACGTGGTCGCTGCGTCGCACTTCTCCCCGCCGCACGGTGGCTACGCCGACGTCAAGTGGACCACCAAGGTCGGGCGCTCGCCCAAGAACCCCACCGAGTCGTTCGAGCGCCGTGTCCGCTGGGATACGCCGGCCACCGGCGGCGCTACGTCGCGCGACGACTCGTCCGAGAGCCGCCGCGAACGCCGCCGCGCACGCCGGCATCGCAAGGGCGTCTGAGCCCGTACGAGCGCGCCCGCAGCCTCCCGGCCCGGTAGTCAGTGCAGACGGCGGCACGGGGCCAGTCGACACGGGCGACCCGCTCGAGCCCATCATCCCTGACGTCAGTGGCGACTGCCCCATGTTCAAGAGCGGCACGGCGACCATCGGTGGTCAAAGCGGCATCTCCATCTCGGCCGGCGCCAAGGCCGAGGGCACGGGCTCGCTCATCTTCTACTGGCACGGCACCGGCTCTTCG
>JBEGTL010000692.1:0-4347 GCA_041179425.1 Pseudomonadota bacterium | reverse complement strand
CCGACTTTAACCTCAAGAGAAAAGCCCTTCACTGCACACCTCCCGAACGGCGCATGGCGCCCAAGCTTGTTTCACGCGACTCGCGAGCGAGCGCAAAAATGAGTGAGATCCGCACGTCAGACTTCCATCGGCCCTTCGGCCTGACCGGTGATGAACTGCTGGACGACGGGATCGGGCGAGCTGCGAAACTGGTTGGGGGTGCCCAGCATGCGCACGTGCCCCTGGTACAACATCGCGATGCGGTCTGCGATCGTGAAAATGCTGGTCAGGTCGTGGCTGACCACGATGGAGGTCACGCCGTAGTTGCGCGACAGCTCGAGGATGAGCTTGTCGACACGGCGCGCCGAGATGGGATCGAGCGAGGTGGTGGGCTCGTCGAACAGCACGTACTGCGGGTCGAGCGTCAGCGCGCGCGCGATGGCCACACGCTTGCGCAGGCCGTCGCCAAGCTCGGCCGGGAAGGCCTTACAGAACTCGTGCATGTGCACCTGCTCGAGCCGACGCTCGGCCTCGATCAGGGCATCGTGCATGTTGAGGCCCTTGTGTGTGCGCAGCGGCAGCGCGACGTTTTCGACGCAGCTCATCGAATCGAACAGCGTGGAGTTCTGGAACACCATCGCGCACTTCTTGCGCACGGGGTAGAGCGCCTTCTCGCTCAGTCGCGAGACCTCTTCGCCGTCGAGGTAGATGTCGCCGGCGTCGGGGCGGAGCAGGCCCACCAGGTGCTTGATGAGAACGCTCTTGCCTACACCGGAGGCGCCGATGACGAAAAAGCACTCGCCATTGCGCACCTCGATGTCGACGCCGCGCAGCACGTGCTTGTCGCCGAAAGCCTTGTGCAGATTTTGGAAGTGAATCGGCATGGGCTCACAGAGGAGGAAAGACGAGGTACCCGAAGATGCTCAGAATGAGGTCGAGCAAGATGATGGCGAGCGAGCTGTGGACCACTGCGTTGGTGGTCGCCCAGCCCACGCCTTCCGAGCCACCGAACGTGGTCAAGCCGCGCTGCGAGCTGACGATGGGGATGGCCATGCCGTAGGCGACCGCCTTGAGCGTCATCACCACGTAGTCGCCGAGGCCGACGAAGCTGAAGTTGATGAAGGTGGTGATGTTGAGGTCGAACACGGTGTTGGCCGCGAAGGTGCCCGCCAGCAGCGAGACGAACAGCGACCAGAAAGACAGCGCGGTCACCATCAACACGCAGGCGATGAAGCGCGGCACCACCAGGTAGGCGACCGGTTGCGCGCCGCTCATGCGCAGCGCGTCGACCTGGTCGGTGACCACCATGGAGCCGATCTCGGCTGCGATGCCGGCGCCCACGCGCGTGGCCAACATCATCGCGCACACCGTGGGCGCGAACTCGCGGGCCAGCAGCTGGATGATGTTGGCGCCGAGCAGCGACAGCTCGGGGATGACGCGCTGGGTCTGCAGACCCGACTGCACCACGATGATCATGCCGAGCACGATCATGGTCACCGTGATGAACAGCACCGAGCCATTGCCGACCGAGTAACACTGCGCGACCACCGACTCGCGATCGACCTGGCCGCGGACGATGGCCTGGCAGGTCTGCTTGAGCAGCGTGTACAGGCCGTACAGGTCGCTGCCGAGCGCCCGGAACGGGCCCGTCAACGTCATGAGCACGCTGGGCTGAGGATCACCCGACTGCTCGAGCTCCACGTGTGTCTCTACCGGTTGTGCGCGGATGGTCATTTGAGGACGAACGTGGAGAAGTAATCCATCACGAAGATGCCGATGGCCGCCGCGACCACCGACGAGTTGACCGCGCGGCCGACGCCGGGCGCGCCGCCCGTGACCGTCAGACCGAAGTAGCAGGAGGTGATCGCGATCATCACGCCGAACGCGACCGACTTGACCATGCTCTGCACGAAGTCCCAGGGC
This sequence comes from Pseudomonadota bacterium, assembly GCA_041179425.1. Lineage (GTDB taxonomy): Bacteria > Myxococcota_A > Polyangia > Polyangiales > DASUME01 > DASUME01. The sequence goes on along the minus strand of JBEGTL010000692.1, from coordinate 2,445 downwards.
TCGATCATCGTCAAGAAGCTGTCCATGAACAGCGCGAAGTCGACGTCGAGCAGGGCCCTGGAGCTGATGATGGCGCCGATGATCGCGACCAGGTCGCCGATCACGTTGAGCGCGAACAGCATCACGATCATCGAGATGACGCGCGGCAGGATCAGGTAGGTGATGGGGTCGATGGCCAGCGCGCGGAGGGCGTCGAGCTGGTCGGTGACCACCATGGTGCCGAGCTCGGCGGTGTTGTTGGCGCCGACCCGGCCGCTGAACATCAGCGCGATGAGCAGCGGGGCCACCTCACGCAGCATGGCGAAGCCCGCGGCCCAGCCGATGATGGCGGTGGCGCTGAACCGAACCACCAGCGGCGCGGCCTGAATCACGATGATGCCGCCGGTGAACAGCGCGGTGGAGGACACGATGCCCACCGAGCGCACGCCCATCTTGTGCATGTTGCGAATGAGCTCGAAGCGGTCGATGCGCGGCGGCAGCATGCGCGCGAACAGCTGACCGGTGAGCACGCCCATGCCGCCCAGCTGCTCCGCGATGCCGAGCACCGCCTTGCCCATGCGCTCGGGGATGATGAGCCCGAACGGGGTCTCACGCTGCGCTGTCTCGCTCATAGCGGTCCTTCTGTTAAGCCGTGCACGAACTGGTTGACCGCGGCGATGCCGCTGCGCTGCGCGTGCGCCGTGGTGCCAGCAAAGAGGAGCTCGCCACGGTGCATCATCGCCACGTGGTCGGCCACGGTGAGCAGGCCGGCGACGTCGCTCGAGATGACGACGGCGGTGGTGCGCTGCGCGCGCTGCTCGTCACGAACCAGGTCGTAGATCTTTTGGCTGTTGACCGGGTCGAGACCGGCCGTGGGCTCGTCGTACAAAATGATGGGGGCACGCTGTGCCGTCGCGCGCGCGATGCCGACCCGCTTTTTCTGGCCGCCCGACAACCCGGGCGGGAAACGATCTTGGAAGCCGGGCAGCGAGACGCGGTGCAGGCGCTCTGCCACGATCTGAGCGATCTGCTGTTCTTCGTAGTTGAACAGACGGCGCAGCGGGAACGCGATGTTCTCGTACACGCTCATGTGATCGAACAGCGCGTAGTTCTGGAACAGCATGCCGATCTTCTGCCGGATGGGCCCGAGCTCGATGTCGCCGAGGCCTGTGAGACAGTCGCCGTCGATGTAGACCTCACCCTCGTCGGGGCGGAGCAGTCCAGTCATCACCTTGAACAGGACGCTCTTGCCGCTCGCGCCAGGGCCTATCAAACCAAAGACCCCGTCGGGCGGGATCTCGAGGTTGATGTTGCGGAGGACCTGAGCGCCCTTGAGCCGCAGTGAGACATTGCGAAGGACTATCACTGGGGGCGGAGTCTAACGGTGTAGTCGTAGGGTGTCTATGGCGGGAACCCTAGTCGGTCGGCGGAGTCAACTTTCGGTCCGACGGGCCGTTCGCGCGCGCATTAGCCGTGTCCGCCACAACAGAATGCCGGCCAGCAGAGCGTTGCTGGCCAACAACGTCGCGAGCCCTCCGCGCAGGGCCGGCGCCGACTGCGGATGTACCAGAAACGGCCCGATTTGTACGAGCGAATGCGCACTCGTTGCCGCCTCTGGCGCGCTGCGGAGGGGCGCAGGTGTCCGCTCGATCACCGTCAGGTCGTCGCGACTGAGATCTGGTAACACGGCCGACACGATCCGCTCGATGGCGTCTCGCCTTTGCCCAGGCGACCGCTCTGACATGACCCCGATGACCACCGCGGCACGGGGCCCGCGCGCGGGACGATCGAGCGGTTGGTCGAGGGGCAGTGGCTGATCGATGTCGACCTCGGTGCGCTCCACCTCGGGCAGCGCCGAGATCAATCTCACGAGCCGCTGCTCGATGGCTCGGGTGCGTGCGCGCTGAACCTGTTCGGCCGTGGGCGCGAGGCGCACCAAGAGTGGTGCCTCGGTCGGCGGTGCCGACGTGGTTCGCTGACTTTGCGGCAGCTCGGCCAACACGCTCGGCGCGTGCCCGATCAGACAGCCGAGCAGAGGGAGAGCGACCCGCAGACGTCGTCGAAGCGCGCGGCTCTGCAGCGTGTGACCGTTGGCGCGGGTCACGAGCCGAACGAGTAACGCGCACCCATACGAGGCGCCGAGAACGAGGGGAACTTGATGCGGCGCACTTGGTCGGCCACGCAGCGCTGTAGCGGGCCGTTGCCACCGTCGACCGAGACACCGAGCACTTGTCCACTGCCTGCGAGCGCGAGGTCGATGCGCACCTTGCCCGGGTTACCGCGTACGCACGCGCCGTACAGCTGGTTGAGGTGTTGGTTCATCACGCCTGCCACCGTGCTCGCGCTCAGCTGCTGTTCGCCGCCACCGGTGGCACTGCCCAGGTCGACCGCTTGCATCATGGCGTCTTCGTAGGACAGACCGCCGCCCGCGCCACCACCACCGCCGGCACGCGCGCCGCCAGCGCG
>JBEGTL010000691.1:0-4358 GCA_041179425.1 Pseudomonadota bacterium | reverse complement strand
GGCAAGGTCTGCAGCAGCACGTCGCGGAAGATGTCGAGCACCATGCCCTCGCCGAGCGCGTGCTCCATCAGCACTTTCAGCGGGTAGTAGTCGTTGTGCGCGGCGAGCACACGGATCACCCAGTGCGCGGGCTCGGGGGTCAGCTCGAGCTCGCGAAAGATGTCTGCGAACAGCGTCAGGTGATGGAGCTCTTGACGGGCCTGCTTGGCGTAAAAGTGCGCCGCCTCGAGCGTCTCGGCCGCGTACAAGGAGCGTCCGCAGAACACCCCCGTCGCCTCGCCAAACAATGCCTGCGACAGCACGAAGCGCAACACCGCGCGATCGCGCTCCCGCCCGAGATCGAAGCGAGCATCGCCAAAGTCGAAGCCTTGCATGAGACCTTTCCTCGCCAGCAGTGTGGGGAGCCTGCGCTCGCCGGCCGCCCACATGGCCGTTCTGTCCCACCATTGTGGGCTAGCGCTCGCGTCCCCGAGCCGTCCCCCCGGGTATAGCGCGAAACCAGCACGCTCGGCTTTTCCCGCGCGCCGCGATCCCCTAGCCTCGACCCATGAGTGCTCCCGAACGGCTCGACGACCGCCTGCGTGCGCACGTCGTGCACAACATCAGCACGTTCGAGCGCGTCAGCTTCGGACAGCCCGAGCTGGCCAAGGCGGCCGTGGCGCTGGTGTTGGTGGCGGGCCCACTCGGGGAGCCAGCCTTCTTGCTGACGCGACGTGCGGCTCGTCTGCACGCCCACGGTGGGCAGTTTGCGCTGCCAGGGGGCCGCATCGATCAAGGCGAAGACGCCAACACCGCCGCTCTTCGCGAGCTGAACGAAGAGCTGGGTGTGGTGCTCGGGCCCGAGTCTGTGCTCGGCCAGCTCGACGACTTCGCCACGCGCTCTGGCTACGTGATGACTCCGGTGGTGCTGTGGGGGCCCGAGGTCGACGTGCTGCGGCCCAACCCCGCGGAGGTGGCGGTCGCGTACCGTGTGCCGCTCCGCGAGCTGTACCGCCCCGATGCGCCCATCGTGTGCCGTGTTGCAGACAGCGAGTTTCCGCTGTTGTCCCTCCCGCTGGTGGGGACAGAGGTGTACAGCCCTACCGCCGCCATCATCTACCAGCTGCGGGAGCTCGCGCTCGAAGGGCGCGTCACGCGCGTGCACCACTACGAGCAGCCGCGTTTCGCCTGGAAGTAGCGACCCCACTGTGTGCTACACAGGCTCGAATGTCGGGGAGCCACACGTGAAAGCAGTCGTGCTGGGAGCGAGCAAGGGCGTCGGTCGCGCGATCGCGCGCGAGCTCGCGGCGAAGGGTGCCGAGCTGTACCTCCTCGGTCGCGATCAGGCCGACTTGGCACAGAGCGCGGCCGACCTCGAGCAGCGCGGGTTGGCCAAGCACAAAGTGCACATCGGGTTCTGCGATCTCGAGAAGCCCGAGGGCTTTCACGCCGCAGTGGCCGAGGCCGACCGTGCGTTGTCCGGGCTCGACACGGTGGTCGTCACGGCGGGTCTGTTCGCACCTCAAGATCGTCTCGAGATCGATCTCGAGTTCACGCAGCGCATGCTGACGGTCAACTTCGCCAACACGGTGGTGTTCTGCGAGCACGCGCGCCAGCGCTTGATCGCCAACGGTGGCGGTACGCTGTGCGTAGTCAGCTCGGTCGCGGGCGAGCGCGGTCGCAAGCCCATCGTGCTCTACGGCGCGAGCAAGGCCGGGCTCTCGGCCTACCTCGAGGGGCTCGACCACAAGTATCACGCAGTCGGTCTGCGCGTGGTCACCGTCAAACCTGGCTTCGTCAAGACCAGCATGACCGAAGGCCTCAAGCCTCCGCCTTTTGCCGGTGAGCCGCAGCAGGTCGCGCGCGACGTCGTGCGCGCCATCGAGCGCGGCACACCCGTCCTCTACACGCCGCGCATCTGGGCCCTGGTGATGCTCGTCATCCGTCTGCTCCCACGCTTCGTCATGCGCAAGATCGGCTTCTAGGGCAGGTAGCGGAAGCCTACGAGAATTTGATCGTAGCCGCTGTACAGGCCGCCGGCGTTCACCGTCTGCGCGCCGCCCAGGATCGTCTGCTTGGGCCCCTCGAAGATCTGCGCGCCTACACTCATGTAGAAGCTGTCGGTGGCGCGATACTCGATCTGCGGCATCGCGATGATCGACGGCCCCACCATCGAGACCAGCGACAGATCGAAGCTCCAGCGGTTGTCGTTGGGGTTGGGACGGTAGCTGGCGCCAACCAGGCCCCCGGCGAAGATGCCCGTACCGGGGATGAAGCCCCACCAGTCGCGCGTCTTGTCGTAGGGCAGCTCGAGTGCCTTGACCAAAAAGGCTTCGGCGCCGATGACGATGGTCTCGCCTTTCAGGTACTCGAAGTGCAGCGCTGCCTGCACGACGGGCACGCCTCGGCGGATTTTTTTGTCGGTGACGTTGCTCGGGGTGGTCTCGGTGGGGTCGCGGATCTGCTCGGTCACGTTGGGTTGTGGCAAGTGCGCGGCGAATCGGTTCTTCCCCTTCTGGACGACATACTGCGACGCAGCCACCAAAGAGCGCGCCGGGGACCAGGCCAGCTCGAACCCCATGCTGATCGGACTGATGTCGAAGCTGCCGTCGATGCCGACCTGCTCGTAGCGGTGAAACTCGACATCGACCACTGGCTGGTTCGCCACGATCGCGCCGGCCACCTCGCTCGGTCCAGCGACATCGCCTTGGAGCGACTTCTCCGCGATTGGAGTGAGATAGAACGACGGAAGCTTTTCGATCGCGGTGCCGCCATTGAATGCGAACTCGAAGCTGCGGCCACGCATGTTGAGGCGCGCCTGCGCCTGCGGCGTGGTGAAGTCCGGGGCGGGCCCCACGAAACGAGCGCTCGACTCGGACGCCTTGGTCTGCCAGCTCGGATCGACCAGTTCTTCGATCTGAGTGCGCTGACCTATGCCGCCCGTACCGAGCACACGGGCCACGTATCGATCACGGTTGGGTCGCGAGAGGTTGGGCATGAACCAGGGTAAGTAGATGATCTGCAGCGTGGCCCAGGAGCCCATGTCCCAGTCCATGCGCACGGCGGGCTGTGACAGGCGCCCACCGCCGGCCGCGATCTTGGGCTGTCCGCGCAGGTCGTACGCCGCCAAAATGTCGTTGGGCGAGTAGAAGTCCATGCGCGCCATCGACACGGCTTGCGTGCCGATGCGCAGGTGAAAGCCGTTGGCGGGCGTCACATCGACGAACGCCGAGAGCGGCAGCAGATCCAGCTCGAAGCGATCTTGATCGATGGCGCGATACTTCTGCGCGGGAAGCAGCACCTTGGGTGGTTTCGAGCCGTCCAGTACGGCCTGCGCGTTGAGCGCGCTGTCGTCGCGCGCCGGCATGGCCCACAACAAGTCGGTGCGCAGACCGACCGACAAGCGCAGCTTGCGCGAGCGGCGAAACTCGATCTCGGCATCGAAGCGCAGTCGCGTCTCGTACGCGTCTTCGAGGTTGCCCTCGTGGTGCATGTCGGCGCCGAACTGTCCGACCGCCTCGAGGTGGGCAATGCCCGTGTTGGCCTGCGGGTCGTAGCTGTCTTCGACCTTGGGCAGAGGCTCTCGCTTTGCCCCCTCTTCGTACGCGCCTGCCCAGCCGTCTTCGGTGCGCTCGCGCTGCTCGTTGGCGGTCTCCTCCAGCTCGGGGTCGGCGATGACTTCATCGTCGCCTGCACCGCTGGCCTGCGCCTTGGTCTTGCGGCGGCGCGTGGACGTCGGTGCACTCTCGAGATCGGGGTCGACGATGACCTCGTCTCCCGACTGGGCGTCGGCCGGCAGCGGCGCAGCTGCGCACAGGCCGGAAACGGCGAGCAGCGCACGCAGCATGGTGCGACGGGTCCATCGAAGCGCGCCCTCGGTCGCGCGAGCGAACGATTGACCGGGCTCAGGTCGCAGCTTCGCGGGCGCAGGAGAAAACCGGTCGATCATGCCCGGGCCTGCCGCGCGCCCAACGTCGATAGATCCATCGCGTCCTGTGTAGACGACGACGGCCTCCGCGCGAACCCACATTCGTGCACCCTAGTGCACGAGAATACCGGGTGGGCGCCCTGCTCGGAGCAAGCGCGCGGAGGCGCTGCGCGCGCACGCAGCGCGAACGTGCGCCGCTGTTTCGCGTGCGAGCACGCAATCGAAGCGCGCGTGTGTAGCGCGCGCTCGCAAAGCATAAGTGGTACTGGCACAGCGAGCCGGGAACTCGGCTCAGCCGTGTTCGAGCGCAGTGGGCGTGAACGCGGAGTCGGGGATGTCGGTGCGCGGCTTCAGGTTGTCGACGACCAGCTCGGTGCTGTGACCGCTCTGCTTGTTGACCATCTGCGACTCCATGATGACCGGCCGTCCATCGAGCGTGCGGATGCGCTTG
>JBEGTL010000690.1:0-4359 GCA_041179425.1 Pseudomonadota bacterium | reverse complement strand
GAACAGCGCCTCGACCTCGGCTTCCGTAGCGCCCGTGCGCACGACCTGGGGTTCCGCGCGCGCACCGAGCACCAGGGACAACGCGTTCACCAGGATCGATTTACCAGCGCCCGTCTCGCCGGTCACGACGTTCATCCCAGCGCCGAACTCGACTTCGAGAGCGTCGATGATGGCCAGGTTTTTAACGCGAAGGCAAAGCAGCATGAAGTCCTCTACCCAATGACAAGTGGTGTCTCTCGTATCGGGCGCTCTTCTAGCATGTTGCTTCGAGCTTGCGATTTCAGTGGCAGGCGTTTTCGCTGAGGTGGATTGGGGAGAGCCTCGTCCACTGTTAGTCGTTGATCAGTACAATCTTGCCGGTGACAGCGCGCGATTCCAACGCTTGCTGGGCTTGTGCGGCTTCCTGAAGTGGGAAGGTCGCGCCGATCAGGGGCGACAAGCTGCCGTCCGCTACCAGGTTGAGAACTGTGCCCAGGTCCTTGCGATACAGTTCCAAACGCGAGTCGCGCCAGGTGGGTGCCGAGTAGCCAACCACACCTTGGCCTTTACTAAACAGTCCGAAGCTCGAGAACCTGGCATTCAATACGAGATCGGCCAACGCCAATGGACTGATTTTGCCGTCGCGTGTCGCATCGTAGCCCCCGTACAGGATGCCGATTCCGCCGGGCCGCAATGTCGCCATGGACTTGTTCTTGAAGTGACGGCCTCCGATGTGATCGAACGCTGCGGCCACGCCCCCGTCGCTGATCGATCGCGTACGAGCTGCGACGTCTTCGGACGTGTAGTCGATGGCCTCGCCACCTCGCGACTCGATCACTGCGCGCTTGCCGCCCGAGGCCGTACCGATGGCGCGCACTTGCGCGAGGTTGGCCAAGTCCAGGAGCAAGCTGCCGACGCCGCCAGCAGCCCCGTGCACCAGGATCCACTCCCCGGCACCGGGATTGGCGATGCGGTAGAACATCTGCCAGGCCGTCAGGCCATTCAGCAGGGCAGCCACCAGCTTGCCGGCGTCCGCCTTCTCCGGCGCTGGCACGAGCCAGCCTGCCTCGACATTGCGACGAGTCGCATAAGACCCAGTCACTGTCACTGCAGCCACGCGTTGACCCACCTTGAAGCCAGATACATCAGGCCCCAGCGCCTCGATGCGGCCTACGAAGTCGTAGCCTGGTGTCACCGGTAGCGAAACGCCTGTATACAGCCCCTGACGCATGACGATGTCGGCGTAAGCCACGCCGGCTGCTTCGATGGCTACGCGCACCTCGCCAGTGGCAGGCAAGGGCAGCTCTCGCTGACGTGGCGAGACCACCGAAGCGGGTCCCTTCTTCGCGATATGCATTTCGAAGGCGTGGTGACTCGAGTTCTTGGCGATATCCGAAATTGTCGCGGTCGTAGCTTGCACAGGTTCCCCACTTTCTGTAGCGATAACTATAGAATCCGCGCGCTAGCTACCGTCAAGTATTTTTAGCGTTCGATACAAAAGTCATGCGCAAGACCATGAACAAGAAGCCGCAGGGCCGCCCGCGCAGATTCGATCGCGACCAGGCGCTGGACGCTGCCATGTTGTTGTTCTGGCGTCACGGGTACGAGGGCGCGTCCATTGCACAACTCACGCAGGCCATGGGCGTGAACCCGCCCAGTTTGTATGCGGCCTTCGGCTCAAAGGAACAGCTCTACATAGCGACGTTGCATCACTATCTCAGCACGGTCGGCGGCGCGGGCATCGGCGGCCTCGAGACTGCGCCGACAGCGAGAGAGGGCGTCGCCCATTTGCTGCGCGAAGCGGCCAAGGCGTTTACGCGTCCTAGTTACCCGCCTGGGTGCATGATCGCGGTGGGCAGCTTACGTTGTTCGTTGGAAAATCAAGTGACGGAGCGGGAGACCGCCGCACTCCGCAAACTGTCGCAAGAAGTCCTCACGAGACGGCTGGTTCGCGCCCGAACCGAAGGTGAGCTGCCGGCTCGCACCCCGGTCAAGTCTTTGGCCGCGTACTACGCCGCAGTCGTCGAAGGGTTGTCAGTTCAGGCACAAGACGGTGCAGACCGCGACGAGTTGTTCGCGATCTGTGCCATCGCGATGAGAGCCTGGCCCGACCCGCGTTAGTCCGTGCCAACCGCTATCAAGCGACTACCGCCAGGCGTCGCTCCACCAGTTCCGCTAAACTAGCGACACTCTTCAGTGCGTCGAGGTCACTGGGCTCTAGGCCGAAGTCGATCGCGAACTGGCTATGGAGCTCGATTGCGAGTTGTACGATCGTCATGCTGGTCATCTCTACGACTTCCGCGAGCTCGTCGTGTGCTGACAAGCTGCGCGTACTCACGCCGCAGACGCGCGCAAGGATGTCGTAGATCACGGATTGAATCACCTGCGCTGCCTCGGCACTCATCGCTCCACCATGGTTCGTGCAAAGCAGGCGATCACAGCATCCGCCCAAGCCGGATCCTGCACACCCGCGGTATAGTTGACTGTTAGGTACATGCTGTCTCGATGACAGATCCCATGCACCGCCAGTGCCGCTTGGCCCGACGAACGGGTGGCGGCTCCGTACATGGCGAGCACGGCCAGCTCGCCATATCGCGCCTGCAGACCGCGATCGAGCAAGCTCACCCCCAACGCCTGCCGAGTCGGAGTCTGATCCATGACGGCTGTAGCACGCATGGCTTCGCGCATGAAACTGGCCTGCGGTGCTGCACTCGGATGGCGCACACCCAGTACGAGCGCTCGGCCCAGCGCAGCACGGTGCTCGCGTGCCAAGGCATCGCAATCATGCGTGCGAGACACACTATGATGCGTGGGTAGCACACAAAGATAGCAGCCCAGATCGTCGTCCGAGGCGACCGGGTAGAGCCGCCTCAGCGAAAACGGCGTAAAGAGGCTGTGAACTGCCGTTTTCGGCAGCTGGCCAGCCACCGCCCGTAAGAACAGCGCGGAGACATACGAGCTCAGCGCGAGCTTCTGCTGGTCGCTATGCGCCCGCAAACTGGCCATCGCCGCAGAACCGAGCGCGATGAAGCGAGTTTCGGTCCTGCGATGCTCCCTGCCGATTCGGGGGCGAATGGGATACTCGGTGGGCGCCCCCCCCACCATGAGTCTGGCCTGCGCGTCCGAGAACTCCTGCCAGGACCGCTCGGGCAAGGCGGCCTCCGCGGCTTTCGGGAACGGCCGCATGTCCGATATTGTAGCGGCGCGCCGCTCGCCGATATCCAACAGCAGAGCACCCAACAACGCCAGCGCAGCGTCACCATCCATGATGGCGTGGTGAAACTGGAGAATGAGCTCGCTGCGCCCTCGCGCGTGGCCATCCTCGACGTTGGATACCAACACCAGGCGCCACAATGCCTCGTCGGCAATCATAGCGCCGGAGTTGCAGGTGATGAACTCGGCTTTCCAAGTTTCATCGTTCGCTCGCGCCAGCTGCGTCACGCTCGGCGCGACGTGCGCTTCGTCGAGCACGAAATGCCAGAATCCGCCTTGCTCGTGGATCTTCGCGCCAAGTATTGGAGAACGATATTGCGCCCGCTGAGCAGCCGCACGGAGCTCGACGACACTGATCGCGCCGTCGAGCAGCGCGACCATGGTGCATTGCGTCGTCCCAGCCAGCTGCTCGTGCGAGGCGTGCATGCGTGCCTCGATGAACCCGAGCCTGCGGATGTTTTTCATTGAACTCATAGTGGTGACACAATTCCTGGTTGAGCCGCGCGCTAGGCCGTCGCTGCGCAAGACTCCAGGAACTCTGCGAGTTTGCCGAGGAAGGCTGCGTTGCCGGTGAGGTTCGGCGAGTGTCCTGCGCCCTGCAATGGGACCAAACCAGCTCGTGTATGTTGCGCGTCGCTGACACTGCGCCAAGGACGCTTGAGCGTCACGGTTCGATAGTACTCGGGGTGAATGAACGCGTCGTCGAGACCGTAAACCAGCGCAGTCGGACTATCGAGTTGGGAGAGGATCGTCACTTCATCGGCGAAGCGACCTGCGGCCACATTCTTGCCCAACCAAGCCCGGAACTGGGGATCGGTGCGGCGAATTGTCGTTTCGAGTTCTCGCACCTGCTCCGCTGGCACGGTCTCGGGGCTGACTAAAGCTCGCGCAAAGCGCTGTACTTGATCCGATGTGAGCTCCCCCGAGAACAGTGCACCGGCAGTCGGATCTTCTCGATAGATGCGACCGAGCTCGGTCACACGAATGGGCGGAGCCGACACGAGCATCAACCCCCGCAACCCCGAGAGCTCCGGAGCGGCTTGGCAGGCCGAATGGCCACCCAGACTATGACCGACCAATGCGTAACGCTTCCAGCCGAGCTGTGCGATGACCGAGCGCACCACTCCGGCCAGTCCGGGCATGCTGTAGGTCGCTTCAGGCGACCCG
>JBEGTL010000689.1:0-4366 GCA_041179425.1 Pseudomonadota bacterium | reverse complement strand
GCTCTTGATTGGTGTGGTAACCGCAAGATCTCTCAGATCCCCCGCTCTTTCATCCACTTTGTTCATCAAAAACGTGGATCTGGGCTGAGCTGCACCCTATTGACCTGCGCGATGCTGCTCGCTTACGGCGGCACCGCACGCGCCTTCACCACCGAGTCGCTCGTGAACTCGGGGCCCTCTTCCAATCGACTCGACCTGATCATCATGGGCGACGGATACCGGACACAAGATCAGGCACAGCTGACACAAGACGCGAGGAACCTTCTCACTGCGCTCTACGCGCAGGACGTCAACTCGCGCTATCGCAACCTGGTCAACGTCCGACTCGTGCACGTCATCTCGACCGACAACGGTGCCGACAACGGCGACTTCGGCGCCACGCGCGACACGGCGCTCGGTGCGTTCTTCAACTGTAGCGGCATCGACCGCCTGCTCTGCGTGGACAGCGCGGCGGTGCTGAACGTCGCCATGACAGACACCCCCGAGTTCGACCAGATTGTCGTGCTCGCAAACGACACCCACTACGGCGGTGGTGGCGGTCAGTTCGCGGTGTCCTCCATCGCTCCGGGCGCATCCGACATTCCCGTGCACGAGCTAGGCCACTCCCTGTTCGACCTTGCCGACGAATACGACACTGCGACGCCCGGCTTCAGTCGTTGCGACGCCACGGCGGACTGCGTCGAGCCAAACGTCACCGTGTTCAGCGATCGCGCTCGCAACAAGTGGAGTCGCTGGATCGACGCGACCACCTCGTTGCCGACCGCGGACACCGCTGCCAACGCTTCGCTCGTCGGTGCGTTCGAAGGTGCGCGCTACTTTACGACGGGTCAGTTTCGTCCGGTCTCCAACTGCATCATGCGCACGCTGGGACGTAACTTTTGTCCGGTGTGCAGCGAAGCGGGTGTGCTGGCGTCGTATTCGTTCGCCAGCTCGATCGACTCTCTCTCGCCTGCCTCCCCCCTCGCGCTGGCCTCGAATGCTCCTGTCAGCTTCACGGTGCAGGGCCCGCAACCTGTGCCCAACACACTTAGCTACACGTTCAGGGTCGACGGCAACCAGGTCGCGCAGAACACGACCGGCGTCTACAACACGACGGGTGCCGCGCTCGGTGCCGGTAACCACACGGTCACGGTCGCGGTAAAAGACACGACCACCTTGGTGCGCGCCGACCCCTCCAACCTGCTGGCTGCCAACGGCAGCTGGACGGTCTCGGTGGCACCGCCCGCCGTCGGCAGCTTCCTCAGCTTCGAGAACGCCGCGCGACCGTGGACAGTTTTGTTCCCCACGAGGGTCACCACCGTGAGCGGGGCAAGCAACGGCGCGTCTGCACTGCAGATCAACGGCTGCTTCTACGCACGCGTGAACAGCCCTGTGTTCACGACCACCGAGATCCAGCCGGTCACCAGCAGGCTGGCGATCGACGTCAAGGCCAAGGGTCTGATCGCCAACCCGCTCTGGACCGGCACGATCATCCTTCGCATCACCATGCCCGGAGCGCTGGTCGTGAACACGCGCATCGACGCAAAGACGCTACTGCTGTCGCCGCTCGGGAGCTACCAGACGCTGACCTTCACGGTACCGCTCCTCCTTCGCACGCTCATGCAGCAGAACTTCCCAGGGTCGAGCTTGGCCATCGAGGTGGAGACGCTGGACTGCTTGCAACCTCTGATCGTCGACAACATCCGCTTCATCTGAAGCCCGGTGTTAGAGTGCACGCTGGGTAGGAGTCCAGATTGCGTCGCCAACGAGACATGAGCCCAACGCAACGACCTCCGATCGGGTCTCCTCGGTCGCTGGGGTCGTTACTACTAGATGTGTCCCAGAAGAGCGGGCTCGCCACCCCGGTATTGCTCGTTGCAATGGTCGTTGGCTGTGCTGGTGACCAGCCGAAGCGCGAACTGGACTCCGGCGCAGACGCAGCGCCCCAGCGTGGTGCAGACGCTGCACCCGTGCAGCCGCGAGACGCCGAGTCCCCACAACGGGACGCCTCCCGGCCGGCCGACGGCAGTGTCCCCCCACGCGAGACCGACGCAAAGGTGCCCGTGGACGCGGCTCTCGTTGCAGACGGCGCTGCAGACGGCGCAGTTTTACACAACACAGATGCCGCAGCAGACGCGCACGCTGATGCCGGCGATGCAGGTGATGCAGGCGGCTGTAGTGGGACGACCCCGCGGTGCTTGAGTGGCTGCGGAGGCGACACGATCGTCGGTGACGCCGTCTGCGACCGTGACGTGTGGCGGTGCCCACAGGGCGTCTTGCCCAGGGACTGCCCGGCGGGCTCGTGTTTCGGGGTCCCTACCTACGCAGAAGTCTGTGTCGCAGGGCAGTGGGAGTGTCACGTCGACGACGACGCGTTGACGCGTTGCCCCACGCTCGCCTGTGCAAGCTGCAAGGCGTTCATGGGGCCAGTCGTGGGAGACGGCTGTCGCTGCGAGTGCAAGCCCAACGCAACGGTCACCTGCTCGAAGATCTGAGTGTTCGTGGGCCGTCGTCCCGCCGAGAGTCGTCGCCGCCGTGAGGGGCGGCGGCGTGGCCCCGTGCTTGCGGCTACAGTCCCCTCGTGTTTGATCTCCGCATTCCGGCCCTACCCTGTCTGTGTCTGCTTCCGCTCCTTGCATGCCGCGCGGATGCCGCGGTCCACGATCCTCAGGACGGCGCGATCGTCAACCCTGCGCCAGACGACGGCTCCCGCGAAGGCGGCGGCGGACCCAACGCGCAGTCACTGGACGCGGCGAGCCCGAAGGACGGCGCGACGTCCCCGTCCGCATTGGACGCATCGCAAGCGCCGTCGACCGCTTCGCTGGCTTCGCTGCTCAGCCGGGCGCTGTTCGCGCTGCTGTTTCTGCATCAGCGCGATAGCGCCTGCAATGCGCAGCTCTACGACTACGACTCGCTGCTCTCGGCCGCAGCGCGGTTTCCGAGCTTTGCGACGGAGGGTAGCGATCAGCTGCGAAGGCGCGAGCTCGCGGCATTTTTGGCCAACATCTCTCACGAAACGACCGGCGGCTGGCCCAGCGCGCCAGACGGCCCCCACGCCTGGGGTCTATGCCTACGCGAAGAGGTCGGTTGTGACACGGGGAGCTGCACCCAGTACTGCGACTCGTCCAACACGGAGTTTCCGTGTGCACCGGGAAAGACCTACCACGGCCGCGGTCCGCTCCAGCTCAGTTGGAACTACAACTACGGCAGGGTTGGTAAGGCCCTGGCGCTCGACCTGCTGGCCGATCCGGGGCTCGTCACGCGTGACGGCGGCGTAGGCTTCGCGACCGCACTCTGGTTCTGGATGACGCCACAGCCGCCCAAACCCTCCGCGCACTCAGTCATGGTGGAGACTTGGCAGCCGAGCTCCGAGGATGTGCGTGCGGGACGCGTCAGCGGCTTCGGTTTGACGGTCAATATCATCAACGGCGCGCTCGAGTGCAGCATCCCAAACGATCCGCGAGTCGAAGACCGGGTGGGGTTCTTCGACCAATACGCGAAGGTGCTCGGCACGGATCTGGGCGACAACCTGCGTTGTGAGTCGATGAAACCGTTCTAGTTTCGACACGCGGATGATCGGCGCGAGACCTTAACTCGCCAGATCACAGGCTCTTGGTATATCTGGGCGACGCCGTATAGGATTGAAAGCTCGGGTCGGAATGATGTGCGTACACAAAGTCGTGACCTTCGGCGACATTGTCGTCGGGCTGATGCTCATCGGTCCGCGCGACCCCGCGGACTCCGAATTCTTCGCGGTGATGGACTCGCTCTCGCAAAACATGGGTCAGGTCGGGCCGAAGCTCGAGCGTGTGCGCCTGATGACGATCACCGACGGTGGCGCGCCCACGGTGCGCCAGCGAGCCAAAATCAGCGAGTGGTTGGCCGGACGCCGAATGAAGGTCTGCGTCGTGTCGAGAGCATACGACAATCCGATCAAGCGCGGAATCACCACCGCGGTGCAGTGGATCAACCCGGACCTTGGCTTTTTTAGACCACCGGAGATAAGACTAGCCGTCGCACACGTCGACCTCGCGGCAGAACTCGGGCGAGTCTGGAGCGAGTATCAATTGCTGGAGAAACGATTGGGCCCCTTGCCAGTGATGAAGGCCGTGGGAGCGACGATGGCGACGGACCCAGAGCGCTCGTGAGACGCGAGCCGACTGAGCTGTCGGCCGACTTGTGACAAGGGGATGGTGACGAGATGCTGTACGTCGACGGTGTGACGCTGCGTACCGGCATCACCAATGCGCGCGCTCTCATCCCTCAGGTGCTAGCACTGATCGCGGACAAGCGGCTCGACCCGACACCTGTCGCCACACTCGTAGCTCCCTGGGAGGATGCACACCGCGCATTCCTCGAGCCCACGACAAAAGTGATCGTGACACGC
>JBEGTL010000688.1:0-4400 GCA_041179425.1 Pseudomonadota bacterium | reverse complement strand
CTGCCCAGCGCCGCCGACGCCGAGCAGGTGGATCTCCCAAGCCGCCGCGATTGGATCAGATCAAAGGCGCCGCTGAAGCGCGCTCGAGGTCCATCATCACCCCGAGGGGGGATCCCCTGAACCGTTGACACCTCGGCGAACCCCACTACAGCGTTCACCGGATGCCGAGGCCCCCCTTCAGAGTGCTCGCGCCCCGGCGCACGTGGAGCCTTTGTCTCGCAACCACCCTGCTGGTCCTCGGGTTTGCAGTCGTCGAGGTACCACAGCTCGCCCATGCTCAGGACGGCGGGGAGCCGCCAGGCTACCGCGAGGCAATTCTCGAAGCAGTCGCTGAGTACGAGGCGCAGAACTACTTAGAGGCGCGTTCGCTATTTCTAAAAGCGCACGCCATCTTGCCGAACGCGCGAACGTACCGTGGCCTGGGTGTCGTCTCGTTTGAGCTCAGGCGATACAGTGAGACTATTGCTTTCCTGGAGAGCGCCCTCGCGTCGGACCAAAAGCGGCTCGACGATACGATGCGGTCGGAGGCGGAGCGCCTGCTGGCACGCGCTTGGACGTTCGTCGCTCAGCTTGAGATCACGCTGGACCTCGGGGACGCTCGCGTAGCTATCGACGGAGCTGAGGCAACGCCTCTACCTGAGCGACTGTTGCTCGACGTGGGCACGCACCAGCTTGAGTTTCAAGCGCCCGGCTACCGGTCCGTGCATCGCTCGCTGGCCGTTGTCGGAGGCGAGCGACGCGCATGGAACATCTCGCTCTCCAAAGTCGCCTGGGAGTCCCCGGACACGTCCAGCGGACGAAACTCGTCATCGCGAACCCACCTCGGAACGACAGTGGGAGCGACACCGATCGGCTTGGGGGTCGCTTCGCTCGTAGTGGCCGGCGTGTACATGAACCAGCGTGGCGATAAAGGGGCCGCGCTCCGGAAGGTCCCAGAATCCACGTTCAATCCCGACAGGCTAAGCGCATGGGAAAGCTCGAGGAGCAAGCCCTACGTCTTCGCCGCGGTGGGCGCAGCAGCGACTACGGCCGGTGTGCTCGGACTTCTTCTCAGCGTGCCGCGCGAGCGTACCCCTTGGTGGGCATCCATGCTCGCGGGTCTCGGCGGGGCGGGCCTGATGGTCTGGGGCGCTACGGAGGTGGCGCACGGCGCACCGTGCGACCTCCCTCCGCGACTGCAAGGACGATGCACCCTTCCTCGGGAGCAGCGCGATCGTGGCGCGATCGTGCTTTTATCAGCGGCGCCACTGTCGGCGGTTCCCCTCACCCAGCTCGTTCGATGGGCCTTCGTACCATCACGCTCGAACTCGAATTTTGCCTTCAATATCCATACGAGTGCGTTACAGAGGACGGTCGTTGTGGACGCGAGCGTTCACTGGCTGTGAGAAAGGCGTCGCATGACTTCCGTGGCTAAGATCCTGAGTGGCTTCATTGCTACGTCGATCCTCGTCGGCTGTAGCGATCCGGTCGGATGCTATTCGAGCGAGTACAAAGACGGCGGCTACTGCGTCCCTGTCCCCGTAGACTCTGGGACCAGCGCTGCGACCGCGGCGGAAGCTGGGACGAGCACGAAAACTGATGGAGGCGTTCCTGATGGAGCTAAACCCAGCAGTTCAGGAAGACCCGAAACTAGCGTTGGTGGCGGCGAGCGTGATGGGGACGCGGGGATCAGCACTTCAGACTCGAGCGAGCCCGACGGTGCGGCACCGTCGGGGGAGACAGCCGACGCTTCTGCCGATGCCACCGCAGCGGCAACGACCTCCGATTCGATCCTACCGGATGCCGCGACAACTCCCGCATGCGTACCTGCCACTGAAGCTTGTGATGGCATCGACAACGACTGCGACGGGATGGTCGACGAAGACGTGACGCGTCCGTGTGGGATCAGCGCTGCCCCATGCAAACAGGGAGTGCTGAGCTGCCACAACGGCAAATGGGACGACGAGAGCGCGTGCAAAGGCGCCGTCGGACCAACCCCTGAGGTTTGCGATGGCGCCTCGAAAGACGAGAACTGCAACGGAGTCGCGAATGAGGGCTGCGACTGCCTCGATGGCACAACCAGACCTTGTGGCAACAAGACCTCGCCCTGTAAGCAAGGCACTCTGACCTGCAGCGACGGCGTCTGGCCGATGGACTGCGTGGGAGAGGTCAAAGGGACTGCAGAGGTCTGCGACAACGCTGACAATGACTGCGATGGAATCGTTGATAACGGCTTCGTGAAGGGTACTGCGTGTCGCGCGGGGCGCGGCGAATGCGAGTCAGTAGGAGTGCTAGCGTGCGCTGGCACCGGGGAAGTAGCTTGCACCGCCAAAGCAAAAGCCCCGACTCCCGAGCAGTGCGACAGCAAGGACAATGACTGCGACGGGATGGTGGATGAGAGTCCCGCCAAAAACGCGTGCGGACTGGCATGTGGTGCAGCATGCCCGGCGCCTTCTGTTTGCGGCGACGGGGTAGTCACAGGGACGGAGGAGTGCGATCCTAAGGGCACGGGTTTCAGCCCTTTCAACTGCAATCCCAGCTCCTGCGCCCGAGTCACATCCTACACCCCTTGTGGATCGGGCTGGCCGCCATGCTTGGGCGGAACGGTTTGCTCGCTCGGTATGTGCACCAGGGAGTGTACGTCTAAAGCCGATTGCGACACGGTGGCCGGTTTTCCGGGGCTAGGTGCGTACTGCCCGGTGCCCAGGGGTACCACTTGCGTCATCAGCTGCACGAGCGATCAAGACTGCCCATCGGGAAATGGCATCCTCTGCAATGGCGGTCAAGTCTGTGAGCGACCGTAGGACCGTGCCAATACTCTTCTCAAGAGCGCAGACGTCATCTGCCCCCATGACCGTCCGCGCGGCGGTCTGTGGGCTCTTGATGGGATACTCAGCTTGCGCCGATGTCGAACAGAAGCTGACCACTAACGACGCGTCTGTCCAAGACACTCCTGGTCGAGAGCAGCCACTGCCAGACGATGGCAAAAAGGACGACCAGACCAAGCCCCCAGTAAACAACGTACCTGACGCGTCGAAGCGTCCGGCGGACGCGGCATCGCCAGCATCAACTCGGCCGGACGCAGACACGGCTCGGCCGAGCGATGCCGGAATTGTGGACGCTTCAGCGACGACCGACGCGTCGGATGCGAGTCTCGAGAATCAGAGCGATCGTTGTGAGGTCGCAAAGCTAGACACGGCGCACAGACCCGAAACGATTCCTCTGAGCGGAAGCCTGGGAACGCATGACCCGACGGCAATCGAGAGCAATGGTGTCTACTACTCTTGGAACACCGGTCCTCGTCTTCCCGCGAAGACCTCCGTCGATCTTCGGACCTGGAAGGATGCGCCGTCAGCGTTCGGGACATCAAACCCGGCTTGGGTTGCGAAAGAGGTGCCTGGGGCCACGGACCTTTGGGCACCTGACGTCTCCTACTTCGGTGGCATGTTCCACCTGTACTACTCGGCTTCTACGTTCAGCTCGAACTCGTCCTGTATTGGTCATGCAACCAGACCAAGTCTGGAGCAGGGAAGTTGGGCCGACAAAGGTCCCGTCGTGTGCTCGAATCACGGCACAAAGGACGACTGGAACGCCATCGACCCGAACGCATTCTCCGATGTAGAGGGCAAGCACTGGCTGACGTTCGGCAGCTTCTGGAGCGGCATCAAAGCGATCGAGCTCGACTCCAGCGGTGCGCGCGTCGGAGACCGAGTGTATTCGCTAGCGACGCGCCCGCCGAGCGTTGATGGCGCAATTGAAGCGCCCATCCTCGTTCGCAGATGCGGTTACTACTACTTGTTCGCGTCCTTCGATAAGTGCTGCGTCGGGAACAACAGCACCTACAACATCCGAGTTGGCCGCGCCAAGAGTGTGTTGGGGCCCTTCGTCGACGCCGATGGTGTATCGATGCTGAAGGGAGGAGGCACGCTTGTTGTAAAGGGCGACTCCCGCTACCACGGACCTGGTCACAACACAGTGATCTTCTCAGGAGAGCGCGCGTACAACTTCTATCACGCATACGACGGTCAACAGAATGGCCGCGCGGTTCTGCGTGTGGCCGGGCTGGCGTGGAATGACGAAGGGTGGCCGGTCTCTGGAGGGCCTTGAGCGCGTCCGGAAGTGCGGGACGTAAAGAAGAAGATCACCCGATAAGGTAGCAGCGTTGGCGTGCGGTCTTGCTAGGGGATAAGGAGCTCCCAACGGAGGCTTGCATGACCGCATCCCTGAAGCGCCTTACGAGAGGAGGATAAGCCGTACAAACGGCACCCTCCGCCCGCAGGGCGACGTAACGCATTTTCAGCGATCTCCCCGAACGCATCGGCGCAGCCCCGAAGGGCCCCGAAGGGCCGAACGGCGGGGCCTACAAAGGCCCTTCGGTACCGTGTTGTTGAAAAAAACCAATACCTCGCGCTGCCCGGACG
>JBEGTL010000687.1:0-4410 GCA_041179425.1 Pseudomonadota bacterium | reverse complement strand
CATGCCTTGGCCACCCGCGGGGCTATTCAAGTGCGCGGCGTCTCCGAGCAGCAGCACGCGCCCTTCACGAAAGCGCGCTGCCGTTCGCAGATGGATGTGAAAGCCACTCTTCCACAAGATGGTCAGCGGCCCCGGACCGAGCAGGCGCTCGACTTCTTTTTGGACGAGCGCGTCGGAGGGCTCTTCATCGTTGCCAAGCCCAGGAACGGCCACCACCAAGCGCCAGCGCTTGTCCGCGAAACGGACCATGAAGTGAAAGCCCGGCGCACTCAGGTCGACGATTGGCCACGCTTTCCGGTCGCGCTCGTCGTCGATTGCAACGTCGGCAAGGATCGCGTGGTCCTCGTAGGTCTTGCCTTCGAGCTCCATGCCGAGCAGCTCGCGCACGGCGCTGTGCGCTCCGTCGCAGCCGCTCAGATACGGTGTTTCCACGGTGTATCGTTGTCCTCCGGACGCGACCTCGACGCGCACGCCTCGAGCGTCTTGTTGGAGACCGACCAGCTCGTGCCCCAGTCGAACCTCGATGCCGTCTGTCGCACAGCAAGCTTCGTACAGGAGACGCTCGGTCTCATCCTGCGGCAGGATCGCGGCCGCCGACACTGCGGAGATATCGTCCAAGACCCTGAAGTCCACCTCGAGCAGGGCGCGCTGCGCCGGGTCGTGCACGCGCAGCCGGTCGAGCCACTGTGAGTTCTTGCGAAACACCGGTTCGAGGCCCCATTCGCGCATGATCTGCAAGGTTCGCGGAAGCACCACCACCGCCTTCGAATGGAGGCTGAGGTGCGGTCTCTTCTCGAGCACCAGTGCGCGTTGCCCATGCCGCGCGAGCCCGAGGGCGAGGCTCAAGCCCACCGGGCCGGCGCCAACGATTACAAAAGTCTGGTCCGCCATGCGTCCTCCGCGTCGACAGGACATTGACGTGGCGAGGCGGGGAGCATCAAGGCGACACTGGCCTCTTGCGCAGGAAACGACCGCGCGATCGCCGCTCTAGCGAGCCAGGCGGAAGGTCGCGAGCGGCAGCAGCAGGTAGCAGGCCGCGCCGATCGCGAGCGTGACCGGGACGCCCCACACCATCGAGCTGGCCAGCGCCAGGCCGCTCGCGCACACGCCGAACGCGCCGTTGATGCCCCACAGCCACGGTCCCAGCCGCGGTGTGGCCTTCGTGCGCGCCGACTCCATCTGCTCGCATAGGCGCAGGCCGAGCGGGAAGCACAGCCCCATCGCCAGTGCCGGCAGCAGCAAGATGCCCAGGCTCACGGCGATGCGCACCGGCACCGCGGCGCTCTGATAGGGGCGCATCGCCGGCAGCGCCAGCAACGACGCGAGCGCGACCAGGACCGCCGGCAGCAGCGGGTACAGGCGCGCCCAGCGTGGGTTGGCCAGCGGCACCCGCGCGCTGAGCAAGCTGCCTACGCCGGTGAACGAGATGAGCCCGCCGAGCAGCACCGCGAGCGCCAGGGTGGGATGACCGAGGAACACGCTCAGCCGCGAGAGCAGCCCGATCTCTACGAACATGAAGCCGAGCCCGATCAGCGCAAAGTAGCCGAGCGCCGCGGCCACGTCGCGCTTCGGCAGCGCGCGCAGCTCGGACAATCGCGCGCGCATCGGCCAGAGCAGCGTCAGCGCGGTCAGCAGTAAGGTCACCAGCACCGAGTACAACAGCGACTGCGAAGCGACGAGGTTGCCGAGGAAACGCAGGTCGAGCTTGTCGATCTCCTCGCGTCCCAGTAACCAGCTGCTCGGCCGCAGCATGTTGAAGAAGAACGGGCGCGCGTCGCTGGGCGGCGAGATATCGAGCAGCTGCGCGTCGGCGAACTGCGCCAGTGCTTCGGGCGATGTCTGCAAGAGCAGCTCGCGCAGCTGCGGCTGATCGGGCAGCTTGCGCGGCGTCACCATCAGGCCAAAGCCCCGCTCTGCGGCGACACCCTCGAGCGCGTCGAGATCGGCCGTCGAAAACGGGCTGCGGCACAACAGCAGGGTCGCCACCTGTTTGCTCTGCAGCACCACGATGTGCGCGCGCGGATCTTGCGCGCCGCTCTTCCACAGTGTGGCGAGTGCGAGCGAGAGCATGCGCGCGGTCTCGCCCGGATTTTCGGCGTAATAAAAGCGCGATACCGAAAAGATGCCGCGCTTGGTCAGCCGCCGTGTGAACGTGCGCCACGCCTCGACGGTGTAGAGCCCGTTCTCGGACAGGCTGTAGGCGCCGGTGCCGGTGGCTGCCCAAGTGTCGATCAGCGACATCGCGATGGTGGAGTAGTGCTGACGATCGTGGGCGAGGTAGCTGCGCGCTTCGTCGTGGACCAGGGTCACGCCGGGTAGGTCGGCGATGCCCGAGAAGCTGCGCAAAAAGCCCGTGTGCGCATCGACGATCAGCCCGTTCAGCTCGATGCCCACGACCGTTTCGTGGCCGGCACGCGCGGCCGCGAGCAAGTCGCGACCGCCGCCCACGCCGATCACCGCCGCGGGGCCGTGCGCTCTGATCTCGTGCACCGCCGCGGTCATCTCGTAGGCGAGGTAGTCGTGCGCTCCGAGCCCCGCCCCGAGCTCGCTCATCACCGTGCCGGCGATGCCGTCGATCACCAACTGGCGCTGCGTGATCGGAGCCAGCAGCGTCGCGGGAGTGTTCTCGCCCATCGCCCAGAAAAAGGGCGGACCGGTGACCTCCTTTTCGATGGTGACGCGCGAGTAGCTGTTCCAGCGCATCGAGTCGTAGTACGCGATGTTTTCGTGCCTGCCCTTCACCCAGGCGGGCCGCAGCGGCGGGAAGGGCTGGCTCGCGTTGAGCAGCGTGAGTCCGAGCAGGCCGAGTCCGACCCACACCGGGGCGCGCAGCTTGCCGCCCGCCGCGCCGGCGAAGAGCGCGGCGGCGAGGGCGGCGAGCGCGGCTGCCAAGAGCGCCGCGCTCGGCGCGTCGAGCACCGCGAGCACCGGGATGACCAGCGCGCAGCCGCTGGCGGCGCCGAGCAGATCGATGCCGTACGCGCGGCCGACCGGCAGCCCCGCCCGGGTCAGGGCGAGCGTCAGCGCGACTCCGGCTGGCACGAACGGTAGCGCCAGCGCGAGCCCGGTGCCCAGCAGCGCGACGAAGTCCATCAGGCTCCCCTCCTGCACGAGCGGGTGCGAGAGCGCGAACGCGAGGCAGAGGGGGACCGCCAGCGCGAAGGCAAGCGTGCTCTCTGCCAGCCGTCGCGCGACCTCAGTGGCGGTGAACCAGCCAGGCCGCAAAAACACCAGCACCGCCCCTGCCGTCAGCCCGAGCATCGCAAGCGAGATCACGAAGAAGGCCAGGTGGTACCAGGCGATCACGCTGGCGATCCGGGTGAGCAAGACCTCCAGCATCAACGTGGCGAGGGCCAGCACGAAGATGCCCGAATAGGTAAGCCCATTGCCACGCGAGGAAGGCTGCGAAGGAAGCGACATCGGTGGGTCGGCACGCTAGCCCTGATCGAGGGACCCTGGCAATCATAGTTGCAAGCTCGGTGCGCGATGAAGGCGCGTTGAAAAATAGAAGAACGAGCGTTCCGAGGCCGAGACCTTCGCGCGGCTCGCTCCGGCCTGAGTCTTCGCCACTTTCGAGGTGTACCGTGGGCAGCTATCGGTCCCTTCAGTACGAGCTGGCCAGCCCCGCCATCGCCAGCACGCCCACCCGCCAGTCCTGCACGTGGATCGCGGAGCCTCCTGCCTGCGCCAAAAACGCGACCGGGCCCACTGCGAAGCTCAGCGTCGGCGCCACCGAGATCTCGGCCGTCTCGATGGGCACGTCGCGGCGCTTGGGGTCGGTCGACGCCAGCTTGAAACGACCACGCGACTCGAACCCAACCTGCACGGCGTCGTGCACCTGCTGCAGCAGCGCGAACAGGACTTCACCCTCCTGGTCGTCTCCTTCGGCATCTTGACCATAGACGAGGTTTGCAAAAAGACCGGTGTGACCGTGCCTGAACGCGCCGGTGAGCATGGCCTGAATCAAGCCTTCCTCCTCGCTGAAGCGCTCCAGGCGATAGAAGGCGCCGAAGCCGAGGTCAAGACCGTGCTTGGCCTGACGCAGTAGCTGTACGCGCGCCCCGATGTGCGGCTGCGCGGACGCGTTGACGGAGTCGGGAAGGTAAGAGACACCGGCACGCAGTGCGAGCGGCCCGTAGACAGTGGCGTCGACGAACGCGCGCAGCACGAACGAGCTGCGCGCGGACTCGTAGCCCGCCCAGCTGGTCCCCGTGACGCGAGGTGTGCGGGACCGCGCAGGACGCTGAGATCAGCGAGCGCACGGGGGCCGATCTGCGCTGGCTGGAGCTGGCCTTTCAGATCGCTGAGGCCGATGGCGCCGAGGCGGTGGTCATTCAGGCGCAGGCGGACATGTGGGACGCTGAAAAAGGTGCGGCACACCAGGCCGCCTTCGAGCCCTACGTCGCCAGC
>JBEGTL010000686.1:0-4420 GCA_041179425.1 Pseudomonadota bacterium | reverse complement strand
TGGGGCTGCACCAGCGCCAGCACCGACACGCCCGCGGTGGATGCGGGCGGCGCGCGCGACGCGGCCCCGCTGGTTCCTCGCGACTCGGGGACGACCAAGGTCGACGCGTCGACCCCCGCTCCGGGTGGAAAAGACGGCCTTGCGGGAGGCGATGCCGCGGCCGAACACGACTCGGCGATTGGTGCGGGTCTGCCACTGATCGGCACGGTGGAGCGCGGCGAGTATCTGGTGGACCACGTGTTGATGTGCGGCGTCTGTCACACGCCCTCGCTGCCCAACGGTGAGCCAGACATGACCAAGTATCTGGCCGGCAGTCGTTCGTACGACTTCACCGACCTCGACGGAACCATCGTCACGGTCAACGCCGAAAACCTCACGTCGCACGACCCTGAGGGCCTGCACGCGTGGAGCGACGACCAGCTCCGGCGCGCGCTGACCAAGGGCATCGACGATGAAAACATCGCCATGTACCCGATCATGCCGTACCCCGAGTACGCCCTGCTGACCCAGGAGGACGTCGACTCCATCATCAAGTACCTGCGCACGGTGCCGCCGAACGACAACGTGGTGCCTGCAGACTACCCTCACTTCGATCAGAATCCGCCCGTCCCTACGGTCGAAGACGCAAAGATTCCACACACCACGCTGGCCAAGACCGACCCTGCCTTCGCGGCGGCCGAGCGCGGACGCTACATCGCCAAGACGGCCTGCCTCAACTGCCACACCGAGGAGCTGTCCTACGGCATTCCCGACCTGAGCAAGCCCTTTGCGGGCGGCAAAAAGTACACCTTCATCCGGGGTAAGCCGGTGCAGACGTCGACCAACATCACGCCGCACGCGACGGGCCTGTCCACGTGGAGCATCGACGACATCGCCGCTGCCATCCATACGAACCAAGAAAAGGGCACGGGGCGCACGTTCTGCAACACGCACCCGGGCGGTGCCGAGCGTCTCGGCAAGATGACCGACAGCGATCTGAAGGACCTGGCCACTTACATCCACACGCTGCCTCCCATCGCAAACGGTCCGTTCACATGCGTACAGTAAGGTCGCTCGCGCTGCTGCTCTTGCTGATTGGCTGTGGCAGTGATGGCACGGGCGAGGTCGACACGGGTGGCGAGCGCGCCGACGCCGGCAAGTCGAGCGCAGCGGTCGACGCGGAAAAACCAGCGGCGTCCGATGCGGGCAAGCAGCCGGTCAAGCCAGACGCGGGTGCCCCCGCGACGTTCAGCGAGATCTACGAGTCGCTGTTTCCAACCACCACCAATGCGCGCTGCAACTTCTGTCACTCCATGCCGGCAAAGGACGCCAGCAACGGCAAGCTGAGCATGGGCGAGACCAAAGCAGCCGCGTACGACGCATTGCTGGGCAAGATCTCGACCAGCACGCGCTGCACCGACATGCCGCTGTTGACGCCCGGGGACCCTGACGCGAGCTTGTTTTTGCTCAAGTTCAGCGAAACCCCTCCGTGTGGGGGCCGCATGCCGCTCGGGGGCAAACTGCTCACGAGCACGCAGGTCGCGCGCATTCGCAGCTGGATCGTGGCAGGCGCCAAGAACGACTGAGGATCAGCGCGCGCTGAGAGGGAAGCCATGCAGAGTCTGTATGTCCTTGGGGCGAGCCAGCGCTTGGCGGCCGCGCTGTTGTTCTCTAGCGTGCTCGGCTGCTCTCCCGGCGACGCCACCGGCGATCGTGGAGCGCAGCCCGGCACGGACGCCGCCGTGCCCAACGCAGCGGCCGACGCGACCGCGCGGGGTATGCTCGACGCGTCGCTGCTGGACAGCGCAGTGGACGCCGGGCCGCCATGCGTCGAGCCCGAGGCAGGCCTGCCCAGCGACGTCTTCTGCACCGGTCTGTACAAGGGCCGCGACCCGAAGACCCACGCAGACGAAGCCAAGCCCTACACACCCGGGGTGAAGTTCTGGAGCGATGGGGCCCAAAAGGACCGTTTCCTTTACCTGCCTCCCCATACGCAGATCGATACCTCCGACCTGGACGCGTGGAAGTTCCCTGTGGGCACCAAAGCCTGGAAGGAGTTTCACATCGACGGCAAGCTCGTTGAGACGCGCATCTTCTGGAAGCGCTCCGCCGCCAAGTGGGAGTCAGGGACATACCTCTGGGATGAGAGCGAGACCAACGCGACGCTCAACACCAGCCTAAGGGCCATCCTGTTGCCCAACGGCTACGAGATCCCCAATGCGCGGGACTGCGGCAAGTGTCATCACGGAGGCTCCGACTCACTGCTCGGCGTGGAGGCTGTCGCTCTGGCGCTGCCGATGGCCGAAGGCGAGACGCTGAGCAAGCTGATCGCCGCCGGTGCGCTGAGCCACCCCCCTGTGCGTAAGATCGTCAAGTTGCCCGAGGACAGCACGGGCAAGGCCGCGGCTGCACTCGGCTACTTGCACGTGAACTGCGGCATGCCCTGTCACTCCACGCGCGGCCTGGGTGACGAGACGCTGCTGGTGATGCGTCTGCGTGCCGAAGAGCTGTTTGCGACCTCCGCGAGAGACGCGGGCGCCCTGTCTGCAGACGCCGCGGTGCCGTCTGCAGACGCCGGGGCGTCGTCTGCAGACGCCTCGGGGCCGTCCGGAAATGCGGCCGGTCCCGCGTCTGTCGTCGCCACAGATACCTATCGTGCGACGGTCAATCAGGCACCCACCACCATGTCAGTCGCGCAGAAGTTCCCCGGGGCCCACCGTGTCGTCCCGGGCAATCACGAGCAGAGCCTGCTCTGGCAGCTGGCGCACGTGCGCGGCAACTACCAGATGCCGCCGCTCGTCAGTCACAAGGTCGACGACGTGGGCACGCAGCAGCTCGCGGACTGGATCGACGCGCTGCCGCACTAAATGACCGTGGCCGGTTGTTTTGCGTCCAGTCCAACGGTCTGCACTCAGTCGACGGACCGCTCGTGTAGCGACGCTTGACGACGTCGACTGCGCAGTGCCGTGTCGACGCTGCCGGCGAGCACCTTTTGTAGGACGAGCGAGAGCAGCGCGAGGAACAGCACGGGCATGAGCGCGTTGGCGAGCACACCCGCGGCCAGCAAGCGAGGGTGCTGGAAGATGCCTCGCACGTCGCGCAGCGACACGCCGAGGCCCGCCGTAAACAGCATCGAAGCGAGCAGCAGGTTGGTCAGCGAGAGCGCGACAGGACGCTCACCAAACAATCCAACCGACCCGATCTGCAGCTTCTTGATCGCCAGCCCGATGCCTGGCAGCACGCCGGCCACCACGTACACGCCGAGCAGTACCCAGAGGATATTGCTCTGGATGGCGGCTACGGCGCGCTCGCTCCAGCGCCCCAGCGCGGGGCGCGACGCTCGAGCCTCGGGTGCGACCATCGACGCGCTACTGCACTACCTGGTAACACTCGCGCGTGATCTTCAGGTCGTGCAGCTTGGCGTCGCGCAGCTTGGGGCAAGCGCCGCCCATCGGGTCGAGCACGATCTTGTGGCCGTCGACCGTCCAATCGGTGCCGTATTCGTACGTTTTGCCATCGATCTCGACGCGCACGTACGAAGGATCTCCGATGTCGTCTTGGAGCGCGAACTCGCACGGCACGAGCTCGCCCGCGACGCGTGTCAGCTCTGCGACCAACGTGGCCTGGTCTTCGACGGGGTAATACTTGTCCGTTCGCCGTGCTGGGCGAAGCCGTTCATGATCATGGCGGAGTTGGCGTTGCTGGCCAGGTCGTAGCCGATCACGTAGGTCTTCACGCCCTGGGCCGTGAGTGCGTCGATGGCGCGGTTGGTGTCGCCCACCGGGTCGTCGGCACAGTTGGGCTCCCCGTCAGTCACCAACAACACGTACTTGGGCGTCGGGACGCAGTCTGAGCAGGCCATTGGATCGAGCGCGGTGAGTGCTGCCATCAGCGAAGTCGAGGTCGGCGTGGCCCCGAGCGGAAATGGAGTCGGCGGCGAGCTCGCGAGCGTGGTCGCAATCTTTTGTGCGTTCATCTCGCCGACCGGCACATCCACCATGCCTGGCGTGCAGATGTCATTGCCCGTGGCCGGAAACACCATCAGGCCAAAGTTGACCGACTGATCGAGTCCACCCGTGAACTCCTTGATGGCGGCCACGGAGGGGTCTCAGCGACCCATCAGCATGCTGGTCGAGCGGTCGAGAACGATCAGAATGTCCGGCGGGGTGGCCATTGCTGTCAGGTCGAGCTTCTCGCAGGCGTTGGAGTTGCCGCTGCTCGTGCTGGTGCCGCTGTCGCGCTTGGCTGGCTGCCCGCTACCGGCATCGGTGCGCCCGGCGTCTTTGGACTTGCCCGGGACCTGTGAACCGCTGTCCGTGTCCTCGGGCACATCCGAGGACGCGCCGTCGTCCGATGCGCCGCACGCGAGCGTGCTGATCAAGCCAAGAATAAGCCAGAGGTCGCGTGTCATCGCTCACTCCGTGGTGCGGACGAAGTCAGT
>JBEGTL010000685.1:0-4421 GCA_041179425.1 Pseudomonadota bacterium | reverse complement strand
CCCGCTTTTTTGGGTCGTATCGACACCCCGCCCGCCGCCCGGACCGAGCACCCCACCCCGCAGCGCCCCGAAGTCGAACCTAAGCAGCAACAACACCCTCAAGCGAAGCCCGCCGACGCAAACGCACCAAGCCCTCTCCAAGCACAAACAGCCCAAAAACAAGCCAAAACCAGCTCTCCACCCCACGAGGCCGTCCAGCGCCAGCCTCCGCAGGACGCTCCTTCTCCGGCTTCGGCCGCCGAATCGCAAGATCGCTGTCCCGCGTATCCGGAACCACCGTGAACGACAGCTGCGCCAGCTCCCACTCCGAGTGCTGGTCCAGCGCGGCAAGCGTCCGGTACACGCCAGGGACGGCAGTGTCCGTGATGCGCACGGTCGGCTTCTGCACGTCCAGGTCTACGCGCCGCCCATCCGGCGTAAGCAGGTACAGTGCGCGTGCACCGAGTGGCACGCGAGCAGACAGCACGGTGCCCGCTGCGTGCGGCCCACGCGGCAGCGCATCCACCGCGGACAACCCGCGCACCAAGCCGTGAATCAGCGGCAAGAAGCCAGGCGTCAGCGGCAGGTCGCTCCAGTCGTCGTCGAGCGTCGTGGCGAGCAACGCGACCCGCCCGCGCTTGAACGTCCCCGACACCAACAGCGGCGTACCGTCCGACAACGAAAGCAGCGTCCGACTGTCGTCTTGTGGGGTCTCGAGCAACAGCCGCTTGCTGGTGCGCGCGGTCTCTAGCCCCGCACCGCCGCTGGGCATCAGCTCGGAGCCAGCACTGTCGCCGGTGCGCGCGATGCCGAGCGCAGGCTCGACCGGTGCGCTGCTGCGCGGCAATGCCGGCAGCAGCTTGCTCATGCGGCCCCGGTAGCCGAACGCGTCGACGTTCTCACCGGCCGCGATCAACAGACCGCCGCCACGCCCCACGTGCTCGGTCAGCCGCTCGGCCTCCACATCGGACGGCGCGCGCACGTTGGCCAACACCACCACATCGAACGTCGACAGGTCGATCGCCGCCAGACCATCGGCATCGATGCGTGTGATGCGCGGCGCACCGTGTGCTCCGTCGTCGAGGTTGAGCGCGAGCGCGATGAAGCGCAGCTCGTCGTCGAGCTGGTTGGGCGCAGGGTCGCCATCGACCAGCAACACCGACAAAGCAGCCACATCGTCGAGCGAGAGCGCGCGTGTGTCGTCGAGCGTGAGTGCGTTGGCCGTCTCGATGCTGGCCTCGAGCACGCGCCCGTGCGCCAGCGCGCGTGCATCGAGCGACAGCTCGACGACGCCGGTCCCGTTGTCGATGCTCGCGCTCTGTTCGGCGATCTGTTTGCCATCGAGGCGCACGGCCAGGTCCACTTCTTGGTGTTCGCCTTGGCCTCCCAGGACGACCGTCAGCGTGGAAGGGTCTGCGAGCTCACGGCCCTCGCTGAGTGTCATGCCGGAGAGGTAAGGGTTGCCGCGTGCGTCCTTGGCGTCGAAGCACTCGACACGTAGGTGCGCGGCGGGACTCTCCAACACGTCGGCGCTCGCGTGCGCAGCACAGTCGGTCAGGACGAGCACCTCTTTGGATGGCAACCGACTTGCCGAAAGCTCGCGCTGGCCGAGGGCGAGCGCGCGCGACAGGTCGGTGCCGCGTGCGCCGAGCAGCTCGAGCTGAGAGAGCGAGTTCGCCGCCACGCGCAGCTCTGCGGAGCGCGAAAAGAAGACACGCGGCTCGTGTCCGGCCAGCACGATGGTGACCTCGGAGTCGGGTGCGAGCTCGGACAACACTTGTTCCGCACGGCCGCGCGCCGCGTCGAACAGCGTGCCGCCTTGTCGGGTCCGCCGCTCCATCGACATGGAGTCGTCGAGCAACACCAACAGCGACAGCGGGCGCTCGGTGGCGTAGCTCGCGATGCGCGACAAGTAAGGCCGCGCCAGCGCGAGCGCGAACAGCGCCGCCAGCGCGATGCGTGCGTAGAGCAGCGGTCGATCACGAAACGTGAGCGTGCGCCGGCGCTGGTGCACGGCGCGTGCGAGCAGCGCGATGGTGGGCAACGCAAGGTCGCGCAGCGTGCGCTTGCGGACGCGGTGGATCCAGAGCGGAATGGCGATGCCCAGGATCCCCAGCAGCGCGAGCGGCAGCCCTAGTCCCATCGCAAGCCCCAGACCATCTCGAGGAAACAGGCCCTGTTTATCCCCATCGTGAGCCTTCGTCGGGTGCGAGGGCTTCGCGCAGGACCTCGTGCAGCGGTCGCTCGAGCGACGCCAGCACGTAGCGTGCACCGGCTGCGGCGCAGGCCGACTTGATGCCGAGGCGGAACGTAGTCAGCTCGCGCATGTACGCTTCGCGGAGCAGGCGAGGGTCTGCCTCGAGTGGAGCTTCTCCCTCGGTGCCCAAAAAGCGTAGCGGCTCGGTGAAGGGTAACGACAGCTCGTCGTGGTGCAGCACGTGCAACACGTACACGCGGTGACCGCGGGCGGTGAGCCGGGGCAGGCCCTTGAGCGCGTCGGGCCCAGCGTCGAGAAAGTCGCTCGCGATCACCACGGCGCCTTGTCGACCTGCGCGCTCACCGAGCTCGTCGAAGGTGGCCGCCAAGTTGGTGTGCGCGCCCGAGACCGGCGGCGTAGCGAGCACCTCGAGCAGCGCCTTGGCGTGCGCGTGCCCACCGCGTGCGGGCAAAAAGCGCGCGAGCTGCTCGTGGAACAGGGCCACACCCGCAGCATCGCCCTGCCGCAGCAGGACCTCGGCCGTGGCGCCGAGCAGCGTCGCCGCGAAGCCGACTTTGGTGGTGATGAGGGCAGGGCCGCCGTAGGCCATGGAGCCCGAGATATCGAGCGCGAGGATCGCCCGCAGCTGCGCCTCGTGCTCGAAACGTTTCACCCGGTGGTGGTCGCTGCGCGCGAACGCGCGCCAGTCGATGGTGCGCGGGTCGTCGCCCGGCCGGTACGCACGGTGCTCGGCGAACACCAGTCCTCCACCGCGGCGACGGCTCTTGTGCAGACCGGTGTACGCACCGTCGACGACGCCATCGACGGCGAAGCGCAGGTGCTCGAGTCGCTCGACGAACGAAGGGTCGATCGCGCGACCCGCGGGCGGCTCGCCAACCTGATTCACGGCCTGACCGACCTCGCGACGCTGGCGATGATGTCCGTCGGACGCACACCTTCGGCTTCGGCGCGAAAGCTCGGCACCAAGCGGTGGCGGAACACCGGACTGACCAGCGCCCGGACGTCTTCGATGTCTGCGGTCACGCGGCCGTCGAGGGCCGCGCGCGCCTTGGCACCCAGCACGAGCGCCTGGCTCGCGCGTGGTCCCGCGCCAAAGCGCACGTAGCGCTTTACTTCGTCGGGCGCGTTGGGCTCTTCGGGGCGCGTCGCGCGCGTGAGTGCGACCGCGTGCGCGATGACGTGCGGTGCGATGGGGATGCGCGGGATCAGCGCCGAAAGCTCGAGGATCTGCTCACGACTCAGCACGGCGTCGGGCTCGGGACCGGGCGCCGCGGTGGTGCGCAGGACGATCTCTTCTTCTTCGCTGCGCGACGGGTAGCCGACGTCGATCTGCAGGAGAAACCGGTCTAGCTGGGCCTCGGGCAGCGGGTAGGTGCCCTCTTGCTCGATGGGGTTTTGGGTCGCGAACACGAGGTACGGCTGCTCGAGCGGGTAGGTGCGGCCGCCTGCGCTGACCTTGCCCTCGGCCATGGACTCGAGCAGGGCCGCTTGCGTCTTGGGCGGCGTGCGGTTGATCTCGTCGGCGAGCAGGATGTTGGTGAACACCGGCCCCGGCACGAAACGGAAGCTGCGCAGCCCCGAGGCGCGATCTTCGTCGAGCACGTCGGTGCCGGTGATGTCGCTCGGCATGAGGTCGGGCGTGAACTGGATGCGGCTGGCACGCAGCGACAGCGTGCGCCCGAGCGTGGTGATGAGCAGGGTCTTGGCCAGGCCGGGGACGCCGACGAACAGGCCGTGCCCGTGCGCAAACACGCACGTCAGCAACAGGTCGATGACCTCGTCCTGGCCGACGATGCGCTTTCTCAGCTCGGCGACGATCTTTCGGCGTGCTTCGCCCAGCTGCCGCACCCTCTCGAGATCGCTCTTCGGAGCGATGGACGGGGGCGGCGGAACAGACGGGCCGACAGCTAGCGCAGCGGGTGGCGCGGACGACGAAAAACCAGCGGGCAACGGAGGTGGATTCGAGATCGCCATGAGGCAATGGGCAGACTACCGCCGTCTCCCCCTAGAGCCAAGTGCGCTTACTGTCTGGAGAGCAGCTGGCAGGCCTCGCGCTCGCGCGTGCGGCCCTCGAATTCGGCGCCGAGCCGCGCCAGCTGACAGTGTGGATCGGGGTCGAACGGGTTGAGGCGAATGGCCTCCTGCAACGGCTCGCGCGCCTCGGCGGCACGCGCCAGCGCGATCAGCGAGGCGCCACGCAAGGCGTGTAGCGGCGCATGTGTGG
>JBEGTL010000684.1:0-4432 GCA_041179425.1 Pseudomonadota bacterium | reverse complement strand
CAAGACAACGAACCCCACTTTGGAGCCTCAGCTCACCAAGCGAGCCCCAAGGGTCACCCCAACGCGCCGTAAGGCACGCAAGTAACTGGTACTTTTCAGCCCAAATCGAGCTGGCCGAGCCGGGCCACCAGATCTTTGAGCAGCTCCTGTAGGCGCACGAAGTTGTCCGGCTTCCGGACGCACGACAGCTCATCCATGTAGATGGCGCGGTTGATCTCGATCTGGACGGCGTGCTGCTTCTGCGAGGGCCGACCGTAATGCGCGGTGGTGAAGCCGCCGCGGTAGGGCTCGTCGTGGCGTACGCTGAGACCTGCACCGCGAAAGTGTTGGTCGACGAGCTCGATCACGCGCGGATCGCAGCTGCTGCCGCCCAGCGTGCCGGGCACGATGTCGGCACGTCTCTCGATGTCGCGCGCACCTCGACGCACGGCCGAGGGCATCGAGTGGCCAGCAAGCAAGATGGCGAATCCGAAGCGCTGTCGGGTGAGCTCGAGCTCTTCACGAAGTCGCGAGTGGTAGGGCGAGTGGTACAGCGCGATGCGCTGGCTGAGCGACGACGCGTCGAGCGGGGTGCGCAACACGGGGCGACCGTCGGTAGTGACGCGCCATACGACACCTCGCGGCTGGCCCATCCGACCCGATGAGGGATCTTCGAGCGCGCCGAGCTCGACGTCGTCGGGCGAGCGGTTGAGGTCGACGACGTATCGAGAGACCTTGGCTGCCAACAACGCGGCACCGACCTCGGGTGCGTGTGCGTAGAGCTCGTCTACATAGAGGTCGGCGTCGCGCTTGCGCGTGTCCTCGTTGACGAGGATCTCGTCTTTGAGTGCCTCGGGGATGGCGAGGCCGGCGTGCGGGACCTCGACCAGGACCGGCGTACGGCCGTGCTCGGGCTGAGTAAAGTCGAGCACCGACATGACTGAGGCATTAGCCCGCTTGGACGGCCGGTGCCACCGGGACGTGTACGTGGGGGCCTCGGCTACGCTGCTCTGAGTAGGTCACACGAGAGACCGAGATACAGGGCTCGGTACACGTCCTCGAGCTCCATGCCGCGCTGCGACGACTCGCGTGCTGCGATGGAAGCCAGCGTGCCCTGCCCGTTGACCAGGCTGATCAGCGACGACCACTGGAACGGCAGGCGGTAGACCGACAGCGGCATGGGCTCGCCCAAGCCACGCATCAAGACGCGCTCGCGGATGGGTTCGAGTGCGGCCTCGAGCTCGTCGGGGTGCGCCTCGAACGCCGCGTCGCGCAGCAGCTCGAATGGGTCTTGTTGCAGCGCGAACGTTTCTTCTTGGCTTCGGGCGCCAAGCACGAAGCTCCAGTCTCCGCCTCGCCAACGAAACGCGTCGAGGAAGCGGCGGCGCACCTGGCTCTGTACCGCACGCACCAACACCATGGGTCGCAAGATGCCGAGGCCCACCAGCGCATCACCGAGCCGCCCGTCGTAGCGGTGCAGCACGGCCAGCGCCATGTCGACCTCCATACGCAGACAGATGTTGGTCGCCACCAGCTGCTCGCCGAGCAGCTCGTGACGATCGGTGGAGGAGACGTAGTCGGGACGCCCTTCCAAAAAGTACAGTTTCTTTTGTCGCGGTCCGCCGCGCAGGTGCAACACGCCGGTCTCTTGTCCGCGCGCGATGCGGTAGACGATCGGGATCAGCGAAGCGCGCGCCAGGCTGCCCTGCCACTCGGGCACAGCGACCTCGCGCGCGCGCCACTGCAGCGCGGGCGTCGCGAGAAAGCGCCGCAGCTCGTCGATGCCGCCCGCGCGCTCGAAGCCCTGCCCCGCGCGGCTGACCATCGTGTCGGAGTCGACCGTGCCGCCGAGGATGAGCTCGACCAGCTCGGAGTACGACACGGGCCCGATCAGACCGCTCTCGCCGCGCACTCGATAGCGCACGGTCTCGGTCATGTTGGGCTCGGTCAGGTCGTCGGTCACCGGATCGAGCTCGAGGTAGTTGGCCGGCTTCACGGACGAGTCCGCATCGAGCGGGTCGCCAGGCTGCGCTTCTACCAGCTCGAGCCGCGCGAGCAGGCGTGACAGCCTCGGAGCGCACGAGGAGACCGCGCGCCGCTGCATGATCTCCTGCAGCATGCGCAAGAAGGTCGCCGAGTCGGGGCGGTCTTCCGCGCGCCGCGCCAAACCTCGCTCGATCAGTGCGCGCAGGTCGTTGGGCACGCGGCGGCGCGAGCTCTCGAGCACCGACAGGTCGACGTCGCGAATACGCATCAACACGTCGAGGTCCTGGCCTTTGCCGAACAGCGGCTCCGCAATCAGCATCTCGGTGAGGATGGTGGTCAGCGTAAACACGTCGCTACGGCCGTCTAGCTCGCGCCCGAGCACCTGCTCCGGAGACATGTAGCCGAGCTTTCCACGCAGCTGTCCGGTCTGCGTGCGCGCCTCGAAGCTCGCGGCGCGCGCGATGCCGAAGTCGCTCAGCTTGACGTGGCCGTCGCGCGTGAGGAGCAGGTTGGCGGGGCTGACGTCGCGGTGCACGATGCGCAGCGGCTCGCCGGCGTCGTCGCGCAGGGCGTGCGCGTAGGCCAGAGCGTGCGCGGACTCACTCGCGATGTGCAGCGCCACGTCGAGCGGGACGGCGTCGTCGCGCAGGGCCACCGCGCGCAGCAGCTGGTTGACGTTGGAGCCGTCGATCAGCTCCATGGCGATGAAGAACGTGCCCTCGTGTTTGCCGAAGTCGAACACCTGCACGATGTTCGCGTGCGACAGCTTGGCCGCGAGCCGCGCCTCGTCGATGAACATGTGGACGAAGTCGGCGTCGATCGCGAACTGCGGCAAGATGCGCTTGAGCGCGACACGCTTCTCGAAGCCGTGCGGACCCATGCGCTTGGCCACGAATACTTCGGCCATGCCGCCGGCCGCGAGCCGGCGCTCCATCTGATACGGCTCGTCGATCGTGTCGTTCAACCCTTCCCCTTGTACGGGCCCGTGCACGCCCGCGCTGCGAGCGAAGCCCCCGGCAAGGATAGGTAAGAAGACGCATCGATCTCAAGCACCCTCCGCGGAACGTATTCGCTCACACGTCACACCGAGTCTTACCTTGTTGGCCATTCGAGCGAGCCGGCTTTCAAAGCCTCTTCTCAATCGAACGGGAGCCGCGTGTATGATGGGCAAGAATGAGTTTCTGAGTGTGTCCAGAGGGGAGCTTCTAGAAGAACATGGCCGCGACAAAGGCTTCTTCACGCCGCTCGCAGCAAGACGAGTACATCGGTAAGGTCGTCGCCGGGCGGTATCGCCTCGAGACCTTGCTCGGTGAAGGGGGCATGGGCGTCGTGTATCGCGCGCGCCATGTGCTCATCGACCGAGTCGTCGCGCTGAAGCTAATTCGACCTGATTTACGCGGTGAAACGCACCTACGTGCGTGGATGCTGCGCGAAGCTCGCGCGGCCAACCGCGTCGACCACGCGCACATCGTCGACATCCACGACGTAGGCGAGACCGAGGACGGCGAGCTCTACCTGGTCATGGAGTACCTGGTGGGCCAGTCGTTGTCGGGCGAGTGCAGCAAGGGCCCCATGCCCATGACGCGCGCCGTCGACATCCTCGAGCAGATGTGCGCCGCCCTCGCACGCGCTCACGATCTCGGCGTCATTCACCGCGATCTCAAGAGCGACAACATCATGCTCACCTCGCGCGGCGGCCGGCGCGACTTCGTCAAGATCCTCGACTTCGGTCTGGCGGCGTTGGCGCGCGACCCGCGGCTCGCACCCAAGGGTGCGGTGTTCGGCACGCCCGAGTACATGTCGCCCGAGCAGGCCCGCGGCGAAGACGCGACCGCGCAGAGCGACCTCTACGCGCTCGGCATCCTGTTCTACGAGATGGTCACCGGACAGCTGCCCTACCGCTCCAACGATCGCGAGACGTTGCTCGAGATGCAGCGCACGGCGCCGGCACCCTCGCCCCGCAAGCTGCGGCCCGACCTCCCGCAAGTAGCCGAGCACATCATCCTCAAGCTGCTCGAGAAGGAAAACCGCAAGCGCTTCCGCGACGGTCACCATCTGCAAGAAGAGCTCAAGGCCTTCCAGCGCTCGTTGCCGCAGACGCCGTGGGACGTTCCGTCGTCCACGACCACCCAAGAGGCGCCTCAGGCCCCGCCGCCTCCGCCGATTCAAAACGCACCGCCCGTCATCGAGTGGGGCACACGCGCGGCACACTTCGCGCGCATGGTCGCGCGCGCTTACCCCAATGGCAAAGCACCGCCCGACGTGCAGGGCGCAGCGGACAAGTGTTGGGAGCTCGCGGCGCGCGCATCTCGTCTCGAGGGAGAGCTGGCGAGTCACTCGCGCAAGCTCGAAGCCATCGAGCGCCGCGGTCGCGCGCTACGTGCCGAGATCGGCCGCAAGGTCGAAGAACTTGCTGCCGAAGAGTCGCGCACACTGCGCGAGGCGGCCGCCGAACGGGAAGAGGCCG
>JBEGTL010000683.1:0-4433 GCA_041179425.1 Pseudomonadota bacterium | reverse complement strand
GAGGGCAAGGTCAGCGTCGGCTACGGCGCCGAGGCCGGCGAGATGGCGCCCAGCCTGCGTCGCTTCGTCGAGAAGCACTGCAAGAACAGCTTCGTCATGTGCCGCAACGAGCCCTCACGCGGGGTGCTCGACCAGCTCGACATCCGCAACGTGGGCGGCGCAGACACGGCCTGGACGTTTACGCCTGCGCCCGTCGCGCGCGGCGCCGAGCTCCTGCGGGCCCAAGGCTGGGATGGCAAGACACCGGTGCTCGCCATCTGCCCCATCAACCCGTTCTGGTGGCCGGTCAAGCCCGACCTGCTCAAGGCTGCGGCCCTTCAGCTGTCCGGGCAGTACCGACGAGAACACTACAAGAGCATCTACTTCCACCCGGCCTCGAGCGAGATCGACGACAAGTTCGAGCGCTACTGCGCGGCCATCGCGCGCGCCGTCAATGCGTTCCGCAAAGAAAAGCGGGTGTTCCCGATCTTGGTAGGCATGGAGAAGCTCGACCGCCGCGCTTGCGACGAAGTCGAGTCGCGCCTCGACGAGCGCGCGCCCGTGTTCAGCAGCGACGAGCACGTCATGTACGACCTGGTCAGCGTGCTGTGGAACTGCAAGTTGATGGTCTCGTCGCGCTTTCACGCGATCGTCACCTCGATGCCGGCGCTCGTGTCCTCGGGTGGCATCACCATGGACGAGCGCATCCGCAACGTGATGGCCTCGCGCGGCCACGACGACCTGTACCTCGAGTGTGACGACCCCGAGCTCGAGGGGCGCACGCTGCACATGCTGCGCAGGCTCGACGCGGAAGGAGATCGCATCCGCCGCGACATCGCGCGCACCATCCCTACGCAGCTCAAGCTGATGGGGCAGATGGGAATCGACTTTGGCGACGAGGTGAGTCGGGTGTATCCCAACTTTCCAAAGCGCGACTTGCCCCGGACTTGGGAAGCCCACCTGCCGACGCTGCCGGGGGCCCTCCGTACGATCATGGAAGAGCACTCATGACCTTCATCGAAAAGATGTACGAGAGCCTCGACAGCGCCGGCGACGGTCCGCTGGTCATCGAGGTGCAGGGCAAACAACTGGTCGAGACCAGCGGCGCGGCGCTCAAGCAGCTCGTGCTCTCGGCGCGCGGTCTGCTCTCGGCGCGTGACGTTCAGCCGGGCGACCGCGTGGCGCTCATCGCGCACAACTCTGCGCGCTGGGCCGCGTCCGACCTGGCCATCCTCGGTGCGGGCGCCATCTGCGTCCCCATGTACGACCGTCAGGCGCCGCGCGAGCTCGCCGGCATGCTCGACAACTGCGAAGCCAAGGTCGTGCTGGTCGACACCGACAAGCTCAAGGGCGAGCTGTTGGCCGCCTGGCCTGCCGCCGGCGATCGCATCGTCACCTTTGCGGAGGTGTTCGCGGCCCGCCACGTCTTCGCCAAGCCGGTGCCGCGCACGGCCGACGACTACGTCACCATGATCTACACCTCGGGCACCAGCGGCGAGCCCAAGGGCGTGCTCTACACGGTCGCCAACGTCGACTACATGCTCGAGCAGACGCTCGAGGGGCTGCGCACCATGGTCGGCGTGCGCAGCGGCCCCGACCGTGTGTTCCACTACCTGCCGCTCTGCTTTGCGGGCTCGCGCATCCAGCTGTGGTCGCAGCTCGCGCGCGGCAACCCGTTGATGGTGTCGACCGACCTCAACAACTTGGTCGAAGAGCTGGGCACCGCACAGCCGCACTACTTCCTCAACGTGCCCACGCTGATCGAGCGCATCCGCACGGGCGTCAACGGCAAGCTCAAAGAGCGCGGCGGGTTCGCCTACGCCATCTACAGCCGCGCGGTCGAGGCCTACGGGCGCGAACAACAGGGCAGCGCGTCCATCGCCGACAAGCTCGCGCTCGGCGTGGGCAAGCGCCTGGTGTTCAGCAAGATCCGCGCGCAGATCGGCAAGAACCTCGAGTTCTTGATCTGCGGCTCGGCGCCCCTCAGCGAAGAGACGCAGCGCTGGTTCTCGATGATCGGCATCCCGGTCTACCAGGTGTACGGCCTGACCGAGACCACCGCGATCGTCACCATGGACAAGAAAGGCACCGCACGTCCGGGCTACGTGGGGCGCGCACTGACCGGCGTAGACCTCAAGGTCACCGACGAGGGTGAGCTCATCTGCCGCGGGCCCAACATCTTCCCTGCGTACTGGAAGCGTCCCGACGCCACCGAGAAGAGCCTGCAAAAGGGCTGGTTTCACACCGGCGACATGGCCGAGCTGACGCCCGACGGGGACCTCAAGATCGTGGGCCGGCTCAAGGACCTGCTCGTGCCCGAGAGCGGCCACAACGTCGCACCCGGTCCGCTCGAAGAGAAGCTGGCTTCACTGGTGCCGGGCGCCCAGGTGATGTTGGTGGGTCACGCGCGACCTTACTTGTCTGCGATCTTTGCGGGGCAAGCCGACAAGGACGCCATCCAGAGTGCCATCGACGCGCTCAACCAAGAGCTGCCGCACTACCGGCGCGTGCGTAAGTTTTTGCTCTCGCCCGAGCCGTTCTCGGTCGAGAACGGGCTGCTCACGGCCAACCAGAAGCTCAAGCGCAACGCCGTGGAGAAACATTACGCGTCGCAGATCGACGGGATGTACTCGTGAGCAAGGCGTGCACAGCGACTCCACTCGTGTTGAGGCTGGTCGACGGCGTCTACGAGCTCGAGCTGTGTGCGCCGCCCGTCAACGAGATTGGCCTGCCCATGCTCGAGGCGCTCGAACGCACGCTCGACGAGATCGACCCGGCACAGGGCAGGGCGCTGGTGATCTACTCCAGCCTGAGCAGTGGCTTTTGCGCCGGTGCCGACCTGCGTGCGCTCTACCAGGGCATGCTCGCGACGCCCGACGTCGACGAACGAAAGCGTAAGGTGTCCGACTTCATCGACCGCATCCACGTGGTGATGAACCGGCTCGACACGCTGCCTCTGACCACCGTCGCAGCCATCCACGGCGCCTGTTTTGGCGGCGGCTTCGAGCTCGCGCTCACCTGCGACGTGCTGGTCGCCGACAAGACCGCGCGCTTTTGTTTCCCGGAGCTTCGCCTGGGCATCGTGCCCGGCTTCGGCGGCATCCCACGGCTCAAACGCGAGGTGGGCAACGGCGTGGTGCGCGACCTGCTCCTCACCGGGCGCAGCATGAACGCCAAGCGTGCGCAGAACATCGGCCTGGTCAGTCAGATGGTGGCGCAAGGCAAGCAGCTCGACGCCGCGCGCTCCACGGCGCGGCAAGCCACTCGTTTCGATCGCGACGCCGCCGATACTTGCAAGGCATTCATCAAGTCGGTGCCGTACGCCGAGCTCGAGGCCGA
The DNA here is from genome assembly GCA_041179425.1 of Pseudomonadota bacterium. Taxonomy (GTDB): domain Bacteria; phylum Myxococcota_A; class Polyangia; order Polyangiales; family DASUME01; genus DASUME01. Next base: position 1,115 of record JBEGTL010000683.1, on the reverse strand, counting down.
AAAAGAGCACTTCAAGCGGCTGTCGGTGCGCCCGGTGGTGCTCGCGGCGCTGCAGAAGTTCGTCGAGAGCACCGACGTCAGACCTTACCTTTGATCTTCACGAGGCAGCCATGTCCGACACGGTTCAGCGTCTGATCGCCCTCTCGGGCAAGAAATTCAAGGTCGACTCGAGTGCGTTCAAGCCCGAGAGCGACTTCTTTCTGGTGCTCGGCATCGACAGCGTGCAGTCCCTCGAGCTGCTCAGCGAGATCGAGCTCGAGTTCGACGTGGAGATTCCGGACTACGAGCTGCAAGGCGTCAAGACGTTCGCCGCGCTCGCTCAAGTGATCGACGATCGGCGGTAGACGGTGCTCGACCTCTCGCGACTGTCATGCCTCGGAGAGGCACTGCGCGACGCAGTGCTGACCTACAAGACCAACACCGCTCTGATCGAAGTCGACCGCCACCGCGAGAAGGCGCGCTACAGCTACACCGAGCTGCGCCGCGAGGCCGAACGTTTTGCGGGCGCCCTCTCGGGGCACGGCTACGTGCCCGGCGACCGCTGTGCGATCCTGATGAGCAACCAGTCCAAGTGGTTGATCGGTGCACTCGGCGCGCTGTGGGCGGGCGGCGTGCTGGTCCCGCTCGACTACAAGCTCACCGCGCCCGAGCAGCTGGCGCTGGTCGCACACGCCAAGCCCAAGGTGCTGCTCATCGAGTACGCGTACCTGCGCGCGTTGCTCAAAGAAGACGTGAGCGCGCTGGAGCGCACGCTGGCTATCGTGACCGAGGCGCCCGAGCGCGCGGACATCGGGCCGGCGGTGCGCTTCGAACAGCTGATCCCTAGCAAGTTCGAGCTCAAGCTGCGCTCGCGCGACGACGTGGCGTGCATCGTCTACTCGTCGGGCACCAGCGGCACGCCCAAGGGTTGTCTGCTCACGCACGGCAACTACCTGGCGCAGGCCGAGGTGCTCGGCCGTATGTACCCGATGAAAGAAGACGAACGTTTTTTCTCGGTGCTGCCGACCAACCACGCCATCGACTTCATGTGCGGCACAATCTATCCGTTTCTGTACGGAGCTGCGGTCGCCCACCAACGCACGCTGCGCGCCGAGTTTCTGGCACATACGATGAAG
>JBEGTL010000682.1:0-4436 GCA_041179425.1 Pseudomonadota bacterium | reverse complement strand
GACGCAGGCCAGACCGGGCGCGCAGTCGTTTTTGGCGCGACAGCTCTCGCCGCGTCCGCTGTAGCGCCCACTCGGGTCGGTGGTGCCCAGGGTCATCGCCCGACACACGTCGTCGATACAGGTGAGCCCGGTCGCGCACTCGCTGCGCGCGCCACAGCTCGCACCGCTGCCGGGTAGTGCGCCGCCGTCGCGACTCGGCGCTGCGCTGGCCACGCAGCGCTGCGCCAGACACGCGAGCTTGTCCTGGCAGTCGTTGGCGGCGGTGCACGACTCGCCCACGCCGCCGCGGCGAACTTCCTCGCTGCAGCTGGTGAAGAGCAACGCGAGCAGACTGAACAAAAGAGCGTGCAGCATCGCGCGCACGCTACTAGTTTCTGTGCGTGGGGAGAAGCGCGCACCAACGTGTACGGCCGGTTTGAGGTAGGTTCGGCGCCATGCTTCGCCTCGCTGCGCTCGCCTCTCTTGCTCTGTCGCTCACGGGCTGCAGCGCGCCGGCCTGCACCGGTGCAGCCTGCGTGGATGATTCCGCCGACGGCTCACGCACCGTCCATGACGCGGCAGCTCGTGCGCATGACGCGGGGGTGAGCGAGCGCGACCCTACCGTCGTGAGCGGAGATGCTGCATGCGTTGCCCAGTCGCTGCGCGCCGAGCGTCAGAAGCGCGCGGTCGACGCGGTGTTCGTGATCGACAACTCCGGCAGCATGGGCGAAGAGATCGCGGCCGTGCGCGCCAACATCGACCGCGACTTCGCGGCCATCGTCGACGAGAGCGGGGTCGACCTGCGCGTGGTGCTCCTCTCGCGCTACGGCACGCAGGGCACCGACGTCTGTATCGAGCCTCCCCTGGCCGGCGCATCGTGCGCGGCGGGGCTGGCGTCCACCAACGGGCCCCGCTTTTTTCACTACAGCCAAGAGATCGGGAGCAACGACGGCTTTTGCCAGATCCTCGAGACGCTCGACCACGGCGATGCCGACGGTCGCGCGCCGGGCGGCTGGATCGACTGGCTGCGACCCAGCTCCCAAAAGGCGTTCGTGATGTTCAGCGACGATCAGACGTTGTGCGCCTACCGCGAGGGCGACGCCGAGATCGCGTTTCGTGGGACCGACCCTGTCGGCGACGCGTTGCTCTTTCACGAGACCCTGTTGGCCAAGGCGCCCGCACAGTTCGGCGTGGCCCCCGACGTGCGCTATCAGTTCTTCAGCATCGTGGGCGTAGCCGCGAGCGGCGCGGGCAGCGAGCCACTTCTGCCGCACCAGCCCCTCGACGCCAAGACCTGCGACACGGCGCCCACCGCAGGCCTCTCGTACCAAGCGCTGAGTGTCGTCACCGACGCGCTGCGTTACCCCATCTGCGAAGGCCGCTCGTTCGACGCGGTGTTCCGTGCGCTCGCGCGGAGCGTGGTCGACTCGTCGGCCGCCGACTGCGAGTTCGAGCTGCCCGAGGCGCCCAACAATCAGACCATCGACCCCAGTACCATCAACCTGGTGCTCAAGAGCTCGGGAGGCGCGGCGCCCCAACGCGTGCGGCAGGTGCGCACGGCGCGCGAGTGCAAGGACCAGAGCGCGTTCTACATCGACGGGCGCATCGAGCTGTGCCCGAGCGCGTGCGCGGCGATCAAGCGCGACCAGGCGCCCCAGGTGGAGATCTTGTACGGCTGCACGGCCATCGCGATCTGAGTATGCTGCGGGATGTTCGATTGGTGGCACGAGCGTAAACGCGCCGAGATCTTGGAGACCCCGTTTGCGCCCGCGTGGCTCGTCCCGCTGGCGCGCAACGTCGCACACTACGCGCGCCTGAACGAAGAAGAACAGGGGCGTCTGCGCGACCTGACCCAGGTGTTCATCGCGGAAAAGACGTGGGAGGGCTGCGGCGGGCTCACGCTCACCGACGAGATGCGCGTGACCATTGCGGCGCAGGCGTGTCTGCTCGTGCTCGAGCTGCCGCACCGCATGTACCGCGACGTGACGAGCATCCTGGTGTACCCGAGCACCGTGCAGCGCCCTGCGCAGCCCCAAGGTGTGTTCGTGCGCTCGGTCGACCTCGTGGCCAAGGGCCCGGTCGCGCTGCTCGGCGAGGCGCACCACGGAGGCCCGGTGGTGCTGGCCTGGGACCGCGCGTTGCGCGACGGCAAGCGGCCGCAAGACGGCCACAACCTCGTCTATCACGAGTTCGCGCACAAGCTCGACATGCTCGACGGCAGCGCCGATGGCACGCCCCCGCTGCAAGATCGCGAAGCACTCGCGCGCTGGGCCAAGGCCTGCGAGGCGGCGTTCCTCGAGCTGCGCGAGCAGACCGCGCGCGGTGCGACGAGCGTGCTCGACTCGTACGGCGCCACCAACGAGGCCGAGTTTTTTGCAGTGGCGACCGAGCACTTCTTCGATCGGCCCAAGTCGCTGCGCGAGCAGCTGCCCGCGCTGTACCAGGTGTTGTCAGGCTTTTATCGGCAAGATCCGGCGGCGCGCTGACTGCGCACGCGCGTACCTGGTCGTCTCTTGTGGCACCGCCTCAGTGTCTACGGGCATGCTCCATGCGATGAGCTCTGCGCCGCGCATCCTGATCGTCTACGCATCCCAGCACGGCGGCACCGTGTCGCTGGTCGAGGCAGTCGAGCGCGGTGCACTGCGTGAGCCAGGCACGGTCGTGCGCAAGCTGCACGGCACCGTGGCGGGCCTCGACGACCTCCTGTGGTGCGAGGCCCTGGTCATCGCGACGCCCGAGAACTTCGGCTACATGGCGGGAGCGGTCAAAGACTTTTTCGATCGCACGTTTTACCCCGCACAGGGTCGCGTCGATCAGCTGCCGTACGCCGTGGTGGTGCGCGCCGGCAACGACGGCAGCTTTGCGCTCGCCGCGGTCGAGCGCATCGCGCGTGGCTATCCCCTCAAGAAGGTCGCCGAGCCGGTGCTGTGGGTCGGGGACGAGCCGGCAGACGACAAGCTCGTCTCGTGTGAAGAGCTGGGACAGACGATGTCGGCCAGCCTCGCGTTCGGCTTGTTCCCGCGCCGCTAGAGCGCACCAGAACGCAAGACTACCTTACTGTGTGCGCGACAGCATCGCGGTCAGCTCGCGCCGTCCACTCACCTGGAGCTTGCGGTAGATGCTTGCGATCTGACTGGCCACGGTGCGCTCGGAGACGCCTCGCTCGAGCGCGATGCCGCGATGGGTGCTGCCCTCGATGAGCGCATGGGCGACGCGACGCTCCGCCGGCGTGAGCTGCGACAGCCCGTTGGCCGTGGGCTCACTGTAGCCGAGCGCAAGCAGCGACTCGCCGCCCAGCTCGAAGTCGCTCAACACCAGCGAGCGACGCGCGCGCAGCACCCGGGTGAGCTCGGTCAGCGAGCTGACGCCCAGCTTTTGCAGCGCGCGCTGGGCGACGCCGGTGACGTGCGGACTCGACACGCCGAGCATACTGGCGATGGTCTTGTTGCGCGCGCCGAGCAAGATGTGTTCGATCACGGTCTGCTCCGAGCGAGAGAGGGCAAACGCGGGAGCATCTCTGGGCTCGACCCGGAAGCACACGATGTAGCGCCGCTCATCGGTATCTACGTGGTCGAGCATCACGTAGTGCCCGTTGGCGACCGCGTGCCAGCGCGACAGCGCCGCGGCTTCGTCGAGCGGCTCGAAGGCCAACGCGCGCTCGCGCTGCTTGACGACCGCGGACAGCAGACGTCGTGCATCGCGCGTCTGCACCGTCGGGTCGCGCGCTTCGATGAGTAGGCCATCGGTCTCGTACGCGGCGTCGCCGAGCTCGAGTGCGGACTCGTTCTCGAGCGCATCACGAACGCGCAGGTTGATCGCCATCAGACGGTTGATGGCCTCGAACACACGCGGCTCGTGACGAGGGGAGGGACTCCGCTCGGCCACGCCGGAGCCGGCCATCGCAAAACGTCCCGCGCCGACCTGAATGACCGTTCCGACGAAGTCCGCGCACTCCGAGATCTGGGCCGCGTCGGAGGCGGTGTCGTTCCAGGAGCCGGCCTGTGTGGTCGACGTGAGCGGGTTGTCGACGCCCAGAAACTCGGGCGGGCCTTCGGCGATTGCAGCAAAGGCTCGAGCGAGCTTGTCGAAGCTCTGCGGTCCGCGTGTGACCAGCTCACCGGGCGTGAGCCGACCGTGGGCGTACGTGTAGCGGTTGGCTACGGAAAACAGCTCACCGGGCAGACGAGGGAGCGCTTCGACCGCGTGTGTCAGGAGTTGGCGAACGGGTCCGTCGAGTCGGACCAGTTGTCGCAGGCGTGCGGCACCGCGCATGGTGGCCGTAAATAGAGCTGTCCTGGATCTCGAGCAAGCCGACCCATGTCAGGTATCCCTGACTAGGAGCGTGTCGGGGAAAAGATTCCGGCGTGGATCGACATTGCGGCCGCGGGTAGCCTATGTTGCCTCCGATGGCGAAAGAATACCTGCCGTACGACGTCAACCAACGGCTACTTTTGCCG
>JBEGTL010000681.1:0-4442 GCA_041179425.1 Pseudomonadota bacterium | reverse complement strand
GCCCACCATCGTTCCCTCCGGATTCGAGAGAAGGATCGTGAGAATCGCCGCGCGCGCAAAGACATTCTCGCATCAGACTCGCATCAGATCGCAATCATTAAGATATTTCTTATCTAGACATATATGCCCCGCCTGCCATCGCTCGGGCTAGCACGGCTACCTGCTCGCCTCACATACGTGCCAGGCCAAGACGTGCTCCAGATTCTTCGGAACCGATCACCCCAGATATGACGCTCGTCCCGCTGACGGCGTGCAGACGTAGATCCACAATCGAGCGGAGGATCACGATGACTGCACAGGTAGGCAGATATTGGTTTCCGGCCAAGCGCTACGGGTGGGGCTGGGGCCTGCTGCGGTGTAGGCAGGGTTGGGTCGTTCGGTCTTACCCATCCAGTGGTCCCCCGGGCTGAAGCGAACCTCGATGTAGGGGTCGTCGCTCGAGAACACACGGCAAGTCTGCATGGCTTCGATCACCGCGGCGCGCGTCAGCGAGGTGGCGAGGATGCCCGTGCGCACGCCCGAGTCGCTGAGGCTTTGGTTGTGGTTGTGGAGGTGTCGCCACACTTAGCGGACGTGCTCGGCGGCCGAGTGACCGCTGTGCGCGTTAGTGGACATGATCATTGTCTGCTGCGTCGGGAAGCGCCGCTGAACAACGAGCATGCGAGTGCCGCTGCGAGCAAGCCCGCGCTCCAGCGCGGAACAGGTACGGGCGCGGGTGTCACACAGTCAGACGGGCACACGGCTTGCGTTTCCGTCGCGCCGCAGACACCGTCGCCACAGATCGACCTCGGCGTGGGATCGCCACTCGAATCATCGAGGTATGCGCCCCAGCACCAAACGCTGTGGTCTGACTTCCGCGCACACGAGTGACTACCGCCTGCGGAGACTTCTGCGACCGCCGCTCCCAGCGTCGCGACCTCTACCGGGATCAAGCGCTCCGTTTCAGTGCCGTCGCCAAGCTGACCGGAGAAGTTAGCGCCCCAGCACCAGAGCGTGCCGTCAGTCTTTCGCGCGCAGGTGTGGCTGTAACCAGCCGAGGACTGCGCGACAGAGGCCTCCAGAGCTGCCACTTGGACCGGGGCCGCGCGATCCGCAAACGTGCCGTCACCAACCTGACCGAAGTGGTTGCGGCCCCAACACCAGAGCGTGCTGCCTGTTCTGCGCGCGCAAGTATGCTCGGCGCCGGCCGAAACCTCGGTGACCGTGGTGCCCAGAGCGCTCACTTGTATTGGGGTCAGGCGATCCGTTGCAGTGCCGTCGCCGAGCTGACCGGTAACGTTGAAACCCCAGCACCAGAGCGTGCCATCGGTCTGTCGCGCGCAGCTGTGGCCGCCGCCGGCCGAGACCTCTGCTACGGCACCGACCAGCCCTGCCACCTGCACCGGCATCGCACGAGAGGACGTGGTGCCATCGCCAAGTTGACCCGCAAAGTTTTCGCCCCAGCACCAAACCGTGGCGTCCGCTCTCCGCGCGCACGTGTGCAGAAATCCCGCCGTCACCTGCGCGACCGACGAGCCCAGGGCCGTGACGCGCACCGGAGAAAGTACGTGTGGTGGTAGTGCCGTCGCCAAGCTGACCGCTGTCGTTCCGGCCCCAGCACCACAGGCTGCCATCGGTCTTGCGTGCACAAGTATGCTCGCCGCCAGCCGAAACCTCGGCGACCGAGGCGCCAAGCGCCGTCACCGGCGCTGGAGTGGTAGGGTCCGCGGTCTGCGTGCCGATCCCAAGCTGACCGGCCCCGTTTGAGCCCCAGCACCAGAGCGTGCCATCGGCCCGTCGTGCGCCCGTATGCGCGACGCCAGCCGAAACCTGCGTTGCCTGCGCAGAGGCGGTTGAGGAAAGCGACCCAGCGACGAACGCGTGCCCAACGCACCCCGCCCGTCACGGCCTGTGCGTCGCGAGAGTGTGCACCCGTCTCGCCGGCACAGGCCGCGCCGGGCTACCCAAGTCTGCAGTCCGTGCCCTGACTTCTCGAAGAAGATCCCAAAAATCGCGAAGATCAGAAGAACAAAGAGGGCTCGCTTGACTGGGCCGGCCGCTTCACAGAAGGAAGAACAAACGGCACCCGGGCCGACCAGGGCAACGTAACAGACCTTCAGCGAAGTCCATGATCGCGTGGCGCAGGCCCCGAAGGGCCGAACGGCGGCGCCGACCCGCTGAAGGACGCGACCGATGGGACGTGGCATCGCAGTCGTGCTGGGATTTTTGCTGTTTCTGCTGCCGGCGGCGCTCGCCAACAGCTGGGTGCGCGGCGCCGACGCGCGGCTCACCAGCGCCGAGCTTGCCCCGGCCGACGCGGCGCCCCAGGTCGCCGTCGCGCAGCAAGCCAACCAGGTGTACTGCACGCAGGGGCTCAAGCAGATCCTGCACCGCGTGCTCACCAGCTGCATACTGATCGGCGGCGGGGGCGGACGTGGCTGCCAGCCGCTCGAGGCCAAAAACGTGGCGACCATGGCCGGCAGCGACTTCAACGCGCTGTTCGTGCCGATGCGAGACCGCGGGGGCATCGTGCAGTTCCCCCTCGGCGAAAGTGAGCTCGACCCTGGCTCCACGGGGCTGATCGACCGCGTGTTCGCCGAGCGCGCGGGCGAGCTACTTCTTCGTCGTCGCGCGCGCGTCCAAGACGGCGCCACCGAGTTCAACCGCAAGCGGTCCGAGCAGCGCGCCCAGGCCGTGATGGACCACCTGCACACCACATTCGATGATCCCGAGCTCGACAAGCAGGTGGGCCTGCTCTGGCTCGGCGAGGAGTACGCACAGCTCGACCCGAGCTTCTGTGCCTGGCCGCGCAGCGGTGCGGCCGAGAGCTGCCGGCCCGACGAGCTCAACTGCAGCGCCTTTCTGGCGTGGATCGAGTGCCGGTTGTGAGGTCTCGTGCTCGCTTTTGCGCGCGCGTGCAGGATCGCGCGCTGCGACCTGTCGCGTTTGCTCCTGCATCGAGGAGCTGCCCTTGCTGCGCAAGCTAGAGGCGGGCTTCAAGCAGAGCGGGAGCGCGGTGTCGCTTGCACTGCTCTCCGTCGACGCGACGCCGGCAGCGGTAGACACCTTTCAGGCTAGCCACCCGGAGGTCGCGGGCAGCTTGCGGATCGCAGAGCTCAGCAAGCTCGAGCAGTGGCTCACCAGCATCGGGCTCGACAAAGGAGCGACGCTGCCGGTGCACGTGTTTGTGGACCCAGCCGGCAAGATCATCTGCAGCCGGACTGGGGCTTTTTCAGAGAGCGACGTACCGCGTGTGAAGAAGCTGCTGCACGCTCGATGAGCAGGAGTCGCCATGCCCGCGTCGGACGCACGAACGGAGAAACTAGATCTACGTCTAACGCCGGCCGCCAAGCAGCAGCTGCGCGCAGCGGCTGAGGCTTCGCAGTGCTCGGTGAGCGAGTTCGTGCTCGAGAGCGCCATGGCGCGGGCTCAAGAGGCGCTGGCGGACCGGCAACGATTTGGTCTGGCGGCAGAGCAGTGGGCTGCCTTCATAGAGGCGCTCGACCAGCCCGTGCACGCCCTGCCGCGCGCCGAGAAGCTGCTCCGCGAGCCCAGCATCTTTGAAGCGAAGTGACCCTAGCCAGCGCGTCGCAGACCTACCTCGGTATGGCCGATGAAGAGGTGATCGGGTTCTACACGCTGGTGGTTGGCGAGGTGTCGTTCGCGGACGCCCCAGAGCGGCTGACGAAGGGACTCGCTCGTCACGCTGTGCCGATTGTGCTGCTGGCTCGCATGGGTGTGAGTGAGGCGTGGAAGGGAAAGGGGTCGGCAAAGGCCTGCTCAAGGACGCGATGCTGAGGACGCTGCAGGCGGCTGACATTGCCGGCATCCGCGCGTTTGCCGTTCACGCGAAGGACGATTCCGCGAGGGCCTTCTACGAGCACTTCGATTTCATGCCGTCGCCGACGGCCCCCTTGCACCTTTCATACTGGTGAGGGAGCTGAAGCGGGCGAGCGGGGTGGATTAGCGCGCTTTCAAGACCGCAGTACTACGTGCCGAAGCGCCGCGATCTTACCCTTCGGCACGCAGATTTACTTCAGTCAGTTCAGAGAAGAGGAGAAATAGTCAAACAATCAAGCACCCCGTCCTCAACGCACGCAGCGGACGCGATCCGTATTGCCGACGAAATTGGGGCCCGAGCTGCCGCTGAGGAAGCTGACGTGCCACGCGGAGCCGGACGACCCGGCAAACGGGGAGGCCGTCAAGAAGAACAAAGCGGGGGTATTCGGAAAGGCCACCGGATCGATGCTACTGGTGGACGCGCGCGTTGGATCGACGAGCGTGAGCAACTCCTTGAGGCCAGGCAATCTCCAACCACTGCCAAGGCCGGAGCAGTACGTCTTGGCCGCGTCCCAGGTATAGCTATCGGCGCAGATCTGAAACTGACGGGCATCGCGGGACTTAAATCGGCGTGACTGGTGTTTAGGCTGCATGGCACAACGAGCCCATGCGGCGAAGCGGAT
>JBEGTL010000680.1:0-4451 GCA_041179425.1 Pseudomonadota bacterium | reverse complement strand
TCACCACTCAACGACGACTGGCAATACGCACGTGCTGCCAAGCTCCTCGCCGAGACGGGCAGGCTGATCATCGACACGCCCATCGCCCCCTCGATCGTGGTGCAGAGCTACCTGGCTGCGGGCCTCATCAAGCTGGTCGGCTTCTCTCACATCGCGCTGCGCGTGCTTACGCTGTGCGCCTGCGGCCTGGGCCTGGTGTTCATCGAGCGCACGCTCCGCCGGCTCCTGGTTCCGCGCCTGTGGACGCTGGTCTCCTGTGCGCTCCTGGTGCTCAACCCCATCGCCATCCACGTCGGCATCAGCTTCATGTCGGAGTGGTACGGCTTCGTGTTCGCGCTGGGCGCGGTGGCGCTGTGGTTTCGCGAACGTGTGGCGCGCGGCGACGAGGGGGAACTCCCGTGGTGGGTCTACGCCAGCGCAGCCGCGCTTTCGGTGCTGGCGTTCTGGTCGCGTCAATTCGCCGTCCTCGTGTATCCGGCGCTGGTGGCGAGCCGGTTGTTGCCCTGGTGGCGCGCGGGCCTCCGTGCGCGCTGGCGAGAGGTCGTCGCTTCCGTAGGCGGCGCGCTGCTGGTAGGCGCCGGCGTGCTCGGTTACTTCGCCTGGGCGCGAGCCACCGGCAACTACAAGCCCCAGTTCGCCCAGCCCATCGCGGCGCTCACGACCTTCTCCGCCAGGCTGTGGCTCATCCATTCCAGCGCGCTGATGGCGTACATGAGCGCCAGCTTTTTGCCCCTCCTGCTGCTGTCTCGCACCCGCGGCGACCAGCGCGCGCGTTGGCTCGTGGGTGCTGCTTGCACCGCGTTCATGATGGCGGGCTGGCTCGCGCTGCAGGCGACGGGTGGCTACGACTTCGAGCCCGACCGGCCGCTCAACGCGCGCTTTCCATTCCTTTGCAACATCATCTATCCCACTGGCCTCGGACCGGTGACGCTCAGCGACGTCTACGGAGAGGAGCTGGGAAAGCGCCCCAATTGGCAGAACGACACGACGTGGCTCGTCATCGAGTACGTGGTCGTGCTGTCCACGGCGCTGTGGGGGTCGCTCGTCTCGACCGGCTCGGCACGCGACACTGCGCGCCAGTCTCCGGCCTCGAGGCAGGACCCTGGCAACACCTCCGGCGCGCGCAGCGAGCTGTGCTGGTTCGCGGCGGCCTGGCTGATCGGCAGCCTCATCTTGAGCGTTCAGGCCTACCAGACCGACGTGATGGATCGGTATCACTTTCCTTGCATCCTTGCGTTGACGCTGCTGGTGCCGGCGCGGCTCGCCAACCTGCGCGCCGAGTTTGCAGGGGTCAGGTTGCGCACCCTGCTCGCTCTCGGCGCGAGTCTGGCGCTGAGCTGGTACTCGATCGCGGGCGAACACGACTACCTTCGCTGGAATCAGGTCCGCCTCACGCTCTACCGGCAGGCGCTCGCAAAGGGCGTCTCACCCGCAAGCATCGACGGCGGCTACGAGCTGAACGGCTGGTACAACGTCAAGCGCGCGCATGAACCCACCTGTATCGGCGCCTGTCGATGCCCCAAGCCGTCCTGGTACTGTCGGGACAGCAGCTACCGCATCATCATGAGTGGCGTGCCCCGGGGTTACGAGCTGGTCAGTCGGATCCGGCCCACCTATTGGCTAGCGAGCGGTCCACCCCTGTCGCTGGTCCGCCGTCGCCGGTAGCGCGGCGTGTTGGGTTTCGTTTCCTCCGCGCTGCAGCACCGTGGCGCCGTCCGCGTGTCTTCCCCCCGCCTTGACGCCTCGCAGCTGAGTCACCACATTCGCCCGATGTCCCGCACCGTCAACTGTGTGAAGCTCGGCCACGAAGCCGAAGGCCTCGACAAGCCGCCCATCAAGGGCGAGCTCGGCCAGCGCCTGTTCGAAAATGTCTCAAAAGAGGGCTGGAAACAGTGGATTGACCACTCCACCATGCTCATCAACGAGCTGCGCCTCGACTTCAACGACCCCAAGGCCCAAAAGGTCTGGCTCACGGAGTGCGAGAAGTTCTTCTTCGGCGAGGGCTCAGCCGCGCCAGAGGGCTTCGTGCCTCCGAAGCCAGACGCGACCTAATCGACGGTACCGCGGATGCCGAACCGTTTGGCCAGCTCTCTGAGGTGCCCGCCCTGCCGAGCTGACCTAGTCTACGGTGCCGCGGATGCCGAATCGTTTTGCCAGCTCGCGCAAGTGGTAGCGAGTTAGCCCGGCTGCTTGGGCGCTGCGCGTGACGTTGCCGCCGTGCTTGTCGAGCAGGCTCTTGAGGTACGACGCCTCGAACTGATCGAGCACGCGCTGCTTGGCCTCCTTGAAGGGGAGGCCCTCGTCGACGAACTGCGACGCCGTGCCCCCGGCACCGTGCTCGGAGCCAAAGCGCGTGGAGCCGGGGAGCAAGTCGGGGATCTCGAGGCGCGTGCCCTCGGCCAGCGAGGCGCCGCGCTCGACCGTGTTGCGCAGCTCGCGGACGTTGCCTGGCCATGCGTACGCGCACAGACGCGACATCGCGTCGGGCGCCACGTCGAACGTCCTATCCTCCCCCGGGAAGCGCCGCAGCGCCACTTGCTCGAGGAACGAGTGGACCAGCGCGGGCACGTCTTCGGGCCGCTCGCGCAGCGACGGGAGCTCGCAGGTGACCACGCCGAGCCGGTAGTACAGGTCCTCGCGGAAGGTGCCCTGACTGACCATCTTGCGTAGGTCGCGGTTGGTCGCCGCAACGACGCGCACGTCGATGGGGATCTCTTTGGTGCCGCCGACGCGCTTGATGGTGCGTGTCTCGAGCACGCGCAGCAGCTTGGGCTGAAGGCTGATGTCGAGCTCGCCCACTTCGTCGAGGAAGATGGTGCCGCGCTCGGCCTGCTCGAAGCAGCCGATCTTGCGATCGACCGCGCCCGTGAAGCTGCCCTTCTCGTGGCCGAACAGCGTGCTCTCGACGAGCGCGCGCGCGATGGCGCTGCAGTCTTGGACCACCAACGAGTGGCTGGAGCGCTTGCTGCCGCGATGGAGCGCGCGCGCCACCAGCTCCTTGCCGGTGCCCGTCTCGCCGCGCACCAGCACCGTGAGGTCGGTGGGCGCGACGCGCTCGAGCAGCGCAAAGATCTCGCGCATGCGCAGGCTCTTGCCGACCAGCTCGTGGAACGAGTCGCGGGCCGAGGCGTCGATCTGCACGGTGGCGTCGAGCGGCTCGAATTTGAGCACCGTCTGCCCAGCGCGGATGGTCTGGCCGTGCTTGATCCACGCCTCGCGCACCTGGACGTCACCACAGAAGGTGCCGTTGGTGGACTCGAGGTCACGCAGGATGAAGCCGTTCTCGGCGGCCTGGATCTCGAAGTGAGTACCGCTGACGGCCTTGTCGTTGAGCACCAGGTCGCAGATCAGGCTGCGCCCCACGCTCGCCCGCTCGCGCTCGATCGACAGCTCTTTGCCGCGATCGGGACCGTCGACCACGAGCAGCCGGCTGAGGCGCAGTCGCCTGCCTTGCACACCGCTGTCGTCGAGCACTGCGGTGAGCGCACCGCTCACTGGCCGTCCTCGCGCAGTGCCTTGATGGCTTGGGCGTAGTCCTTGTGACCAAACACAGCGCTGCCCGCGACCAGCACGTCGGCACCCGCCTGGATCACCTTGCTGGCGATGCCGGGTTTCACGCCGCCATCGACCTCGAGGTAGATGGGACGCCCGGTCGCGTCGATCATCTTTCGGATGCGCTGCAGCTTGGGCAGGACCGCCGGGATGAACTCTTGCCCGCCGAAGCCGGGGTTGACGCTCATCACCAGCACCAGGTCGGTCAGCTCGAGGACGTACTTGAGGACGTCTTCGGGCGTGCCCGGGTTGAGCGAGACGCCCGCCTTCTTCCCGAGGCTGCGAATCTGCTGCAGCGTGCGGTGTAGGTGATGGCAGGCTTCGGCGTGCACGGTGATGACGTCGGCGCCGGCCTTGGCGAAGTCCTCGATGTAGCGCTCGGGCTCGACGATCATCAGGTGCACGTCGAGCGGGAGCTTGGTGACCCTTTTTAGCGCCGAGACCACGAGCGGCCCGATGGTCATGTTGGGCACGAAGCGCCCGTCCATGACGTCGACGTGGGCCCAGTCGGCCCCGGCGCGCTCGAGGGCAGTGACTTCTTCGCCCAGACGGGCGAAATCAGCGGACAAGATGGAGGGCGAGATCAGCAGCGGTGCCACCCCGCGAGTCTGCGCCAGCCAAAGCTGCTGTCAACGGTCTCGGCCCCGGCTCCCTGCCCGCGGGCGGTCGTCGTGGATTTTGCTTTGGCTCAACTGGGCTGCTATCCAGGTGCGGGGTACAGGCCGCTCGCCTTTCGCACCCGCGAGGTTGACGTGAGTGGCTCGCAAACGGACAATCGGGAGCGCGACCCACCTATCCAAGGTGAACCGCGTCGCACAGGTGCATGGCTGAGCAACGCTACCGCGTCATCGATCGTCTCGAAGCCGGAGGCATGGCTGAGGTTTTCCGCGGGGAAGCCC
>JBEGTL010000679.1:0-4465 GCA_041179425.1 Pseudomonadota bacterium | reverse complement strand
GCGGGATCGACATCTTCGCCAAGTCTGTCTACCGAGACCTCAAACAGGCCGGCTACTGCCGAGCGGACATCGTATCGTTCGCCAGCAGCATCCTCGGGCACATCACGACCGAGGCCAAACAAGCCCCGGCAGAGACCGTCGACAGCACCGCTTCGGCCAACGTCTGACCGCTGCGCCTCGCGCAGGAAACAGAGCGTGCAGCGTGCACTGGTTCGGCACCTCGTAAGGTGGCGAAGTCGCACCGCATAGCTTGACCGGTCAGAGTGCCGGGGGTACTAGAATCCAGCGCGCAGCACGGTCGCGGCGGGATGCCGACGTCGCTGCGTGTCGCGTTCAAAAGGCGGGAAAGCTCGTGTTTTGGGTGCGCGCGGCAAGGCTCGCGAGTCGGCATTCTCGACTCGCGCAGGCCCCTGATGCTGCTAGGAACGAGCGCGTCGGCCGCGACTTTAAATCAGCGGCCGCGAGCTTCAACGGCGTTGTTTTGCAAATCGTCGTCGGTGATTGCAAGAGCGTTTCGGGGACGAACAGGAGAGCACATGGCAACCAAGATCGCGATCAATGGGTTCGGCCGCATCGGCCGCTGCGTGGCCCGCGTGTTGTTCGACGGCTCGAACAGCGACCTCGAGCTGGTCGCCATCAACGACCTCACCGACGCGCCGACGCTGGCCCACCTGCTGCAGTTCGACTCGGTGCACCGCACGTTCAAGGAGAACGTCCGCGCCGACGGAGCTGGCGTCGTGATCGGCGACAAACGTATCCCCATCTTCGCCGAGAAAGACCCGGCCAAGCTGCCCTGGAAAGACCTGGGCGTCGAGATCGTGCTCGAGTGCACCGGCATCTTCCGCAGCAAGGCCAAGGCCGGGCTGCACCTGACGGCCGGCGCTCAGCGCGTCATCATCAGCGCGCCCGGTGAGGCCGACATCGACGGCACCTTCTGCGTGGGCATCAACACCAACGAGTTCGATGCGCAGAAGCACGTCATCTTCTCGAACGCGTCGTGCACCACCAACTGTCTGGCGCCGATCGCCAAGGTGCTCCACGACAGCTACGAGATCGTGAAGGGCCACATGGTCACGGTCCACAGCTACACGAACGACCAGCAGCTGCTCGACCTGCCGCACAAGGACCTACGCCGCGCGCGCGCCGCAGCGCTCTCGATGATCCCCTCCACCACCGGCGCCGCCAAGGCGATCGGCCTGGTGTTGCCGGCACTCAAGGGCAAGCTCGACGGTACGTCCATCCGGGTGCCCACGCCCGACGTCTCGCTCACCTGCCTGACCGCAGTCGTGAAGAAGACCACCACGCGCGACGAGGTCAACGCGGCCATCAAGGCAGCGTCCGAAGGTCCGCTCAAGGGCATCCTCGGCTACGAGACGCGCGAGCTCGTCTCGAGCGACTTCATCGGCGACAGCCGGTCGTCGATCGTGGACGCCGCGCAGACGCAGGTCGTCGGTGGCGACCTGGTCGAGGTGCAGGCCTGGTACGACAACGAGTGGGGCTTCTCGAGCCGCATGGTCGACATCACCCGCCTCGCCGCAAAGAAGGGCTAAGGCGCCATGAGCAACCTGCGCACGCTCAACGATGTCGACGTCACGGGTCGCACGGTGTTTGTTCGCGTCGACTTCAACGTGCCGCTCGACGGCACGACGATCACCGACGACACCCGCATCCGCGCCGCCCTGCCGACCATCCAGAACATCCAGGAGCGTGGCGGACGGGTTGTGCTCGCCTCCCATCTGGGTCGCCCCAAGGGCAAAAAGAAGCCCGAGTTCAGCCTCGAGCCGACCGCTGCACGCCTGGCCGAGATCCTCCGCCAAGAGGTGCTGCTCGCCGACGACTGCATCGGCGACGGCGCGCGCAAGGTCGTGACCGACCTGCGCGAGGGTCAGGTCGCCATGCTCGAGAACCTGCGCTTCCACCCGGAGGAAGAAGCAGACGACGAGCTGTTCGCACGCGAGCTCGGCAAGCTGTGCGACGTCTACGTCAACGATGCGTTCGGCTGTTCGCACCGTGCCCACGCGTCGGTGCACGCGCTCGCCAAGCTCATGCCGCAGCGCGCGGCGGGGCTGCTGGTGCAAAAAGAGGTCGCCGCGCTCGAGAAGCTGCGCGGCAACCCCGAGCGGCCCTACGTGGCCGTGCTCGGCGGCGCCAAGGTCAGCGACAAGATCGAGGTCATCGAGGTGCTGATGGGCCTGGTCGACGAGCTGTTGATCGGCGGCGCCATGGCCAACACCTTCCTCGCGGCCCAGGGCCTCGACGTGGGCAAGAGCCGCATCGAAGAAGACAAGCTGGCCCTCGCCCGCACGCTCGTGCTCAAGGCACGCGAGCGCAACATCCAGCTCTTGCTCCCGGTCGACGTGCTGGTTGCCGACTCGCTCAAGGCCAGCAAGGGCAACGCCACCGACGTCAACGCCATCGGCGCGAGCGAGATGGCGCTCGACATCGGGCCGCGCACCATCAAGCAGTACGGCGAGCGCTTGCGCCGCGCCAAGAGTGTGTTCTGGAACGGGCCGATGGGTCTGTTCGAGAACCCTGCCTTTGCCGAGGGCAGCTTCGGTGTGGCGCGTGCGATGGCCGACTCCACGGGCTTCACCGTGGTCGGCGGCGGGGACAGCGTAGCCGCCGTGCAGGCCGCCGGCCTCACCGAGCGCTACACGCACGTCTCCACGGGTGGCGGTGCGTCGCTCGAGCTGCTCGAGGGCAAAAAGCTCCCGGGCGTCGAGGTCCTGCGTTCATGAGTACGCAGAAGGCCCGCCGTCAGGTCATCGCCGGCAACTGGAAGCTACACAACACGCTCAGTCAGTCGAGCGAGCTCGCCCGCACGCTGGCCGAGCGCACCCTCAGCACCACGGCCGAGGTCGTGGTCGCGCCCGTGTTCACGGCGCTGACCACCGTCGCGGACACGTTGCGCGGCACGCACATCGGGCTGTCTGCACAAGACGTCTACTTCCAGGACAAGGGCGCGTTCACCGGCCAGGTCAGCGCGCCGCTGCTCGCTGATGTGGGCTGCGCGTACTGCATCGTGGGGCACTCGGAGCGCCGCCAGTTTTTCGGCGAGACCGACGAGACGGTGCGCAAGAAAGTGCGCGCCCTGCTCGCGGCGGGCGTCACGCCCATCGTCTGCATCGGCGAGTCCCTCGAGCAGCGTGAGCAAGGCGCGACGATCGGTGTGTCGGTGGGGCAGCTGGCGGCGGGTCTGGCAGGCATCGAGAGCGCGGCGCTGGCCAAGCTCATTGTCGCCTACGAGCCGGTGTGGGCGATCGGGACCGGCAAGACCGCCACCCCGGACGACGCGCAGAGCGTGCACGCAGCGATCCGCGCGTACCTCAAGTACGAGCGCGGAGAGGCCTTCGCAGCGGCGACGCGTGTGCTCTACGGGGGCAGCGTCAAGGCGGACAACGCCAAGGAGCTGCTCGGCCAGCCCGACATCGACGGAGCCCTGGTGGGGGGTGCCTCGCTGGTGGCCGATCAGTTCGTGGCGATTGTCGCGGCGGCGCGCTAAAAGGACGCTCCCTTCGCTCACACGAGGGGAAAACAGTCTGCTTCGACCTCGAAACGGGCAAAGCTGACCGCGCTGCTGAGCTCCCGCTCCATGCGCAGGGCAGCGTGCCCACTCCGAAAAAGATCCGCCATGTACACGTTCCTCTCGATTCTCTACGTCCTGGTGTGCCTGTTTCTGATCCTCGTCGTGCTGCTCCAGCCGGGGCGAGGCGGTGTGGGCGGAGCGTTCGGAGGCGGATCGAGCCAGACCGTCTTTGGTGGCTCGGGGGCGGGCAACTTCCTCACGCGCCTCACCTCCATCAGCGCGGCGCTGTTCATGATCTTGTCCGCGACCCTGGCGTACATGTCGTCGAGCAGCGATAAGTCGCTCGATCGCGCCACCGACGCGGCACGCGCCAAGGCCGCGCAGCGCGCCAAGTCCGACGCAGGCGTCGCGGCGCCGGCAGCCCCGGGAGCGGGCGCAAACCCGGCCGAGAGCACGCCCGACCCCATCGAGCTGTCGCCCACGCCCGAGGGAACCGGAGAGCCCGCACAGGCGCCTGCCGCACCGACCCCGGCGCCCACGCTCGAGCGCATCGTGCCCCCGACGCCTGCGCCAGCGGCGCCCGCGAAGCCGTAAGGTCCTCAGCTCGCCCCACGCCGTGCTCGAGCAGATCGAGGACGAGGACGTCTCACGAGGACGTCTCACGAGGACGCCAACGTCGACATGCACGAGGACGTCGACGCGCACGCGCAGGAGGACGACGGAGTCCCCGTGTGTGCGTCCGTCACAAAGGGATCGAGTGCGCACCGGCACCGCGAGACGGGGGGGGAGGCGTCCCCCCTACTCGTGCGCGTGCGCGTGCGCGTCGACGTCCTCGTGGATGTACTCGTCCACGTAAACGTCAGACGTACTCGTCCACGTAAACGTCAGACGTACTCGTCCACGTAAACGTCAGACGTACTCGTCCACGTAAACGTCAGA
>JBEGTL010000678.1:0-4471 GCA_041179425.1 Pseudomonadota bacterium | reverse complement strand
AGCTGCACACGCTCGAGGGTGAGTGCGTCATTTGCGACCACCTTCTCGACGAGGACGGCGCGATGAAACACCTGACGCTCGCTGAGCAACGTGGTGAGCACCCGGCGCGCGGCGCAAAGATCTTGGTGTACCCGAGGTCGAGCGCTGCACGGTCGCGCGCGGCCTTGGCGGTGTCGACCTGCGCGTGCGCGACGGCCGCGCGAGCGCGCGCTTGCCGGACCAGCGTGTCGACGCTGTCGCTGACGCGAAGCTGTGCCGACGCCTCGACCACACGGCTCTGCGACTGGGTCTTGGCGAGCTTGAGGGTCGACAGGTGCGCGGCCTCTGCGGCGAGCGTGGTCGCTGCCACCTGCTGCGCGGTGTCGGCGGCGTCGAGCTGCGCCTTGGTGAAGGCGCCCGAGTCGAAGAGTGAGCGCGCACGCTCGAAGTCGACCTTGGCCTGTGCGAGGCGGGCCCGCGCGCTCTGTACCTGCGCCTCCCCCTCGAGGATGCCGTCGCTCGACGCGCGTGCACCCATCGCATTGGTCTGCAGGTTGGCGCGCGCGATGTCGCGGTTGCCGACTGCCTTGGTGGCGCTGAGCTCGGCGTCGGCATCGGCCGCGTCGGCACTGGCCTGTGCACCCACCAGCTGCGCCTCGACCTGCGCGAGCTGCGCGGCGAACGGCGCGGGGTCGAGCTCGGCGAGCAGCGCGCCGGCGGGCACTGCCTGGTTTTCTTCAAAGTACACGTGGGCGACGACACCCCCGATGCGCGACGGCACCGCGATGACGTCGGCGTCGACCTGTGCGTTGTCGGTGCTGACGAGACCGCGTCCGGAGTACCAGTAGCCCGTGCCGCCGAGGCCGATCAGCAACCCGACGGCGAGCATCACGCTGCGACGCTTCTGCGTGCGTGCGACGCGAAGGGTCTCGGCACTCGGCAGGATCTCTCGCGCCTGCGCGTCGGCGTGCGGCTCACTGACGCTGGTCGCGAGGGGCGGAGGAAAAGACTCGAGCGAACGGACGGCAGACATGGACCAGACTCCTATGGCGACTTCTAGTTGCCATATTGAATCAGCCTGCTGGCTTTGGCAACGGACTGTTGCCATAATGGCTCTACATTCGTATAACCCGTCAGAACTCCTAGACTTCGGAAGTCGTGATGCCCCGCTCGTCAGCCCCCCCCAGCGCCGCCCCCGGTTCGATCCGCCCCTCCCGCCGTACGGAAAACGTGCGCGTTCAAGGCCGCAGCGCCCGGGTGGTCGACGCCATCCTGCTCGCCGCGGCCGAGGAGCTCGGCCTCTCGGGCTACGCGGACCTGCGCATCGAAGACGTGGCCATCCGCTCGGGCGTGAACAAGACGACCATCTACCGGCGCTGGCCGCAGAAGAGCGACCTCGTGATCGCCGCCGTCGAGCGGCTGGCCCCCGACCCGGAGATCGCCGAGACGGGCACGCTGCGCGGCGACTTGCTCGCGTTTTTAGAGCGTGTGCGCGCCGCGGTAAACACGCCGGTCGGCCGCGGCTTCGTGCGCATGCTGCAGGCCGAGAAGGCGCACCCGGAGGTCGGCGACATGCTGCGCCGCTTTCGTGCGCGGCACCTCGAGGCACGCCGCGTGGTCTTCGAGCGCGCGCGCGAGCGTGGCGAGATCCCGCGCGCGTCGGACACGGCTTTGCTCGCCGAGCTGGCGTTCTCGCCGCTGATCACCCGCCTCGTGCACCTCGGCCTCGAGGCGGACGACGAGTTCTTACGCGCGCTGACCGACACCATCGTCGCTGGGGCGCGCGCAGGGACGGCAGTCCGCGCCAGCGCACCGACCGAGCTCAAGTCGGTCTGAGCGGAGCGAGCAAGAAACGCGTCAGGGTCTGCGCGCGTTGAGGAGAAACTTGGTCAGCGGCAGCGCATCGAGGCGCGCCGTCTCGAGCAGGCCTTCGATCAACCGACGCCCGAGCCGCGCTAGCTCGAGCAGACGCTCGATGCGAGCGACCTGCGTCTCGGCGCGCGCGCGCACCTGTGGCTCGCGCGCCGACAGCTTGCTCTCGAGCGAGGCGATGGCGCTCTCCATGGCGCCGATGGCCTCGACGATCTCGACCAGCTCGCGCTCGCGGAACACGCGCGACACCATCTTCCACAGGTTGCTCTCGGCGACGAAGTAGTCGCGGCGCTGCCCGTGCACCCAGATCTTCTTCACCACGCCCCAGCGCAGCAGGTCGTTCATCGCCATGGAGACCGAGCCAGCGGACAGCTGCAGCTTGTCGCGCAGCTCGGTCGCGCCGAGCGGCTCGTCGGACAGGTAGAGCACCGTCCAGATGCGGCCCATGTGACGCTTGAAGCCCCAGAACTCCATCAGGCGCCCGACTGCGTCGCTGAGCAGCTGCTCGCTCGCCCACAGGTCGGACGGTGCGGCCACGGGCGCTACGGTGTCGTCGACGGGCACGTCGGCCCCTGGGATCTCGGAAGGCGCGGTCACGGCGGTATCTCTCAGGTCTTGCGGCGGGTCAGCACGATGGCGAGGCTGCGCAGCAGTTCACGAGCTCGCGAGTTGGGAAGGCGGTCGAGCGCGGCCAGCGCCCCCTTGCTCTGCTCGGCCGCAAACGCACGGGCCTCTTCGCAGCCGGCCAGCACGAGCGCGTGCGTGCTCACCGCCCGCGCTGCCTCTAGATCGCCACGTCGCGCGCGCGGTAGCAAGCTCGCAAGCTCGCCGCTGGTGTCGTGCTCGAGCGCAAGCGCCAGCGGCAAGGTGGTCTTGCCCTCGGCCAGGTCGGCTCCGAGCCGCTTGCCGACCTCGCGCGGGTCGCCCGCCAGGTCGAGCACGTCGTCGATCACCTGAAAGGCGATGCCCACCTGCTCGCCGAAGCTGCCCGCCGCCTCGACTAGGTGGTCTTGGCGCGCGACGCGCACGCCGCTGCGGCACGCAAACCCGAACAGAGAAGCGGTCTTGCCGCTGACGATGTTCATGTAGCCGGCCCGCCCGAGGTCGTCGCGCTCGCGTGCGTGCAGCTGCGCGACCTCGCCGCCGATCAGCCGTTCGAGCGTGCTCAAGAGGTCGTGCATGGCGCCAGGCACGCCGGCCGACTCGACCAGCGAGAGCGCACGAATGAGCAGCAGGTCGCCCGACAAGACGCTGACCAGGTTGCCCCACAGCACGCGGCTGGCAGGCCGGTTGCGGCGCTCCTCGCCCTCGTCGATGACGTCGTCGTGCAGCAGCGTCGCCGAGTGGATGAGCTCCGCGGCGGCCGCGACGGGGATGGCTTTACGAGGATCGCCTCCGCACGCGGCAGCCATCAGCAGACAGGCCGTGGGACGCACGCGCTTGCCCCCTGCCTCGAGCAGGTAGGCGCTCGCCTCGTCGAGCGGGGCAGGACCGCTGGCCGCCTCCATCACCGCGCGCTCGAGCAGCGGCAGACTGTCCGACAAAAGTCGCGTGATTGCATCGAGATGCTGGGCGGCGGCAGCGGACGAGGTGTCGCGGCCCGCGGCCTCGCTCAGGACCTCTCGCTCGACGGCTGGAATCATGTCGATCATCTCCCGCGAAACGAACAGAAGTTTCAAAAAACACTGAACTATGGGCGCCGCCTGGATCCCGGTCAACGCCGGAGTGGGTGGGTCCGACAACTTCTGCAAACCCGGGCGAGCCGGGCTATAAGCGGCGCGTGGCGCGGTTCTTCTTGGGTTTCTTGGTGGCTTCGGGCCTGTGGGCGGCGGCAGCCTTTGGGCTTTCGGCCAAGGGTATGCTCAGCTTCGAGCGCAGCGACGAGGAGCCCGTGGCCGAGGCGTCCCCCGCCGAGGACGAAGCGGACGACGAGGGCGAGCCCGGCAAAAAGCGCGGCAAACGTAAGCGAGCGCCCCGTCCCGAGCGCGTGCGCGCGGCCCGCCCCGACGGCACCGGCAGCACGAGCGCCAGCAACCTGCCGCGCGGGGAGGCCACCACGGGCGACGACCTCGACTGGGATGGCCAGCGCAACCTCGACATGGCCGCTGGGGAAGAGCAGCTGTCGGGCAAGTCCATCGAGGCCGGCTTCGACAGCGCCATGAGTAAGATTCGCCGCTGCCTCATCTTGGTGCCGGCCGAGGGCGAGGTCACCGGCAAGCTCACCTTCGGCATGCGCGTCGGCAGCGACGGGGCGCCCAAGGCAGTGAACCTGAGCGGCCCCGCGGTGGTCACCAGCGGCGAGAGCGGGAGCTGTCTGCGCAAGGCCGCCGAGGCGATCCGTTTCGCGAAGTTCTCGGGGCCGGACATGTTGTTCAAGTACCCCGTCACGCTCCAATGACGGCGCCCTGGCGTGTCTCTCTGCTTCGCTCGCGCGACTTTTTTCGCGCGCGGGCCCGAGCGGGCGCTTCGACTGTGGCGCTGGTCGCGGCCTGCGCCACGCCGCACGTCGCCGTCCCCGTCGGCGACGCCGAGTGCGCGCTGCTGAGCGAGCCGCAAGCGCTCCTGGCGATCCAGGAGGCGCTGGTGCGCAGAGGTGCGCTCGCCCAGCGTGGCTACCCGG
>JBEGTL010000677.1:0-4474 GCA_041179425.1 Pseudomonadota bacterium | reverse complement strand
CCGCGCGTCCCGGGCACGATCCCGGGATCCCTCATAGGACGAAGGCCCGGAGTTCGCGCTCCGAGCCTTCAGGTTGCTGCGAGAGCATTCGTCGAAATGCGCAGCGATGGTGCGCGCAGTATCGCGCCGGCTCGCGCGGCAGCCAACTTTTCGGAGTTGGTTCGCGATGCTCGAGATCGGTGTCGAGCGTGAGTGCTCGCGTTGTCGTGGCCGCTTGGTGGTGTGCGGCCTGCACAACCGGGGCCGCCGCTACTGCCCGCCCTGCGCCACAATCGTGCGCGCCGCGCAGCAGCGGGTTGCTCGCCAGCGGTACCAGCAGAGTGCCGAGGGGCGACTCGATCACCGAGACCGCAACCGTGAGTATCGCAAGAAGCGGCGAGAGGGCGCGGGCTGCGTGATGGATACACCTTCCAAAAATTTGGTCTCGGATGACAAGGTATGCCTCGCCCCCCAACGCGAGGAGCCCCCTCATGCAGATGAAGGCCACTGTTCGGACGACGCGCGACGAAACGCGGATCTTGGTGAGCGACGAGACGGGAGACCGCCTGATCGCCCGGCTGCCGGCGTTGCGGTCGAGCCATCCGTGGGCGCTCCGCGCGCTGCTCGAGTCCCTCGCGTTGTGGAGCGACCGCCGCTTGCACGTTGTGCTGTATGTCGCCGAGTCGTGCTACTGGCAGGACCTCGGGTTGAGCGAGGCTTTCGAGTTCGCGACGGACAGTCTGCATCTCGAAGTCGACATCGCCCCGCACGAGGCCCTCCAACGGCGCGAAAGACGCCTGACAGGGCTCGGTAGCTTCGGTCGAGAGCGCCGCTTGCACCGACGTGGAGCGTGATGGCACTCGTCCCGTGACGACCGACGTCCCCACGGCCGCCGCCCGCACCGAGCAATTCACGCGGCTCGAGCGGCTCGGCACACGCCTGAGCAGCTTGCGCCTGTGCCTACCCACGGCCGTGCAAGCGCTGCGACAATCGCTCGAGCGACGCGGTCAGCTCAGCGCGCTCATCGTGTTCGAGGATGGCGAGCAGCTCGAGGTGCTCGATGGCTTCAAGCGTCTGGCTGCGGCGCGAGAGCTCGGCTGGCCCGAGCTGCGGATCATCCGCCAACACTTGCCGGAAGCCGACGCCAAGGCCTGGCTCGTGGCGCTACACGCCGTCCACGGGCTCACCGAGCTCGAGGAGGGCTGGCTCGTGCGCTCATTGCACCGCGATCATCGGCTCACGCAAGTGGCCATCGCCACCGAGCTCGGGCGCCACAAGAGCTGGGTCTGTCGCCGCCTCATGCTCGTCGAAGGGCTCGACATCGAAATCCAGGCGCGCGTACGCCTCGGTCTTCTGGCCCCGCGCGCAGCACTGGCCTTGCACGCGTTGCCACGGGGCAACCAGGAGGCAGCCGGCGAGGTCGTCATACGACGCGCGCTCACCGTGCGCCAGGCCGAGCTGTTCGTGACGCATCTGCTCGAACAGGTCGACGCTCCCGCCCGGCAGCGCGTCTTGGATGCTTGGCACAGCGGCGCCAAAGGTCCCGCCAAAACGGGCCCTCGCCCTTCACGCACCCTGCGTAGCGAAGCGGATTGGATGGCGACCGACGTCACGACCATGCATCGCCTCGCCGCGCGCCTGCAAGCTCGCCTGCTCGGCACGCCCCTCATGGCCTTCGGCGCTGCTGCCGCCGAGTTGCTCGACGAGAGCCTGCAGGCGCTACTGCCAGTACTCGCACGCCTCACCGAAACCATCACGACAGCCACCAACCCACGCCGCTCCGAGCCGCAGCAGGAGAGTCGCCCATGAGCAAACCATTCGATTGGGTGACCCGTGCCGACTTGGTCCATCGCATCGTCACGCTCGACCAACAGGGACTGTCCCGTCGCGCCATCACACGCACTCTTGGCGTCAGCCGCAACACGGTCAGGGTTATTTTGGTCGCCCATCGCGTCGAGCGCGACACGCCCCATCAGGCGCTGTCCCCTCCTTCAACGAGAGCGCCCCGTTCCACCAAACTCGATGGCTTCTCGGCTCGCATCACCGAGCTGCTCGACAAGTATCCCGATATCACTGCCCAGCGCGTCTTCGAAATCCTCGGCGACGAAGGCTATGGCGGCAAGTACGGCATCATCAAAAAGCACGTTCGCGCCGTCCGTCCCAAACCCAAGCCAGCCCCTAGCCTCACCACCCCCGACTTCGGCCCCGGCGAGATGGGCGAATGCGATTGGTCACCCTATCCGTTCAAGTTTACGGCCGCTCCACCGCTCACCTTGCAGGCCTTCAGCTACGTCCTCGTGCACAGTCGACGCAAGTTCTATCACTTGTTCCCTCGCAGTGACTTGCACGCCCTCATGGATGGCCATGTCTTGACCTTCGAGCGCTTCAAAGGCGCTGCCCGGCAATGCAAATATGACAGCCAAAAGCCCGTCGTCCTGCGCTGGGAGGGCGCTCAGCCCATCTACAATCCACGCTTCATCGCCTTTGCCACCCACTACGAGTTCCGCCCCGTCGCCGCTCGTGGCTATCCGAATTTCAAACCACGCGTCGAGCGCTCGTTCTGGGAATTTGAAACCTCCTTTCTCAACGGTCGCTCCTTCCGCGACCCCGGCGACTTGCACGCGCAGCTCTCCGACTGGCTCGACCGCATTGCCGATCATCGATCGAAGAAAATCGGCTCCCCCCTCGAGCGCTTCGCCCGCGAGCAGCCCCATCTCGTGCCCTTGCCGCGCCACCCCTATGACACCGCTCGCGTCGTCTATCGCGTGTGCAGCATCGATGGCTTCGTCGATTGGGATGGCAATCGCTACGCCATCCCCTACGATCACGTCACCGACATCTTGCCCTTGCGCATCACTCGCAACGAGTTGTTCGCGTACGCCCCCGATCTGACCTGCGTCGCTCGTCATCAGCTCGCCCCGCGTGGCCAAGCACTCAAGCTCGACCCGAGTGGCTATCATCCTTCCCCCCGACGCAACTCCACCTCCCTCGACGTCGAGCGGCTCGCCGAGACCTTCGCCGCTCTCGGAGAAGGCGGCCAGCGCTTCTTCCAGCTCCTGTGCTCTCTGCCGCCGCGGCGCTGGACCTTCCAGGCCCGACGCATTCTCGGCTTGCGCGCACGGTACGACTCCGCCGATCTCGACATGGCTCTCGCTCATGCCGCCCGCTATGGCGCCTTCGACTGTGACGCCATCGAGCGCATCCTCGGCGTCCGCGCTCGCCCACGTTCTCTCGATGAATACGTCGCCGAGCACACCGCTCAGCGTCTCGCCCAATCCGTCGAAGACGGCTCCGACCCCCAGGACCTTCACATCTACGATGACCTGCCCATCGTCGGCCAAGTCACTGCTCAGATGGCTCCCCACTCACAGGACTCCCTCCCATGCCCCGACGCAAGGACGACGCCCCCACTCGACCCTCCGATAGCGACATTCTCGACCGCGTCCGCCGACATCTCGCCTTCCTCGGATTGACGCACACTCACGCGACGCTCGACGAGCAACTCGCCGCCGCTACCCGCGAGCGCCCCGACTACAGCTCCTGGCTCGAACGCCTTCTCGCCGCCGAAGTCGCCACCAAGACCGACCGCCGCATCACCCGCCGTGTTCAAACCAGCGGCCTCGTCGAGCGCAGGACCCTCGAAGCTTTCGACTGGAATTTCCAGCCCAAACTCGACAAGAAGTTCGTCCTGCAACTCGCCCAGCTCGACTTCATCCAACGGCACGACGACTTGCTCATCACCGGCAAACCCGGCACCGGCAAGAGCCACATCCTGAAAGCCATCGGTCTGCGCGCTTGCGAGCGCCAACTCACCGTCCGCTACGCTCGCTGCGTCGACCTGCTCGACGACCTCCACGCAGGCCTTGCTGACGGCTCCTATCCCAAGCGCCTCAAGGCCTGGATCAGACCTGCCCTGCTCATCATTGACGATGTCGGCCTCGGCCAAGTCCGAAAAAATCCCGACGAGCCCTCCGCCGCTCACTCCCTCTACAACCTCATCGACCGCCGCCACGGTCAAGCCTCCACCGCTATCTCCAGCAACATCAAGCTCAGCCGCTGGGGACGCTATCTCGGCGACGCCACCGTCACCGCTGCCATCCTCGACCGCCTCGCCATGCAGGCCATCCGCATCGACATCGACGGCCCCAGCTACCGTCAGCACGTCGGCAAAGACCTCGCTGCCAAACTCGGCATCGACTCCGTCGAAGACGACGCCATCGACTCCTCCTCCGACGACTGACCCCTCCGTCCAGGCCACTACGCCCCCGACCCCCAAGCGGCTCGGCGGCGTCCGCGCGCCCGCTGCTTGCCATGCACTTCCGGACTCGGCGGCGCCCCCCCATGCGCAGCGGTGGATCACTATATTGCCGCTCCGTATCCAACACCTTGGCCCTCCTCACTGCCCGGGAATGGATCAGTTCTTCGTTGCCGTCGAAGCATCTCCTCGTAGGACGGGTAGTAGGCGGCGCCCAAACGGACTTGGTCCCGAACTTGA
>JBEGTL010000676.1:0-4497 GCA_041179425.1 Pseudomonadota bacterium | reverse complement strand
CGACGGGCTGCAGACCTTACTGTTCAGCGAGCGGCACCAAAAGACGCTCGCGCGCATCGCCGACAACACCCGGCTGGCCCAAGAAGAACAGGGCATCCACACCCTGTTTGCCGCGTTCGGCTTTTTGGAGTGGTACGAGCGCACAGACGCCGAGCAAGCTCGCTGTGCCCCGCTCGTGTTGTATCCACTCAAGCTGCAGCGCGAACGCAAGCAGTCTCTGTACGAGTACGCCATCTCGGCGCACGACGAAGAAGCCGAGGTCAACCTCGCGCTCTCAGAGCGACTGTGGCGCGACTTCGGCCTGCGCCTGCCCGCCCTTCGCTCGCGCTCCGACGAACCGCGCATGGCGACGGGGCGCGACGACGACGAGCTGGGCGACTACTTTGCGCGCGTCCGCGCGTGCATCGCAGCCGAGCCACGCTGGAAGCTGCATCGCTGGGTCACGGTGAGCAACTTCTCGTTCGCGCGCATCTCGATGTACCACGACCTCGACGACGAGGGCTGGAGCTCGCCGCCACATGCGCACCCCACCTTTCGCACGCTGACCGTCGACCGCACGGCCTCGCTTCCTCGACCGCTGGAGCAGACACCCGCGGTGTCCGATGCACAGCCCGCCGATGCGCACGAGCAGACCGCGTTGCTTGCCGACGCCCTGCCCTCCCTGGTGCTCGACGCGGACACGTCGCAGGTCGCCGCCATCGTCGAGGCCATGCAAGAGCGCAGCCTGGTCATCAAAGGTCCGCCCGGCACGGGAAAGAGTCAGACGATCGCCAACCTCATCGCCACCGCGCTCTCGCGCGGCCAGCGTGTGTTGTTCGTGGCCGAGAAGCTGGCCGCGCTCGAAGTCGTCAAGGCCAGGCTCGATCGCGCGGGCCTGGGCGAGTTCTGTCTCGAGCTGCACTCTCATCGCGGCACACGCAAGGCAGTGATGGAGGCACTCGCGACGCGCCTCGACCTCGTCACCAGCGCGCCGCGCATGCTGACTGCACAGCGCGAGCGCAGCCAGGCGCTGCGCAGTCAGCTGAGCAGCTACGCCGATGCCGTCAACGCACCGTTCGGCAACCTCGGCTTCAGCGTGCACGATCTGACGTTTCGACGCGAGCGCCACCGGCTCGATGTTGAACCGTTCGCGGTGGCGCTCGACAAGCTGCGTGTGACCGACTTCGGGGGGCTGGGGCTCAGCGACCTCGATGCAGTCGAGCACCTGCTGCGCGGCTTCTGTCAGGCTGCGCACGACGAACAACGCGCGTTCGTGGGCAGCGAGGCGTCGCTCTGGCGCCTGCTCTCGAGCGCACGACACGAAGAAGAGCCGCTGCTGACGCTGCTCGAGAGCTGTGCGCGCACCCTCGACGAGCTCCGCGGCTTGCTCGTCACACTGCTCGGCACGTCGCTCGCAGGTGGCTTTCGTCTCGCGCATGCAGAGCCGCTGTGCGCTCTCGCGCACCGGGTTCCTGCCGAGGCCCAGCTTCACACGAGCCTGCTCGAGAGCCTGGGCACTGCCGAGGCTCAGCAACGACTTCGGCGGGTGCTCGAGACCCTGACGCGGCGCGCGACCTTACTTCGTGAGCTCGCCGACGTGTGCCGTGATCTCCCGGCCGCGCTGGCCGCCCTGCCCGAGCTCGAGCGCGCGTCGCGTCTGCTCGCCGTCGATGCCGTCGGCGAGTCGCTCGCTCTGCGCAAGCAGCAGGTGAACGCCGAGCTTACCGCGAGCGACGAGCTCGCTCGCCTGACTGCGCGGCTCGCGCAGCTGGCCAAGCTCGCCGGGGTCGAGCAGACCGAAGACGTCGAGTCGGTCCTCACCGTGCGTGCGGCTCTCGGCGCACTCGAGGGCACCACGCGCGAGGTCGTGCGGTCGCTGCGCGTGGCACCCGCTCTCGGCGAAGACGGTGCAGGGAGAGAGCTCGACGAGCTCGCGGCCGAGAGCCTCCGCCTGTTTGCAGAGAGAGAGGCGCTCGACCGTCACCTGGTGCGCGGTCGCCACGACGTCGAGCTGCGCACACACGGTGCACAGTACGCGGTCGCCTTGCGTCGACCCTGGTGGATTGCCTGGTTTTTTGGGCTATTTTGGGCTGCCCGTGGACTCCATGCGCGGGTCGCGCGCGCACCCGGGCAGCCGCTTCGCGCCATGGCCGACCAGCTCGTCGAGGCGCAACACACACTCGACGCACTCGCTGCGTTCGAGCAACGCGCCGATGCACGCGCGCTGTGCGGGTCCACCTTTCGTGGCGTCGACACCGATTTCGAAGAGCTCCGCGCGGCCGTGACCTGGGCCGACTCGGTGCGCATGAGCTTCGCGCGTATGCACCCCGCTGCCGCAACCCTCCGCGCGTTCTTGCTGCGCGGCGAGCTCACGCAGGTCGACGTGTTTCGAGAAGAGGCGAGGCAGCAGTCGCTCGAGCCGCTGTGGCAGCTGGCGGCGCGCGCAGAGCAGCGCGAGCTGCCCCTCGCACAGACGCTGCAAGTGGAGCGGCAACGCGCGCTCGAGGTGCTGTCTGCGCTCGACGTGCTGTCCGCAGCGGGTCTGCACGATCAGCTGTGCCCTAGCGGACCACAGACACGAGCGTCGGGCGGTCCGATCACCTCCCTCGAGGTCGCCCTCAGCGCGCTGGCCGAGCTCTCGTCCATCGAGGCCGAGCTGCCCACGTCGACGCGCGAGCTCGCGGCGCTGGGGCTCGTTGCCGATCCACGCACGCTCGACCTGCCGCAGCTCGACGCCACGCTGCGAGCCGCCGAGCTCACGCTCGAGCACGGCATCGAGCCTCTGGTGCTGAAGGCGATAGCCCTTGCCGAGACGCGCGAGGGGCTTCGCGCGCTAGACGCACCGCTGGCCGAGCTGACACGCCGGTTTGCCGAGCTTCGCGAGGCGGGATTCGAGTCGACAGACGAGCGTCTGCTCGCCTCGACCCTGCCGAGTGCGCTCACGCTGCTGGAGCGCGCACTCGCCACACGCACGCTGCTGCGCGCGCGGAGGCGCTACCTGCGTGAGCTCGAGCGCGCACAAGCGACGTTTGCTCGACCGGTCGTGCTGGCCGCGGTGCGCGGCGAGTTGCCGCTCGACAAGCTCGTGGAGGCGTCGCGCTTCTTGCTCTTCGGCGAGCTGCTGTCGCTGGCGGCCGAGGCGCAGCCCGTGTTGGCCAAGCTCAACGGCAGCGAGCTCGCGTCGATGCGAGAGCAGTTCGCCGAGCTCGACCGGCAGATCCTGACTCTCCAGGCTCACGCCATCGCCGACGACCTGTGCAAGGTGCAGGTCGCCGAGGGCGTGGCCAACGGCAAAAAGAGCGAGTGGTCCGAGCTTGCGTTGATCCGACACGAGCTGAGCAAAAAGATTCGCCACGTGCCGCTGCGACAGCTGATGCGGCGCGCCGGCAAGGCTCTCGGCGCGCTCAAGCCGTGCTTCATGATGTCGCCGCTGACGGTCGCGCAGTTCTTGCCGCAGCTGTCCGATCAGTTCGACCTCGTGGTGATCGACGAGGCATCCCAGATGCGCCCCGAAGATGCGATGGGAGCCGTGGTCCGCGCCCGACGAGCGGTGGTGGTGGGCGACCCCAAACAGCTCCCGCCCACGCCCTTTTTTAATCGGATGGAGAGCACCGACGACGACGAGCCAGAGCTGCTCGATCGCGACGAGCCGATCGATCAGGAGTCCATCCTCGACCTCGGGGTGGCCAGCTTCGGCGACACGCGCGACTTGCGTTGGCACTACCGCTCGCGACACCCCAGCCTGATCGCGTTCTCCAATCGACACTTCTACGAGGGCAAGCTCAAGGTCGTGCCCGCGCCGGTCGACAACCGCACCACGGGCGGCGTGCAGCTGGTGCTCGTGTCGGGCGCGTACGAAGACTCGCTCAATCCGCTCGAGGCCGAGCGCATCGCCCTCGGCGTGCAGCGTCACGTGCGCGTCAACCCCAAGCTCACGCTGGGCGTGGTGGCGATGAACCAAAAACAGAAAGAGCTGATCCGTCAGAAGATCGACGACCTGAAGGACGAGTCGGTGCGCGCGTTCGTCGACGCCGGCAACCTATCGCAACCGTTCTTCGTGAAGAGCCTCGAGAACGTGCAGGGCGACGAGCGCGACGTGATCTTCGTCTCGCTCACCTACGGCCCCGATCCGGTCAGCAAGAAGGTCCGTCACAACTTTGGGCCCATCAACGGCCCGTACGGCGCGCGCCGCCTCAACGTGTTGTTCACCCGCGCGCGTGAGCGACTCGTGGTGTTCTCGTCCCTGCGCCCCGAGGATGTGCGCGCCGAAGAGAGCAGCAGCGCGGGCCTGGTGACGCTTCGCAAGTACCTGGCCTACGCGGAGCGGGGTGTCCTGCCCGAAGGTACCCACGCCGAGCCTCCTTCCGCACACACGTTCGCAGGCGTGGTCGGGGACATCCTCGTGCGCGCCGGCTACACGGTGGTGCCCCGCGTCGGGGTGCAGGGATTCTTCGTCGAGCTCGGGGTGAAGGCGCGCGACGGTGAAGGCTTCGCCTGCGGCATCGAGTGCGACGGTGC
>JBEGTL010000675.1:0-4500 GCA_041179425.1 Pseudomonadota bacterium | reverse complement strand
AGCATCTCTCCGAAGGTCGCAAAGGTTGGCGTCATACCGCCGGTTACGCGGCCGTGGACGACGAGCGCGTCTTCGGGGGTGCGCCGCTCGAGATCGTACCAACGGTGCAGTGGCATCACCTCGTCGCGGTTGTAGCCGATCATGAGATAGCGTTGCTTGATCCACTCCGCTTCGATGGGGTAGTCCTCCGTATCGGCATACGCGGCCAGGATCGCTTGGACGGAGAAGTCGGCCATCGGATACTCCATCTGTCCCAAGCTGTGGCCCATGCGCCGGAGGAACCAGAGGTAGAATGGCGGCAAAGGATGCGGCGTGAGCGCTTGGATCTGCGCGATCTCCTCCTCCGTTGCACCCTCCCATTCCGTTGCGAGGTTGGGCACGATACTCAGTAGGTAGTGCTCTACGGACTCGATGTGTGGCGTCATAACACGTGTTTCCTTTCGGAGTCGGCGTGCGTCCGTTTACCAGTCACCCGACGCCCCCCCTCCGCCAAACCCGCCGCCACCGCCCCGAAAAGGACCCGATCCTGGCCGTGGCTTCGTCGGTGCGGTGGACGTCGCCGGTGACGGCGGGGCGCTGGGGGCGGACGGAGGTGGGGCGGACTGCGTCGGCGCGCCCCGCGAAGATGCGTGGGAAGACGGAGCGATGTTGCGCGTAGGGCTTTGAGGTAGCGTCGGTTCGCTCCCATGGTGTTTGCACACTTCCTGCTCTCCGGGGCAGAGCAGATACAGCAAGAGCGTGCAGCAGGTGCCACAAGGCGGAACCGACTCGTCGTTCGGGAAAGGGTCGTCGGCTCTCCTGCCACCACTCTTGAAGTGCCGGATCCTTCCGCTGGTCGGCTTTCCTTTTGGATGGTGCCACAGCTCCGTGAGCGCGGCGGGAACGCAACCGCGATCCTGTGCCAGCAGCAACGTCTTCTGCGCGGCGCACGCGCCGGGGGGATAGCTGGCAAACGTGGCCTCCTCACGCTCCTTAAAGCTGCGTTCCGCCGCTTCGACCGCTTTCTTCCAAACCTTCTCGAAGGCTGCCTGGTGGTCCTCGCCCACCCGCGCGAGGATGCCCTTCTTGACGGCCTCAATAGACTCGGCGTCAGGGTCCCGCGTATTCCGCTCTCGTTCCTGCTCACTCTTGATCGGAAAGTACGACGGCCACTTCACGTCGAAGCTCTCGAGGCCATTCGCCGTCGCGGCATCGCACAGTTCCCTGTACACGGCGCCGGACTGACCGCCGTACTTGCGGCCGCACTTGCCGTGCACCACGCCGAGCATCGTGGCGGGAAAAGGCTTTGGTTTGTGGCGCTTGCCGGTCTCGTCGATGTGGGTCTGCGTCAACGCCTCGAACTTCTCTTTGAGCTTCTTCGCGTCGGCCTTTGAACCCGCTTCCCCCTCGCTCTCCTTCAGGGCCTCGTGGTTCTTGCCGCACAGCGGGCACGGGTCCTTGCCGGTCACCATGATGATCGCGCCCGTCGGCGTGATCACCCCACACAGCGTGGCCGCGTTGGGAGGCGAGCCGCTCGGCCCGCAGTTGTTCAGCATCGGGTCGCCGAGCAGCTGCACGTTCTTGCCCTCGATGCGCACGTCCATCGAGCCCGGCCCGACGAACTTGGTCGGCCCCTCGACGTTGGCAGACACGATGCCGCCGCCGCTCGGCTTGGCCGCAATGTCGCCAAGGCTCCCGAAGGTGGCGCCGCGGATAGCGACCCGGCTGCCCTCGATGCGCACTTTGGTGGAGTAGCCCTGTGGCGTGATACCGCTCCTGCCGATGTTCGGAAGAGGCGTGGGCACGAACGGCGCGGGCGGCCCCGGCATCTTGCAGACGTTGGGCGTGGTAGCCGCCGCGATGCCGTTGTTGCCTTCGGTCACCGGCGTCTTGGGAGGATTGATGCTGACGGTCGCCATGCTTCCTCTACCCCTGTACGTTCGAAGGTTGCTCGAGCACGGCCGCCCCACGGAGTCCGCTGTCGGATCCTGCCTACAGTAAGGCGCGCTGCGGTGGCTGCTCGCGCGCGAAGCTGCGACACGCCAGCACCACAAACAGCGGCACGCTTGCGGCTCCCACGTCGGCCCAGTAGGACCCAGGCGTCTCATACGTATGAGCGAGCAGCTGCGCGCCGAGTCGAAGCTGTACGAGCCCCCACTCCTCGGCGCGGTGCCGCTCACCGTTGATGTCGCTCAGCAAGAGCTCGGGTGCCTGCTCGGGGAGATGCAGCTCCGCACAGGCGCCGAGCACGGCTTCGCTGAGCCCTTGCGCTCGACTCACCTCGCCAAGCAGCACGCGCGCAGGTTCCTGCGCCGTGTGCGCACCCCGCAGCACGCCCAGGCTCGTCAGGCGCCAGGTGCGCATCAGCCGCTCCGATGCGAGCGCCACAAAGCCCGCGCCCTCTCCGGGCGGGAAGCCGCCGCGCACCGACGGCGTCGCCAAGCGGCGCGATTGGAGCAGCGCCTGCAGCGTGGCCGGCGCGTAGTACGAATCCACGCCGCCGACGAGCCAGAGCGTGCACGCGTCTTGTGCACCCTGCCGCGCCCTGGCCAGCCCTACACAGCCCCCAGCGTGGCCTTGCCCCACTCGTTCCCACACGTGCTCGAAGCCCCAATGCGCTGTGCGTTGCGCCAGCCCGGCGAGGACTTGTCGGGCGTCAGTGTCGCCGAACCCCGGGCGCGCCTCGGGCAAAGCCAGCGCGATGTGCACCCTCGGCAGCGTGCCTTCCGTGGAGACCAGCTTGCGCAGCACCTGCGCCAGTGCGTCGAGCGTCATGGTCTCGAGGCGCTCCAGGTACGGCACGTGGTCGCTCAGCATGGGATCGTGGGCGCCCGTGAGCAGGTCGTGCGCGGGACCGATCAGGAACGACTGCTCCTCGAGCCGCGAGATGCCAGCGCGCAGCGCGGCCGCCGCGCTCTCGGCCGACAGACCAAGCGGCGTCCGCGCGCCCAGCGCCACCACGTGTACACGCGCTCCCGTCATCGCGCGCGCTCGCGGATGGTGGTCAGGTCGAGGTAGTCGCAGTCGCGACCGGACACGGGCAGCTGCGTGCGGAACACCATGCTCACCTTGCGCTCGTCGGCATCGACACGCACCGTGGCCAGCGTGGCCTCGTGTTGCTCCGTGCGCGCACCGAATGCGGTCTCGAAGGAGAGCTGCAAGCTCGGCAACACGAACGCGAGCTTGCCTTCCGGGGTCAGGTGCGTGAGCTCGACCCGTTCGCCGCCGCAAAGAGGCACGCGATGCTGCTGATCGACGGGTGCTGAGTGCGCAAAGCGCTCGTCGTAGTCGTCGGGCAAGAAGGGCTTCTTGTCGCGCTCCCAGTGCGCGTCGTAGGTGCCGGCGTGGCTGCGGCGAGGAAGCCATGCCCGGTCCACTGCGCCCAAGCCCGCGGGACCTGCACGGCGCACGTCCTGGGAGGGGTATTCGATGGTGTGCGCCAGCAATCCTCTACGGCGTCGACTCGGCGCGACCACGCCGCGCCCGATGGGATTGCGCGCGTCGCACACGTGTTCGCGCGTGTCTGGAGCGCTGGTGTCGGTGCCGCCAAACGCATATTCGTAGCGAATGGGACGGCTCACGAAGGGTTTCGCCGCGCTGGTCTCCAGGCTGTCCCCACGTCCGACGTACACGCGCTCGCCGTGCACGAGCAGCACCTTGTACAAGGTGCCCACGCGCAGCGCGACCGGCACGCTGGGAGCTTCCTTGCCGCGCGGTGCGTGCGCGCTCGCGTTGACGATCACGTCGGTGCCCGGCTTTGCTAGCGAGAGCTCACTATCGGCGTGCAAGCTCGACAGGCCAGGCTCCGCGAAGTACTCGGCAGCGTGAGAGGGCGGCGGCTGCTCGTCGGCGAGGCGGAGTGCGCCCGCTGCGTCGAGATCGAACGTTGCACCCACGGCTACCACCCACACGTGGCGCCCGCTGCGGTCGCGCACCCAGGTCCGCTCGGCTCCGTAAGGCGTTTCATTGCGCAGCGCCCACATGCGAGCTCACCTGCCAGCGTACGGATTGTCGAGCCGGATTGAGCCCCACGATGCGAGCTGCGCATGTTGCCACGCTGGCCGCGCGCAGGTGTCGAGCGCGAGCTGGCCGCGAGCGTGGATGCGTACCAGATCGGCTATCAGGTGTCGGCGGCGCAGCGGAGCCGAGAGCAGAAACTCTCGTGCGGTCGAAAGCTCGAACGGACGTCCGCCGAGCCAGCGTGCGCCCGGCGAAAAGGCGGCAGCACGCTCAGACCACCAGCACGCGACCGCCTCCGCATCAGGGGCCAACAAGTCGTCGGCGGACTCGTGCGCGGCGTCCTGTTCTGCGGAATCAAACTCCGCTTCGTGCTCATCCGCGTCTGGGCCCTCGTTGCGGGCAAAGGAAAGGTCCATCGTGTCGAGGCCGGTGAGCGTGGAGAACGCTTCGAATGCCACCTTTGCATTGCGACCCGTACCCTCCATCTGGCGCAGCAAGGCGGGCACGACGGCTGGACAGCCAGAGCGCCGAGTGCGAACAGCACATGATCGCGGTGCGAGG
>JBEGTL010000674.1:0-4503 GCA_041179425.1 Pseudomonadota bacterium | reverse complement strand
ACCCAGTGCCCCGCGCGGCCTGCATCCCCATCCTGCACCTTTGTCAGCAGCAGCATGGCTGGGTGTCCCCCGAGGTGATCGCCTTCGTCGCGGACAGGCTGGGGATGAGCACCTCGATGGTGCAAGGCGTGGTCACCTTCTACACCAGCTTCCACCAGCAGCCTGTCGCGCCCAACGTCGTGTGGGTCTGTCGCACGCTCTCGTGCGATCTGCGTGGCGGCAAGGTGATTCAAGAACACCTCGAGAAGCGGCTCGGCTGCACTCCGGGTCACACCAGCCGCGACGGGAAGTTCACGCTGTTGAAGGCGGAGTGCCTGGCGGCTTGTGGACAGGCGCCGATGGTGCAAATCAACGCCGACTTCCACGAGAACCTCACGCTCGAGAAGCTCGACCAGATCATCGCCGACTACGCGCAAAAGACGCCATCGCCGACGCACGCCGGAAACGGGCAGAGCGCACGTTCGGTAGCGCACGGCTCGCCTGCACAAAGTAAGGACTGACGATGGCCGATACGCAGCGCATCTTGACGGATCGTTACGAACTCAAGGATGGCTTCACGCTGGCCGTCGCAGAGCGGGCCGGGGCCTACGTCACCGCGCGGCGCGCGTTGACCGGGCTCGCTCCCGAACAAGTCCAGGCCGAGGTCAAGGCAGCCAACATCCGTGGCCGTGGGGGCGCAGGCTTTCCGGCGGGGATGAAGTGGGGCTTCTTGGCCAAGCGCGAGGGCGTGTCGCCCTACTTGGTCATCAATGCCGACGAGGGCGAGCCGGGCACCTTCAAAGATCGCACGATCATGGAGATCGATCCGCATCGCCTGATCGAGGGCTGCATCATCGCGTGCCACGCGATCCGCGCCCACGTTTGTTACATCTACGTGCGCTGCGAGCTCGTGCTGTCGATCGCGCGGCTCGACGCCGCCATCGAAGAGGCACGCCGCGCGGGGTACCTGGGCGGCACGCCCTTCGGCACCGGCCACTCCATCGAGATCTACACGCACCCCGGCGCGGGCGCGTACATCTGCGGCGAAGAGACGGCGCTGCTCAACTCGCTCGAGGGCAAGCGCGGTGAGCCGCGGCTCAAGCCTCCGTTCCCGGCCGTCTCGGGTGCCTTCAACGCGCCCACCATCGTGAACAACGTCGAGACGATCGCGTCGGTGCCCGACATCGTTCGTATGGGCGGCGAGGCTTGGAGCAAGCTCAGCCGCTTGCCCAACGACGGCGGCACGCGGCTTTACGGGGTCAGCGGCCACGTCAAGAACCCGCACGTGTTCGAGGGGCCGGTCGGCCTCACCTTGCGCGAGATGATCTACGACTACTGCGGCGGCATGCTCGACGAGTCGCGCCCCCTCAAGGCCGTCATCCCGGGTGGCTCGTCCACGCCGGTGCTGCGTCCCGACGACCTGGTCCACGCGCCCGACCCCAAAAATCCGCTCCACCAGTGGCACGGCAAGAGCCACATCGACGTGCCCATGGGCGTCGACACCATGCGCGGCCTCGGCACCATGCTCGGCACCTGCTGCGCCATCGTGATGGACAGCTCGGTGAGCATGGTCGACGCCGCGCGCAACCTCATGCACTTCTACGCGCACGAGTCGTGCGGTCAGTGCACGCCCTGCCGCGAAGGCACGGGCTGGCTCAACGACGTACTCACGCAGGTGTGCACGGGCAAGGGTCGCGTCGAAGACGTCGACCTGCTCGTCGACATCTCCAACAACATGATGGGCAACACCATCTGCGCGCTGGCCGATGGCACCGCGATGCCCATGCTCGCGTTCATCCGCAAGTTCCGCGACGAGTTCATCGCGGCCTGCAAGTCTGGCGGCATCGGCGAGAAACGTCTCGACGACAGCGTCCGCAAGCTGTTCGCCGGGAGGGCGGCATGAGCACCATCTTTTTCGCCATCTGCGCCGTGGTCGCCGTGCTCAGTGCGTTCGGCGCGGTGGCGTCGCGTACGCCCATCCGCGCCGCGCTCTCGCTGCTCGCACACATCCTTTCGCTGGCCTGTCTGTACCTCTCGCTCTACGCGCACCTCTTGGCTGCCATGCAGCTCATCGTGTACGCGGGCGCGGTGGTCGTGTTGTTCGTGTTCGTCATCATGTTGATCGGACCGACCCAAGACGCTCCTAGTCGAATCGCCAGCGGTGGCATCGCCAGCGTGCTCTCCATCTGCGTGATGGCGGGCGTCGGCATCACCATCGCGGCGGGCGTGGGCAGCTACAATCCGCCCATCCCCGACATCCTCAGCTGCCCGCCGGGCGTACCCGAGTGCGGGCAGTTCGGAGGCGTGCGCGGCGTGGCCAACGTTCTCTACAAAGACGCGGCCGTGCCGTTCGAGCTCGTCTCGATCTTGCTGCTCGTCGCGATTCTCGGTGCGATTGCGGTTGCACGCGGTCGCACACTGCACGAAGGCAAGCGCCTCAAGGCAGCTCAAGCTCGCGACCTCGCAGCAGCCGCTTCGAGCGGTCAGTAGAAAAGGGGACAACGGTGATTGGCCTTGGACACTACCTCGCGCTCTCCGCGTTTCTGTTCGGCATCGGCTCGATCGGCTTTTTGACTCGGCGCAATGCGCTCATTCAGCTCGTCTCCATCGAGATCATGCTGAACGCGGTCAACCTCACGCTGGTCGCATTCAATCGCTGGTTGCCGCAAAACCACGCCGGACAGCTGTTTGCATTTTTCGTGATCGCCGTGGCCGCAGCCGAAGCTGCGGTCGGCCTGGCGATCGTGATCAGCCTCTACCGCCTCAAGAAGTCCGTTCACACGGACGAGGCCAACGCGCTCAAACACTAGTCTTCGTCAGATCACTGGGGCTGCATGGAAAATTTCAACGAGCTCACGCTGGCGTGGATCGTTCTGTTCCCGTTGCTGGGGGCCGTGCTCAACGGCATCGGCGGCTGCTTCTTCAAAGCAGACAAAAAGATCGTCGCCGCCATCGCGGTGGGCGCCGTCGCGCTCTCGTTCGTTTGTGCTCTCTACGCATTCTCGCAGCTGCTCGGGCTGCACGGAGAGGACGGGAAGGGCGCGCTCACGCGGCACCTGTACGAGTGGTTCAGCGTGGAGGTCTACACAGGCCGGATCGCGCCCATCAACGTGCGCTTCACCATGGACGCGCTGAGCGGGCTGATGACCGTGATGGTCACCGGCATCGGTCTGCTCATCCACGTGTACAGCCTCGGGTACATGAGCGAGGAGCCGAGCTTCGCGCGCTTCTTCGCCTACCTGAACCTGTTCATGGCGTCGATGCTCGTGCTCATCCTGGCCAGCAACCTGCCGCTCATGTTCGTGGGCTGGGAGGGCGTGGGTCTGTGCTCGTACCTGCTGATCGGGTTCTGGTTCGAGAACCCCGACTACGCTGCCGCCGGCAAGAAGGCGTTCATCGTCAACCGCATCGGTGACTTTGGCGTGCTGATCGGGATGTTCATCCTGCTCGGCGCGACGGGGTCGTTCGAGTTCAGCGAGATCAACCGGCAGGCAGCCACGTTGCCCGACACGTTCCACTCGGGTCTGCTCACGCTGCCCATCGGTGTGGCCACGCTCGCTTCGCTGTTCTTGTTCCTCGGCTGCACCGGCAAGAGCGCGCAGATTCCGCTCTACATCTGGCTGCCGGACGCCATGGCCGGCCCCACACCGGTCTCCGCGC
Source organism: Pseudomonadota bacterium (assembly GCA_041179425.1). GTDB lineage: Bacteria > Myxococcota_A > Polyangia > Polyangiales > DASUME01 > DASUME01. The sequence continues at coordinate 864 of JBEGTL010000674.1, read as the reverse complement.
TGATCCACGCGGCGACCATGGTGACCTCGGGCGTGTACCTGTGCTGCCGTCTGTCGCCGGTGTTTGCCGAGTCGCCTACGGCGATGGGTGTCATCGCAGTGGTGGGCACCACGACGGCCCTGGTCGCGGCTTCCATCGCGTTGGTGCAAAACCAGCTCAAGAAGGTGCTGGCGTACTCCACCGTCAGTCAGCTCGGCTTCATGTTCGCGGCCGTCGGTGTGGGCGCCTTTCAAGCGGGCATCTTCCACGTCTTCACGCACGCGTTCTTCAAGGCATGTCTGTTCCTCGGAGCGGGCAGCGTGATGCACGCGGTGCACGCGCACGGCGACGCCGACCTCGGTGCGCTCGGCGGCATGAAGAAGTGGATGCCCAGCACCAACATCACGTTCTTGGCCAGCTGTGCAGCCATTGCAGGCTTGCCGCTCACCAGCGGCTTCTTCTCCAAAGACATGATCCTGCACGGCGCGCTCACCGTGAACGGCTACTTCAGCTTCGCGCCATGGCTCGGCTACGCCGTGTTCGGCGCGCTTGCGCTGGCCGCATTCGGCACCGCCTTCTACATGTTCCGCCTCTACTTTCTCACCTTCACGGGGGAGTTCCGCGGCGGCGCCGGTCATGGACACGGCCACGATGATCACGGCCACGATGATCACGGACATGGCCACGCCGAGCCTCACGAGTCCGAGCCGGCGATGACGGTTCCCCTGATGGTCCTGGCCGTCGGTGCGCTGCTGGTCGGCTTCCTGGGCATGCCCGCCTGGGCTCACTTGCCCGACTTCTGGAGCGAGTGGCTGCACGGCGTCGTCGCCGGCATCCCCGACGCCGAGCATCATCACCACGACGCGGGCAGCGGCCTCATCGCGC
>JBEGTL010000673.1:0-4533 GCA_041179425.1 Pseudomonadota bacterium | reverse complement strand
GGACGTGTAGAGGTAGACCTTGCCCGCGCCGCCGGTGGCCAGCACCGTGGCGTGCGCGACGATGGAGACCACGGTGTGTGTACGGTTGTCGAGTGCGTAGGCACCGACGATGCGACGTGGCCCACCAAAGCGCGCCAAGTCGATGAGGTCGATGGCCATGTGATGCTCGCGCAGCTCGATGTTGGGCTGTGCGTGCACCGCTTCGAGCAGCGCCCGCTGCACCTCGGCGCCGGTGATGTCGCCGGCGTGCACCACGCGGCGCTTGCCGTGCCCACCTTCTCGCGCGAGGTCGAGCGCGCCCAACGGACCCGTCCCCTGAGGACCCACGTGGCCCCCCGGCGCCCCGGCCGGGCTGAAGCTGGTCCCCAGGTCGACCAGCGCTTCGATGCGCGCCGGGGCGTCCTCGACGACCATCTCGACGATGGAGCGATGGGAGATGCCGCCGCCGGTGGTGAGCGTGTCGGCGGTGTGCTCGTCGAAGGTGTCGTCGGGTGCCAGCACGGCCGCGATGCCACCCTGGGCCCAGGCGGTCGCCGCGTCGGTCTGGCTGCGCTTGGTGAGCACGGTGACGCGCCCGTGGCGCGCAGCCTCGAGCGCGAACGTGAGCCCCGCGATACCACTGCCTATGACGAGATAGTCCGTGTCGATGCGCATACACCAAGCCCGGGGTGGTCGTACGGCTGCGCCTGTACAGGCGAGCGGACGAGGTCGGCACGTGCGGGATCGGCGCGCGCGACCGGGGTCGAGACGCTCGGTCGGTCCGAGCGCAAGCGATGAAACCACGTGGAATGTAGTGCGGGGCCGGACGATTGACGAGGGGAGCCAGGAGCCGCCCGCAGGGGTCGCACGCGGGGCGCCCTTGGCAGGCACAACCAGCGCAACATACGATCGAAGTGGAATGAAGGACGACCGGCAGCACAGCGGCGAGTACGAGCAGGAGCGGGCGTGGGCCCCGGCTCGGCGCTGGCTGCGCTCGGCCTTCGTTCGCTCTCGCGTCGGGCTCGCCGTCGGGCTCTTCGCGGTAGGTGTCTCGGGGGCCCCGCGGGCGTCCCGCGCCGACTTCTTCGAGTACGTCGATGCCGAGGGCGTGTCGCACTACACCAACGTACCTCAGGGCAACAAGAGCTGGCGCAAGGTCGCCTTCGAAGGCCGAAGGTCGCGCGTCATCAAGACGCCCAGCGACCAGCGGGACCACTCCCCCGAGCGCTACTCGCGGTACGACGCACACCTGCTCGAGGCCGCGCGCCTGTACACACTGCCGGTCGCGCTGCTGAGAGCCGTGGTGCACGTCGAGAGCGACTTTGATCCCAAGGTCGTCTCGGTCGACGGAGCGATGGGGCTGATGCAGCTGATGCCCTTCACGGCCGACAAGATGGGCGTCGACGACCCCTTCGACCCCCGCCAGAACATCCTCGGGGGGGCCCGTTTTCTGCGCGTTTTGGCCAACCAGTGGAAGGGCGACCTGGTGAAGACGGTGGCCAGCTACAACGCGGGCGCAGGCGCGGTCGAGCGCTACCACGGGGTGCCTCCGTACGGCGAGACGCGCCGCTACGTGAACCGCGTGCTCGAGCGCTACTACGCGTATCGCGCTCAGACGAGCGGCTGAGGCGGCTCGCGCGCGAAGTTTTTTTTCTGCGTGGCCACGCGACCATCGCGGCCGCTGGACGATCTCGGACCGCCGCCGGCGGCGCCGCCGCGTAGATCGCTTCTACGCTTGTTTTATAGGGGTCATGGCCCCGTCCGGCGGCGCCGCCGCGATCGCTTTTGGGGCGCTCTCGATCGTCGCGCGACGCTCTTACGTGCGCCGCGACCTGTCATCGAGTCGCTTGCGCCGCGCGCGTTTCACTCTACTTGGTTGACAGAGACACGAGCTGCATTCGACATTTACTTGCGCGTCTCAGCTCGCTTCGTTCACGAGCACAGAAAGCTCCCCGTGCATTAGGCGCAAGACGAGCGAGAACACGGGCCGAGACGTTGGCTGCCGGAGGAGAACATGGCCGCGAAGAAGAAAGCTGCGAAGAAGAAGGGCGCGTCGAAGAAGGGCGCTGCCAAGAAGGCACCTGCCAAGAAGTCGACGAAGAAGGGCGTCGCCAAGAAGGCACCCGCGAAGAAGGCGGCGAAGAAGGGCGCCGTCAAGAAGGGCGCTGCCAAGAAGGGCGCTGCCAAGAAGGGTGCAACCAAGGCGACCAAGGCAGCAAAGACGGTCGGCCGCAAAGCAGCCGGTAAAAAGAAGGCTGTAAAGCCGTCCAAGGCGGAAGCCAAGGCACCCGCGGCCAAGAAGGCACCCGCCAAAAAGAAGGCGCCCGCCAAGAAGCGAGCCTCCAAGAAGGCGCCCGCCGCAGAAGCTCCCGAGCTTCCTCCGGTCGACAGCAGCGCGGAGTCTAGCGACTCCGAGCCGCCGCCCGCCGGCGACGACGACGACGGCGGTAGCGACGACGAAGACTACTGAGCAGGCATCGCCGCCGGTCCGCCAGCGGCGCTGTCGTCTCCCCAGCAGTCTTTCGACCATTCGCGCGAGCTCATGCGGCGCGGCCTGAAGTAAGGGCCGACGCCGTATCGCGCGTGATCAACCACGACACCTGATGGGGTGCGAGGCACTACCGCGACCGCGGCGTGCATCGCGCCTCAGGCGCCTGGTGCCGTGACCCGAGGTACTAGGTCAGCTCGCCGTTCTTGGCTTTGACGAGCCACGGGGTGACCTCTTCCTCGATCGCCTTCAGAGCCCGGCTCTTGAACAGGGCGAACGGGAGGGGGACGCTCATGTCGAGGACGATCTCCTTCGGCTTGAGCTCGAGCTGCCCAGCGAGCCGGACCCCCTTCACCCTGAACCGGACCTCGACCTTGTCGTCGTTGAGCCACGAGGCGTCGGCCTTGTACTCGGCGAAACGCTGGACGTAGACCTCAGCGAACTTGCGCACCGCGGCGCGCAGCTGCTCGGGGGTCAGGTCGTGCTTGATACTGCCCTTCAAACGGCCCTCCACCGCAGGAAGTGAACCTGCGCGGGCCGATGCTAGCAGGGTCTGGGGGTGGTTGCCGGCGTCGAAGCGTTCCAAGACTTCGGCTGCCGCGCAGTGCGCGGCTCTGGGGCGTACGCGTGCCCGTGCCCGTGCCCGTACACGATGCTCTGCTCCTTGCGTCCTCCGTTGGGCGGCGAGAACGAGAGCTCGTGTACGGGCACGCTTACGACCCAGACTAGAAGGGGATATGTGCCACCCCGGAGCTCAGCGGGCTTGGTACAGGGACAGCAATCCGACGTACAGGAAGCCCACCATGAAGAGCACCAGGAACGGGATGCTGGTCCACGCACCTGTGTAGGCCGCCATCCCGATCGTGAACACGAAGTACAGACCGAACAGCACCTCGAGCACGGTGCCGATGTTTTTGCCGGCCTTGTACTTGCGCTTCTTCCAGTTCTCGGCCCGGTTGCTGGTGATGCCGTGCTTGGCGGTGCGCACGAACTCGGCGTCGGAGCTGAACAAGCCCTCGAGCACCGCGTGCGCGTTGTTGACGCTCAGCCCGATGCCCAGCGCCATCATCAGCGGCAAGCGCTTGGCCGCGTCCCACACGTTGCGATAGAGGAAGTGGTGCGTGCTCAGATAGAACAGGATGATGGACCCGCTGGTGGCGATGAACAGCGGCACGTCGAGGAGCAGGAGCTGTGGGTTGTCGAACTTGCGGCGCAGCAACATGTTGGGCAGCTGCAGGATCGCCAGCGCCACCAAGAACAGGTACGCAAAGTTGTTGGTCAGGTGGAAGACTGCCTCGACCTTGACGCGAAGGGGTAGCTTGGCTCGCAGCACCATGGGCAGGATCTTTTTGGTGGTCTGCGCGGACCCCTTGGCCCAGCGGAACTGCTGCCCCTTGAAGCTGTTCATCTCACAGGGCACCTCGGCCGGCGCGACGGCCTCGGGCACGTAGACGAAGCGCCAGCCACGGATCTGCGCGCGGAACGACAGGTCCATGTCCTCGGTGATGGTGTCGTGCTGCCACCCGCCTGCATCGATGATGGCGGTCTTGCGCCAGATGCCCGCCGTGCCGTTGAAGTTGAAGAAGCGGCCGGAGCGGTTGCGCGCGATGTGCTCGATGACGAAGTGGCCGTCGAGCATCAACGCCTGGGCGCGCGTGAGCATGGAGTAGTCGCGGTTGAGGTGATCCCAGCGCGCCTGCACCATGCCCACCTTGGGATCGGTGAAGTGTGCGATCAGGCTGAGGATAATGCCCGGCGTCGGCACGAAGTCGGCGTCGAACACCATGAGGAAGTCGCCCTTGGCCGTCTTCATGCCCTGCTCGAGCGCGCCCGCCTTGAAGCCGGTGCGGTCGGTGCGGTGCGCGTGCGTGATGTCGAAGCCCCGCGCCTTCAGCTCGGCGACCTTGCGCGCGACGATGTTGAAGGTCTCGTCGGTGGAATCGTCGAGCACCTGCAGCTCGAGACGCTCCCGCGGGTAGTCGAGCAAGGCGATGCTGTCGAGCAGTCGCTCGGCCACGTAGAGCTCGTTGTACATGGGCAGCTGCACCGTGACCATGGGCAGCTCG
>JBEGTL010000672.1:0-4543 GCA_041179425.1 Pseudomonadota bacterium | reverse complement strand
CGCGGCGCCCGTTCACGTGGCGCCTCAGGTGCGGGTCGCACCACCGGTGCACGTGTCGCCGCCGAGCAGTCACGCGGCGCCACCGCAGCACGCCGCGCCGCACGCGCACGTGGCGCCGCACAGCCTTCCTCCGCCCGTCTATGAGAAGACGCCTCGCACCGTCCACGCGGCGCCCGCGTACGTGCCTGAGGCCCCTGCCGCGCCGCGCGCGCACGACTACGCGGGGCATGCGGGGGGCTTTCAACCGGTGCTCACGCCGCCCCCTGCGCGCCAACCGCCGACCGTCAACCCGCGCAACGACGCTGCCGTCCTCGACCCTGCGCGCTATCGTGCAGATCCGGCCGGGCCATCCGCACCGCTCCCCACGACACAGCCCGCGCTCGCCCAGGTCACGTCGCACGCGCGCCCGACGGCGGTGATGGATGTTCATCACCTCCACCAGGTGTCGGTCGAGCTACCCGAGTTTGGCAGCCACCTCGACTCCTCTTCGCGCCGTGCGGTGCAGGCTCCCGAGCAGCGGTCGGCGCACGATCGCGGCGGTGACTCGTCGTCGGGCTGGCCCACGCCGGCAGACGGCAGCGACTCGTCGTCGCGCTGGCGTGTCTCCCGCGACCCCGACCTCGACGATGCAGGCGACAGCGACGGCTCTGCCTCGCGTTGGGCCGCCGGCAAAGGCCTGTCGGTCGGACGCAAGCCCGCTCCGAGCAAGCTGCTGATCGGTGCCTGCGCGGTGGCGGTCACGTTGTGCGGCGGGGCGCTCTACATCAAGTCCACTCGCACGGCGCCCGAGCTGGTCGCGGCGCAAGTGTCCAATGTTCGCTCGCGCGATGAAGACCCGCGCGCTCCTGCTCGCTCGCGCGATGAAGACCCGCGCCCGGGTGCGCAGCGTGAGCAGACGGGGCCGGCGGCGGACCGCGCAGAGGGTGCTGCCGAGCCCGTCGCCCGCCGTCAGCTCGCCGCGCCCGAGGCAGTTGCCCGCGAGCCAGACGTCGCGGCCGAGCCGCCGCCGCGCGACCAAGCCCCGCTTCCCAGCGGCCGCGAAGTCGAGCGCAGTGGGGTCGGGAGTCCAGCGCCCGAGACGGCGTCCGACCGACGGCGCGCGGCCCGCCACGAGCGACGCCACCATGAGTCGCGCCACGAAGCGCGGGCGGAGGAGGACGCGGAGGAGGAGGTAGCCGCGGCGCCTCCACCGCAGCCCGAGCCTGCACGACCTGCCGAGCCCGCGGCTGCGCAGGGCGGGGTCACCGAGCGCAGCGCCGCCACGCTGTACATCAACGGCAAGTACAAAGAGGCGCACGCGGAGTACCTGTTGCTGGCCCAGGCGCACCCCAAGCAGCGCGTCTACGCCGAGCTCGCGCGCATCCTGCGTCGGCGGCTGATCGAGACCTGCGTGCGCACGCAGCCGCATCGGAGAGAACAGTGCCGCGAGCTGTAAAGCGCACAGGCGTCGTCGTCGCTGAGCCAAGTGCGCGGTGGCTCGGCGCGCGCGCAAACCGTCGACGTGGGCGCAGCGCACTTCGTGGCGCTCGACGCGGGCTGGCCACGGTCGAGTTCATCGTGCTGCTGACCTGCATTGCCGTCGGCGGGGTGCTCATGTGGAAGGTGATGGGCACCACCATCGTGTCGATCATCGGCGAAGAGTGAACAGCGGGTCGACCCGTGCCGGGCGTGGCTCGATCGGTGGGAGGTTCCGAGCTAGGCCGGGGCGCAGCTAGCCGAGAGGAGCCCCCGATGAGTGCTGCGTTCGCGACCTACGAAAAGTCTGGCCGAGTCGTCGTGATCACCCTGAACCGGCCGGACAGCCGCAACGCCATCGCGTCGCACGAAGACTGCGCGACCTTGGTCGAGCTCCTGCGGCGCGCCGACGACGACTCTGAGGTCAGCGTGGCCATCCTCACCGGCAGCGGCACTGCCTTCTGCGCGGGGGGCGACCTCAAGGCGATGAAAGAGCGCCGCGGCATCGGTCCGCTCGCCACGCCTGCCGACACGCGCACCAACTACAAGCGTGGCGTGCACTCACACCCAGCTCGAAGCTGGTGTTCAGCCATCGCTGGCAAGAGCCTGAGGCCGTCGATACGTTGGTCACGGTAGAGTTTGCCGACAGCGACGGCGGCACCCTGGTCACGCTCACGCACGCACAGCTACGCAACGAGGAGTCCGCGCGCGGCCACGAGCAGGGCTGGACCAGCACGCTCGACGGCCTCGCGGCTTTTTTTGCAGCGCGCTGACCTTCGTCAGCGTCAATCCCAGTGCGGCTTCATCTGGTTACGCGACGTCGCGTGCCACACGAACTGCGCCGGGTAGCGCGGATGCTTCTCGCCCGAGCACATCACGTAGCCCTGCAGTGGACCGCCGGCACCGTCTCCGACGTCGTCACAATGGGGCGCGCCAAAGAGATGGCCGGTCTCGTGCACGGCGACGATCTGCTGGCGATCGTAGTCGCGGTTGATGAGTCCGCTGACCTGCACGTCGAGCCACGAGCAAGCGACGCCACCTGCGAGGTCGGGCGTGAGCGCGAGCAGGTAGTCGAAGCCGTGCCGCTCGGGGCGCGTCTCTGCTGGCTGCGTGTTCCAGGCGGATGCCATGTTGAGGGCGATTTTTGCCGCGTCCGCTGCGCCCTCGCACCAACCTGCGCCGACGGGCTGGCTCACCGTGGACGGGAAGGCGTGGAACAGGTGCCGCACGTTCATCATCTGATCGAAGCCGCGCGAGAAGCTCTGGTAGGTGCCGGCCCCGTCTGGGTCACTGCCGCTGGGCGTAAAGACCTCATTGGGACGCGCGAATGCTGCTTCGAGGTAGGCCTCTGGGCTGGTGCTGGTGTTGCCGGTGATCTGACTCAGGTAGCGCGGGTCGTACACCACGGGAACCAAGAGCGCGTTGCTCGTCCCGACGTTGAAGGTCGCGCCCAAGTACTGACGGTCGGACACGGTCGGCTGTCCGTCGATCTCGATCTGCACGCTGCTGACGGTGTAGCCGCCCGAGCCGAGCGCGTAGCGTTTGCCGTTGTCCGGGTTGGTGAGGAAGGGGCCCCCTTCGATCACGACTTTTGTGGTGCCTGGGCAGAGTGTCACCTCCTTGGTCCCCACGGGCACGCCGGTGTAGTCGCTGAAGCGCTGACTATCGAGCCGCGGCGTGATCCGCGCGTGCGCGACGCCCGTGCCGCGGTTCTCGATGGTGAGCGCGAGCTGGATCGCGTCGCCTTTCGTAGGAGCGCCCGGGTGAGCCGTACCGACGGCGATGGTGACGACGTCCGCAATCACTTCGCCGCGTGCACCCGAGCAATCGGCGGCGGTGCTGGTGTCCGACTCGACGCTCTGTGAGCTAGAATCCGCCTGCTGAATCGCCTCCGGAGACAGGGGCTCACCTTCGGGCCAGAGGGCGTCGTCGCTGCCCTCCGCGGAATCTACCCTCGCGTGGACGGGCGCACGCACCCGCTGGCCATGACTCGGCTCGTCGACGTCTGCACACCCTGCGCCGGTCACGAGTGCGCACAGGCCAACCCCTGTCAGATACCAACGCCGTCTTGTCTGGTTCATGAGCTCGCCTCGTCTTCTCAGCTGGCAACGTCGCGTCAGACGCGACTTGTTTGTGCTTGCCAGCTTTGCGGGGCGGGACCTCAACGTCGAAGTACCAAACCATGACCAGTCGGTGACCGGCGGGGGCGCTCAGCGATCGACGAAGTAGTCGTACGCCGGCACGTGGAACGTGTCTTTGTCCGCTTCGGCGAGCCAGCTCGCAACGGCAGGAAACGAGAGCACGGACTGTGCGTAGCGCTCGCACACGCCGTCGAGCTTGACGTCGTAGGTACGAAAACGCGTGACCACCGGCGCAAACATGGCGTCGACGATGCCGAACTCGCCGCACAAGAAGTCACCGTCGCTGGCGAAGCGCTGACGCAGCTGGGTCCACAGCTCTTTGATGCGGTCGACGTTGCGCTCGACGTCCAGAGGACGCGGGAAGCGCGGGTAGTGCGCACGGATGTTCATGGTGAGCAAGTTGCGCAGTGCCGCGAAGCCCGCGTGCATCTCTGCGCTGGCCGAGCGCGCGACCGCACGAGCTGCTCTGTCGCGCGGCCAGAGCAGACGCTCGGGCACCAGCTCGGCCACGTACTCGGCGATGGCGAGCGAGTCCCACACCTGCAGCTCGCCGTCCTGAATTGCGGGCAACAATCGCGACGCCGAGACCTTACCGATGTTTTGCCGTGTGGCGTCGTCGAGGTTGAAGCGGCGCTCGTGAAAGGGCAGCCCAGACAGGCGCAGAACCACACCGGCACGCATGGACCAAGACGAGTAGTTGTAGTCGAAGATGTTGAGGGTGATGGTGGACATGCGGCGTTGTACCGCGGAATAGAGTCGTGTCCCGCCTGTTGATACCCATGAAGCCAGCTACGCGACTCCGCCTCGGGCGTGACGTCGCGCGCGGCAGACAGGAGCAAGACCGTGCCGCAGGCGAACCATCCCATCGTCATGACCGACTTCGACTTTCGCAGGCTAGAGCAGCTGTGCGAGCTGCTGCGTGAACGCGCGGCGGGACCAGCCTCCCT